>NC_018526.1:1320591-1650739 GCF_000294495.1 Streptococcus suis S735
GTCCAAAATCACACGTTCTTCATCAAAACCGTTTGTCACCACCTTGGTGGCATTTTTTAATTCAACAATTGCTTTCATCGTGACAGACTGGCTCCTTTCAGAAGTTTATTTTTCAACTCAGGAACCATGAGGCAAGTTGCCAGAATCATGGCCGAGAAAATACGGAGGTAGCTGGTATTGATCCCGAGGGAAATGACCACCAAAATTAAGAACTGATAGAAAATCGCTCCGACAACAATGGCCAAGAATCGTTCTAACATAGTAAGGTTACCATAAATTACCTCACCGATAATCAGACTAGCCATACCGACCACAATGACTCCAATACCACGCGACACATCCGCATAGCCTTCTTGTTGTGCAATCAAGGCACCTGCAAGAGCGATGATCCCATTTGAAAGAACAAGGCCTAGCAACTCCATTCGACTTGTATTGATACCAAAACTGCGTGCCATATCTGGATTATCCCCTGTTGCAATAAAGGCCTGTCCAAGGCGAGTATAGAGGAAGAACATCAAGGCACCAATCACCACCGCTAGGCTACCTAGACCTAGCAAGAGACCATTGACTTGCTCAGAAAAAGGAAGGAAATCTTGTAAACGTTTGGTATTCAGTAAGCCTAGATTTGCCCTACCCATGATAAATAGAATGACAGAGTGACAGGAAGACATGACCAAGATACCAGCTAGAAGAGTGGGAATTTTCCCCTTGGTATAAAGCAAGCCTGTGACAAAGCCCGCCAAACAGCCAACAAGAACTGCTGCTAGAGTAGCCAAGATAGGATGAACTCCTTGCGTCAATAAGGTAACAGCAACCGCTCCTCCAAGCGGGAAAGACCCCTCTGTCGTCATATCAGGAAAATTCAGAATCCGAAAGGTAACGAATATTCCCAAACCTAGTACAGCCCATAAAAGAGCCTGTGAAACTGTTGATACAATCATATTTTTCCTTTTCTCTTATCTCTTATTCGATAACCTTGCTTGCTTTACTAATCACATCATCTGACAAGGTAATTCCTAATTCTTTAGCAACTTTTTGGTTGACAACAACGGTACCCTCGTTAAAGATTTGTACAGGTGTATCCGCTGGATTGGCACCATCAAGAATTTTCGCAGCCATCTTACCAGTTGCCACACCCAAGTCATATTGGCTAAGGGTAACAGATGCGATACCTCCACCTTCTACCATGTCTTCTACGCTAGTGAAAATCGGAGTTTTGGTTTTATTTGCCACAGATACGACAGTTGAAAATGCTGAGGCAACTGTGTTGTCTACTGGTGTAAAGAGAACATCTGCTTTACTACTTGCGACCTCTACTGTCGCTGCAATTTCATTACTAGAAGCAACTGCATATTCAAGAACAGTATAGCCAGCCTCTTCTGCTGCTGCCTTAAATTCCGCTACTTGAATTTTTGAATTGTCCTCATTTGAAGAATAGAGGACACCGATAGTTTTAGCGTCTGGTGTAATTTCTTTAATGAGAGAAACTGCGTCTGCTACTGGTGTTTGGTCAGATACCCCTGTAATATTTCCACCAGGATTTTTCAAATCCGTCACCAGGTTGGCTCCGACTGGATCTGTTACAGCCCCCATGATAATGGGTAATTCTGTGGTTGCATTGGCAAGACCTTGTGCAGCAGGTGTTGCGATACCAATCAATAATTCATTGCCATTGTCCACCAATTTTTTACTCATGGTTTGAACTTGGGATTGATCACCCTCAGCATTCATAAAATCAATTTCTAAATTATCCGTTGTGGTATAACCACCTTCTTCAAGTCCTGCCTTGATTCCCTTATAAATCTCATCTAGTGAATCATGGGTTACAAACTGAAGAACCCCTATCTTAACTTTCTCCGTTGATGTAGATGAATTGTTCTGCTCTTTCTGTGTCATAAACAAAGCAGCAACTACCATAACAGTAAGGGCAACAATTGTAGCAAGTAAATTTTTATTTTTCAACATATTCATTCTCCTCGTAAAATACACAATATACAATTTCTACGTCATCAATATATTATCCCACCATCGCCATCGTTTCATCATGATTACCTCGTTTTGTTAATAATTGTCAAAGTAGATTGCTTTTAGATAAGGAACGGAGGCGCAGACATAACTCAAGTTAGGCAAGCCGAACGTGACGCAATATAAAAGCACTCTACGAAGACAATGGAAAAGCCCCCGCAGGAAAAAACAACCTGCGAGGGCGTCAATGACACGGTGCCACCTCACTTATGGGAATTGTCTAGAATCCTCCCATATCTCATCTCCTCTAACAAGGAGTTGCACTGTAAGGTGTGCGGACCGAACTATCATTGTTTTAAGTTCATTTACGTGACTGTTTTGGCTAGTTACTTCGTTAACTCTCCTTGCTATACCGCCAGTATAAGCTGCGTCGACCTGCCTCGTACTCAGCCAAAACAGTCTACGCAAAGTATGCTATACCAAACAATCCTTGTGAATTTAGGGCATTTTAGGACTAGGCAGTCGGGTGAAGGCAGTACTGGTGGTACGGCAAGCACGACTAACGACGTCATAAAATAGACATAAATGCACATCAGCCCATTTCATAAAACTCCGCCACCCGTTCTCAGCACCACAGGCTCCCTGAAGACTTCTGCTTTACTACTTCTTCTGATTACAGATGATTATACGGTATCCATCAGTCTTTGTCAATACTTTTGATTAAATTTTCTGAAAACTTTTTAATACCTTAAGAGTCTATTTTGAGCTATTGCTCAGGATACTGCCATTGGATTGAATAACTTCTTTATACCAGTAAAATGATTTCTTTCTATATCTAGTTAGACTGCCACTTCCATCATCATTTCTATCAACATAAATTAGTCCATATCTTTTAGATAATTGTGCGGTAGACATAGATACACAATCAATACAGCCCCAAGAAGTATAACCCATGACTTCTACGCCATCCTGTATCGCCTCCGCAACTTGTAAAAGGTGTTCTTGCATGTATTGAATTCGATAATCGTCATGAACAGTCAAACCACCAGCCTCATCCTTGACTAGCTGATCTTTAGCTCCCAAACCATTTTCAACAATGAATAAAGGAATCTGGTATCGATTATAATAACGATTTAGTGTCAATCTTAAACCAATTGGATCAATCTGCCAACCCCAATCAGAAGCTTCTAAATAAGGATTGACCAAACCACCCAAGATATTTCCTTTTCCAGATGAATATTTTGATGGATCTGCTGCCTGAGTAATACTCATATAATAACTGAAGGAGAGAAAATCAACCGTATTATTTTTTAATAACTCTTCATCACCTTCCACGAAAGTAATCTTTATGCCATTTTCTTTAAAGTATCTTTTGGCATAATTAGGATAATATCCTCTAACATGTATATCCGAAAATAAATAGTTCAAATTTTCATAGGCATGAGCCGCCCAAACATCTTCAGGATTGGGTGTCATTGGATAGGTCGGCATAGCTAAGACCATACAGCCAACCTTACAGTCAGGAATAATTTCATGAGCAATTTTGGTAACAAGACTAGAAGCTACAAGTTCATGGTGAATGGCCTGATATAAATCTTGTTTTGAAAGTTCTTCATTCGGCAAGTCAATTCCACCACTTGTAAAAGGCAATTCTAAGACAGAATTGACCTCGTTAAATGTCAACCAGTACTTAACCTTATCTTTGTATCGCTCAAAAACTGTACGAGCAAATTTTTCAAAAAATTGAATCATTTTTCTATCCACCCAGCCATGATATTTCCTTGCCAGATACAGGGGAGTTTCATAGTGAGAAAGAGTTACAAGAGGCTCTATACCATTCTTTAGAAGTTCATCAAAAAGTTCATCATAAAACTGTAGCCCTTCTTCATTTGGAAATTCTTCATCTCCATTCGGAAATATTCTACTCCAAGCAATTGATGTTCTAAATACCTTAAATCCCAACTCTGAAAACAGGGCTATATCTTCCTTGTATCGATGGTAAAAATCAATAGCTTGTAATTTCAAATTATCCTCCGTTGGTTCTTGGGTAGCTTCACCCAGTCCACCATTGGGGAGAACATCTTGAACGGATAATCCTTTTCCTCCCTCATTATATGCACCTTCTACTTGGTTTGCAGCTACTGCTCCTCCCCATAAGAAATTATCTGGAAAAATTGACATATACCCTCCTCGAATTATAAGACTGCTAATAAATCATCAGCATAGTTGACTTCCTCTTTTGTCGAAAGCAAGAGAACATCCAGATATTCCTGTGTATTTGTAACAACTACAGGAGTCACTATATCGTACCCTTCTGCGACAAGCATTTCTACATCCACTTCCAGCATCAGTTGACCCTTTTCAACTTTTTCCCCATCTGAAACATGGCTTACAAAACCTCTTCCTTTTAGCTCGACAGTTTCTAATCCAAAGTGGATAAGCAACTCTACCCCTTCATCACTTGTTAAACCGATTGCATGTTTTGTTGGAAAAAGACTGGTAACAGTCCCGTCAAATGGAGCATAGACTTTTCCATCCTTAGGGATAATTGCAACTCCTTCTCCAAGCATTTTTTTTGAAAACGTTGCATCATTTACTTTTTCTAAAGGGAGAATTTGACCTGAAAGAGGAGAGAAGACATTTTTTCTACTTGAAATGCCAGGTGCTACTTTTTCTAAATTAACTGTTGACGTTTCTTCATCAATACCTAGGAAATAGGCCAAAATAAATGTGACAATAATTGAAATTGCCGCAGCAATCATAGCATTAGTAATGTTTGAAGCTGCTTCAGAGTAAATAAATTGTGGCAAAGCAATGAGAGAAGGTACTGCAAAGAGGTATGCTTTTACACCTGTCAAACCAACAAATAATCCTGCTAGACCACCACCAATCATTGCTGCATACAATGGTTTTTTATACTTTAGAGTAACACCATATAAAGCAGGCTCAGTGACACCAGCAAATAAAGCTGAAAATCCAGCTGCAAAGGCTATTTGTTTTGTGTTACTATTTTTACTCTTAAATGCAACTGCGATAGAAGCGGCACCTTGTGCCAAGTTAGAACCTAACATCGCTGGTAGAATCAATACATCAGGTGTCGCGATTGAAGCTGCCAAGAAAATCGGTGCAAAAGCCCAGTGCATACCGGTCATAACGATAAATGGCATGATTGCTCCAAGAACTGCTAAAGTTAACCAACCAGCTACACCATGCATTTGTTCAACCAATTGCGATAATCCTTCACCAACAATAACGCCGAGAGGTCCAACAAGAACTAAAGCTATGAAACCTGAAACAAGCAGGACCAAGGTTGGCTGTAAGAAACTTTTCGTTACAGCTGGAGTGACCTTGTTAAAAACAGCTTCAATATACTTCATTAGCCAAACCATAATAAGAATTGGAATAACTGATGAACCATAGCTAGCAGGTGTAACAGGGGCACCTAAAAAATGAAGTGGATCACCTGAAGATACCATTTGAACAAAATTAGGATGTAGCAAAATACCAGCAACCGACATAGCTAAAGCAGGTGTAACTTTGAGTTTTTGTGAAGCTGAGTAGGCCAAAAAAATCGGCATAAAGTGATATGGTGCATCTCCAAAAAAGGCTAAAAATGAAATTGATTGGGAATCCGCTTTTAAAAGCCCCAGCATCGGTAAGACAATGACTAGAACTTTTATCATACCTCCACCAAGCATAGCTGGAATAAGTGGTGTCATAGAGCCAGCGATATACTCGATGACTTGTTCTAAGACATTTGCTTTTTTAAGCTGTTGAACTGAATCAGAATCAAATTTTCCTAATGCAGTAAATTCTTTATAGTAATTAGCTACATCATTACCTAAGATGATTTGATATTGTCCATTTTTTTTCATAATGCCAATGACTCCGGAAATGGATTTAACACGTTCATCGGACACGATATTCTCATCTTTCAGTTCCAGTCGCAATCTAGTAACGCAATGGGTTGCACGAAGAACATTCTTTTCTCCTCCGACTGCCCCTAGGATTGCCAATGCAGTATTCTTGTACTTCATAATAGACTCCTTATGATAAATTTTTTGTTAAACGCCGAATGTGAGCAATTAAATAGACTAATTCACTTGGACTCAGTAGATAATCATATTCTAACCGAATAAAGTCCGCTACTCGAGTTCCACATTGGTACTCTCTTGGATACTTCTTTTTCATTAACTCTAAAAGATCCACATCATCTTCATCATGGTATTCATTCCCCTCTACCAAACGATGAGCAAACAACTTAACATGTGTGATGAATCGGTAGTAATCAATAGAATCTTGATTGAATTCTGTAGAATAATAGTCTTGAATAATTTGTTCAATCTTCATGATAATTCCAGTAATACGATAAGATTCTTGAAAAATATTTTCCAAATTCGCATTGACAAAATGCAAAGCGATGAAGGCTGCTTCATCAACTGGGAGTTCGACATGTAAATCTTTTTTTATGATGGATAATGCTTTTTTCCCCAGTTCAAACTCCTCTTTATAATATTTGGCAATTTCCCATCTAAGAGGGTTCGTAACGACTACTCCTTCCTTATGTCTTTCTATACTAGAATTGATATGATCTGTCAAATTGATGTAAATAATCTCATCAAAATGATTTCCAAGTGTTATCTTTCCTAAATTTATTATTTTCTCACAAACATAAACCAACTCAATAGGAACATCGATAAATAGTTCCGTAAAGCGATTCATATTATCGCTATTCTTGAGCAAAAAACTTTTTTCTATCGAAGAAGGTGGGATCGCATCTCCGACCTTCTTTCCAAATGCAATTCCTTTACCAAACAACAAGATATCAACGTTCTTATTATTTTGTGCTATGACTGCATTATGATTTAATACACGCTTTATGATCATAAATTTTCCTTTAAACTTAAAATAAAAGAACCTACTTAAAAGAAATCGACATATATCGTATCGATTCATTTAAATAGGTTCCTGCTCGCCTTAAAGCGATAACATCCTTTTATTTCAATTATTAGTTGGTACTTCTAGCTTAAAAAATTTAATAACTCTGTAACCATTTTCAATTTTAATATAAATTAAAGAATTTGTCAATAATTTATAAAAATATAAGAATACTTCTTTTAGTCCCCTTCGTTAAAAAGTCACTGATTTATGATATACTAGACTGAGTTATAGCTATTAGAAAGAGGAAAACCATGTCTTTTGACGGATTTTTTTTACATCACATGACGGCTGAGTTAAGGGCCAATTTAGAAGGTGGGCGGATTCAGAAAATCAACCAGCCCTTTGAACAAGAGATTGTCCTCAACATCCGCAGCAACCGTCAGAGCCATAAATTGCTTCTGTCCGCCCATTCGGTTTTCGGTCGGGTTCAGCTGACCCAGTCGGACTTTACCAATCCAAAAGTGCCCAATACCTTTACCATGATTCTGCGGAAATACTTGCAGGGAGCCATTATCGAGGAGATTCGTCAGTTGGACAATGACCGTATCTTAGAATTTTCGGTGTCCAACAAGGACGAGATTGGCGACCATATCCAAGCAACCTTGATTGTGGAAATCATGGGCAAGCACAGCAATATCATCTTGGTAGATAAGTCTGAACAGAAGATTATTGAGGCTATCAAGCACGTTGGTTTCTCGCAAAATTCCTACCGAACCATCTTGCCAGGCTCCACCTATATTCGTCCACCGGAGACGCATTCTCTCAATCCTTATACGGTGTCTGACGAGAAATTGTTTGAAATCTTATCGACTCAGGAACTGAGTCCAAAAAATCTCCAACAGGTCTTTCAAGGTTTGGGTCGGGATACGGCTTCTGAACTGGCCAATCATTTGCAGATAGACCGCCTGAAGAACTTCCGTGCCTTTTTTGACCAGGCAACTCAGCCTAGCCTGACAGACAAATCCTATGCTGCTCTGCCATTTGCCAATAGCCCTGAAAACCAGCCACACTTTGAGAGCCTGAGCAGTCTGCTGGACTTCTACTATCAGGATAAGGCGGAGCGGGATCGGGTGGCCCAGCAGGCCAATGAGCTGATCAAGCGGGTAGCCAGTGAGTTGGAGAAAAATCGCAAGAAACTAATCAAGCAGGAGCAGGAATTGGCGGATACGGAGACGGCGGAGTTGGTGCGGCAAAAGGGCGAGCTCCTGACCACCTATCTGCATCAAGTGCCAAATGACCAGTCGAGTGTGCGGTTAGACAACTACTATACGGGCAAGGAACTGGAGATTGAGTTGGATGTGGCTTTGACTCCTAGCCAAAATGCCCAGCGGTACTTCAAGAAGTACCAGAAACTCAAGGAGGCGGTCAAGCACCTGACCAACTTGATTGAGGAGACCAAGTCGACCATTGTCTATCTGGAGTCCGTTGACACCATGCTGGGACAGGCTAGTCTGGCAGAAATCGATGAAATCCGTGAGGAATTGATTGAAACAGGCTACCTCAAACGCCGTCATCGTGAGAAAATCCATAAGCGTCAGAAACCTGAACGTTACTTGGCAACAGACGGGAAAACCATCATTCTGGTAGGAAAAAATAACCTGCAAAATGATGAGTTGACCTTCAAAATGGCCAAAAAAGGCGAACTCTGGTTCCATGCCAAAGACATTCCTGGTAGTCATGTGGTCATCACAGATAACTTGGACCCAAGTGACGAGGTCAAGACAGACGCAGCTGAATTAGCTGCCTACTTCTCCAAGGCCAGACATTCCAATCTGGTCCAAGTCGACATGATTGAAGCCAAAAAACTCCATAAGCCAACAGGTGGCAAACCAGGCTTTGTGACCTACCGAGGTCAGAAGACCCTCCGTGTCACCCCAACTGAAGATAAAATAAAATCCATGAAAATCTAGTTCATGGATTTTTCTGTATTGAAGCCTACTCCGCCTTATCAATATCTTCTCTAACTTCCTTAGCATTGAACTTAGCAAAAAGATATTGGCGGTCTTGGACTGGGAAGCGTTGGTCTAGTTGATCTACTGGCCCCACTTCCACCATTCCTTCTGAGATAACATAATCCATGACATGCCCGCCAAATGTCAAATCATCCGAAATAAAATGCAAATGATAGCCAGCCACACTGACCCCGTGAAAAATTTCTGGTGTCCAAATACCAACAATGGTACCTGAAATATTCTCAGCGGTATACTCAGGCTGACGACTTGCCACCTCCGCAAAACGAACATCAGAAGCCGATTTTGGAATCATGCGGACATGCATCCGTGAAAACGTCCCTTTGATTTTGATGGAGCGAAAAAGATTTTCCCCATCATAATAGGATTCAATCCGCTGATGCAATTCATCGCTGGTCATTTCAAAGCGTTGCTTAAAAATCACTTCTGCTTCATGGAAAATGACCGCTGCATAAGGAACCTTCATCTCAGCAGGAACTTCAACCACTTCTGGTTTCTCCCCTGCTCCCTTGGCCTGATAAGCCTTTCCATCCAAGACAATCAGCTCGCCATCAATGGAATCCAGGGTTCCCAAGCCCAAATCACCATGTTCCAACAATTCGCCAACCGTCAAGGAGCCGCCATACAGTCCAGCCATTAAGGCACCTAAGGTATTGTATTGAAATAATCGATTTACTTGCATAACCTACTCTTCATTCAAAAATTCTTGCATGGCTAAATCGTCTGGCACCAATTGGATATAACGACTAGCTTGCTCTTTTGCCTCATCCAAACGACCAAGTTGACGTAAAACCGCTACGTAATCAGCCAAAAATTCAGGATTCTCAGCAAATTCTCCAGCCAATTCATCGTAAAGCTCAATAGCTTCATCGTCTCTTTCTAGAGCTTGATAAGCCTTGGCCACATTCCAGCGAGCTAGAACGTTATCTACCTCTTCATCAAATAAAGCCACAACCTCTTCAAATCGTTCCTGCTCAAGATACAGATTGGACAAGCGCAGAGCTAGTTCGTTACTATCATCTGCTACCTCTTTTGCCCGTAGAAGATAATCTTCTGCCCCCGCCTCATCATGCAATTCATAGGCATACTGAGAAGCCTGGAGCAAGAGATTGGCGTCAAAATCATTTTTAGCCAGGCCTTTTTGAGTCATAACCAAGGCATCATCAATCTTATGCTCGACATGAAGCGACTGAGCATAGGCATATTCATAGCCCTCAAAATCAGGATTGATGGTATCCAACTGCTTGAAATAGAGATTTGCTTTTTGGTATTCTTCTCGTTCAAATAGCAGAGCTGCTAACTCAAAAACCGTCTGATCATCGTATTCCAACTCAACAGCTTTTTCCAAAAATTCAATCGCCGCTTCAAATTTCCCCAAACTTGCATAGGCAATACCAATTCGCTGATAGGTAGAAACTCCCGTTAATTCGTAGATCTCACGATTATCCAGCTGGGCATAGTAGGAAATAGCCTCATTAAAAAGCTCCAGTTCCATATCCAATTCTGCTAAGCCAAAGAGGATGATGGGTTCATCTGATAAGTGACTTGCTTCTAACAATTTTTCACGCGCCACATCCGACAAGCCTTCTGCCTGATACAGGTCCGCCTTAACCAACAAGGCTTCCACATAGACAGAACTGTCTTCCGAAATTTCCTCCAAGTATCCAAAAGATTCTTCAACCAAGCCATCTTCAAATGCTATTTGGGCAAGATTGATCAGTACTTCGGGAAATTCTTCTTTGACCTGCTCATAGATTTGTCTAGCCTGTGGGAAAAAACCAATGCCTTCTAAGTAGGCTGCCAAGGACAAAAGCGTTTCGCTATCATCTTGCACCAAGGCGCGCTTGAAATACTTATCTGCCTTGTCTAAATCCTGTTGGTCCAAACAAACCAACATTTTTTCACTATTGTTCATTCACAACCTCATTTTCTTCCATCTTCATACCAAACTACCCTGTGTGCCTTGTACCATTCAAATGCCGCTTTCACTAAAACCTTAATAGAGGCATATATTGGAATTCCCAGAAGAACTCCTAGGACACCATACATCTGACCAGCTGTCAATAATACAAACAAAATGGTAATCGGATGAATACTTAGGGAGCTTCCGATAATCAATGGTGTCACAAAACGACCTTCTATAGTTTGCTCAATCATAAAGACTACTAAAACCTTTATCAGCATGATTGGACCAGCAATCAATCCTAAAATAACAGCTGGAATCATGGCCAAGAAAGAACCCAAATACGGAATTAGATTGAGGAAACCAGCCATCACCCCCAAAGTTATTGGATAGCTAAGACCAATGATTGAGAACATCACTGAAAACATCAGGGCAACAATAATCGCAACGGTCACCTGACCACGAACATAGTTTGATAATTGCCCATTCACATCTGATAGTACTGTTCCAATCGGTTCTCTCCACTTGGTTGGTAGATATTGGGTGATGTGTTTATTCAAATACTGACCATCCCGTAATAGATAAAAGAGAATAAAGGGCATAATCAAAATAGCAACAATAATCTGTGAAGCGGTTGAAATCAAATTACTTGCCCAGTTCACAGCGCTTGAAGAAAACTTCTGAGCATAGGCAACGATCTGATCATTGACCTTATTTAACATCTCCAGAGCTGTTGGTCTAAATTGTTCAAAGCGCTGATCCTGTAGGAGCCCAGTTACCTGTCCTTCGATTTTCTGGATATTCGAAGGAAGATTTTGCGCAAAAGATGTCACTTGCTCTTGAATACTCGGAATTGCCACCGCCAGTCCCCAGATAATGAGAAGACTGATTAAAACAAAGAGAATGGAAATACCAACTGTACGAGAAATTTTATGCTTTTCCATCCAGTCAACCATCGGATTTAATAGGTAATACAAAAGACCTGTTAAAATCATCGGTAACAATACAATTTCTAAAAAGCTTCCTATTGGTCTGAATAAAAAACTAATTTTACTAAAAATAAATATGGTCAAAAAAGTCAGCAAGGTTACCAATAAAAATGTCACCGCTTGGCTATTTAAAAACAAGCGGAAAAACCAAGTCAGACTAAATTTTTGATGCTTATCCTCCATCTGATACACTCCTAGTCTTTTTTTCTATTGTAACATGGAGAAAGGATTTTTGTAAAAATCAACTACAGAATCTATACGACTTTCTCAGAAAAACATGGTATAATTTTATCAATCATTTCCAAAAAGGAGAATCCTATGGCTATCTATTTCGGTACCTATACAAAACGTGAATCAAAAGGAATTTATAAAGCAAATTTTGACTCTGAAACAGGACAACTTAGCAATCTAGAATTGGTCACTGAAGAACCTAACCCTACCTACCTTGCCTTTGATAAGGCCGGACATCTATACTCCGTCGGCGCTGAAAATGGTCTAGGAGGTATCGCTGCCTTTAATACTGACTATACTCTACTCAACCATGTTGTATCAGAGGGCGCACCACTTTGCTATGTCGCTGTAGATGAAGCAAGAGATTTAGTTTATGGTTCCAATTTCCACAAAGGGCAACTACTTGTTTATAAACGTTTGGCGGATGGTTCGCTAGAATTAGCTGATGTCGCTCAACACGAAGGATCTGGGCCGCACGAAAACCAAGCTTCCGCCCACGTTCACTTTTCTGATTTGACGCCCGATAAATTTTTAGTAACCTGTGATTTAGGATGTGATCAAGTGGTAACCTATAAGGTATCTGACCAAGGAAAAGTAGAGAAAATAGCAACCTATCAGGCTGCGCCAGGAAGTGGTCCACGTCACATTGTCTTCCATACTGTCGCAAAAATCGCCTATCTCATCTGTGAACTCAATTCAACTATTGAGGTGCTTATCTACGACGGCTGGGGACAATTTGAACACCTACAAACTGTCTCTACTCTCCCAGAAGACCATACTGGTTTCAACGGTACTGCCGCTATTCGCATCACAAAGGATGGTAAATTTATTTATGGATCCAACCGCGGAAACGACTCTATCGCAGTCTACAAAACGCTTGCTGATGCCAGCTTAGAATTAGTTGAAATCGTCCCAACAAATGGAAAAACTCCTCGCGATTTCACGCTTAGTCCTGATGAAAAGCATTTGATTGTTGTCCATCAAGATTCTGACAATGCAACTGTATTCAAAAGAGATGCCGAAAATGGCTGTTTGACTGAGCTTTCACACGATTTCTATGTTCCTGAAGCAGTTTGCGTTACATTTTTATAAGTCGTTTCAGTTGTGAAATCCGTACAGTTTTGGTTTAATAGTCTCATAGGAGGTGATTTCAACATGAATCCAGTAGATCTTTTTAACCAAGTAAAAGAATTGATTGCAAACAAAGACTTTGATGGTGCAAAACAATTTATCGAAGAAAACAAGGACCAATTCGGTGAATACTTGGAACAAGCAAAAGGCTTGTTATCAGGTTCTGAAGGTGTTAACGGTCTTTTAGATAA
Source organism: Streptococcus suis S735 (assembly GCF_000294495.1). Classification (NCBI taxonomy): domain Bacteria; kingdom Bacillati; phylum Bacillota; class Bacilli; order Lactobacillales; family Streptococcaceae; genus Streptococcus; species Streptococcus suis. The sequence goes on from NC_018526.1 coordinate 1,333,913, forward strand.
AGTTAAAGGCTTGTTCTAATACATGTAAAAACTAGGCTGAGAATGTTCAGTCTAGTTTTTTGTTTGTTCAAAAATATTTGTTATCTCTTGCAATGAAGGAATTATCCAATCGCTCTTCAATTTTTCATTTTCACTGGCATGCTTCCCAAAACCTGTCAGTATCCGTACAGTCCACATTCCCAAAGATTTAGCAGGCAGAATATCATTATCAAACCTATCCCCGACATAGACAACTCTATCTGCAGGGATGTTTGTTTTTTGCAAGGCAAGTGTGAAAATAGCTGTATTTGGTTTAGATAGCCCAACCTCTTCAGAGAGGATGATGAGTTGAAAATAAGACTCAATTCCCCACTCTTTAAGCAGTTCTCTAATACTACTAGACTGATTGGCAATAATCCCCAATCGATAGTTTTGTGATAACTTCTCTAGAGCATCTATTGTTTCAGGATACAAGCTCACACCCTCATTTGTCCACAAAGGACGTGGCTCGGTCGGTGCAAAATAGTGCCAGGTCGAACGAATGGGATCCAGCGACTTATGAGCATACTCCACCATTTTCTTTTTATAAGAATCTGATGAAACCTCTATATCCAGAGACTCTAACTTCTTCACACACTTGTCTATATAATAACCATAAGCAGCCTCTTCATCTAAAAGCGTCGAACCCAAATCAAAAAATATCCACTCTATCATCCCACTCTCCATCTCTTTTCAAAATGAGAATACTTAAGTTGATCTGCCTTTTTAGAATATCATTTTATCAATATCAAGGCAAAGAAAATTCCCTAGGAATTTCAGTCTAGTTTTCTATTCATTCTTAAAAATAGTTAGGACCTATCTTGTCATAGATTTTCACGCATCAATAGACATCTTTACGATGTCCAAACTCAAGTGCTAAAATAACCAACTTATCATCTTGAATATCGCAAATCAGTCGGTAATCTCCGATACGATAACGCCACTCGTTAGCATGATTGCCTGTCAAACCTTTACCATTGGCGCGTGGATTATCAGTCCCTTCTAAGTGTTTATCAATCCAAGCAAACAACAGCCTCTGAATTTGCCTATCTAATTTCATAATTTGCTTTTGAGCCTTTTTAGAATACTCTAAATGATACATGCTATAATCCTAGCTCTTTCTTAAAATCAGCATGACTAATTGTTTCTGGATCTGCTTTGTACTCATCATAAGCTTGATGATAGATTTTTAAATCATACTCATCTTCAATATCACGCTCCAAAGCTTTCTTAAAAAGGCTAGAAAGACTTTGACCTGTTAATTGTGCATAGCTTTTAAAGAATACTTCTTCTTCTTGATTTAATCTGATTGTCACTGTACTCATGATATTCACCTCGCTTCTTTGTGTTACATTGTAACACATTTTTAAAGTATCTGTCAATCTATCAAAAAAGTACCTTGGGATGATGCCCCAAAGTGCCTTATATCAAGGCTTTACAGCCCTTAAATCATATAAAGTCAAAGAACAAGTCCGAATATTTTCAGACTTGTTCTTACTATATCCCTCACTATACTAGCTCGGGGATAAATTAGTACACTGTACTACGAAAAACAAGTCTGGAAATTTCCAGACTTGTTCTTACTATAACCCTCGCTATGCTAGCTCAGGGATAAAACAGTCTCCCAGACTGTTTTATTTTTTCAAGTTGTAGAATGAGTTCAAGCCTTTGTAGACTGCAACTTCACCAAGTTGATCTTCGATACGAAGCAATTGGTTGTATTTAGCGATACGGTCTGTACGTGACAATGAACCAGTCTTGATTTGGCCAGCGTTAGTTGCAACTGCGATGTCAGCGATTGTTGAATCTTCAGTTTCACCTGAACGGTGTGATACAACGGCAGTGTAGCCAGCTTCTTTAGCCATTTCGATAGCTTCAAATGTTTCAGTAAGAGTACCGATTTGGTTAACTTTGATAAGGATTGAGTTAGCAGCACCTTCTTTGATACCACGTGCAAGGTAGTCAGTGTTTGTTACGAAGAAGTCGTCACCAACCAATTGAACGCGTTTGCCAAGACGCTCAGTAAGAGCTTTCCAGCCATCCCAGTCGTTTTCATCCATACCATCTTCGATAGTGATGATTGGGTATTTGTTAACCAATTCTTCAAGGTAGTCGATTTGTTCTGCAGATGTACGAACAGCAGCGCCTTCACCTTCGAATTTAGTGTAGTCGTAAACTTTACGTTCTTTGTCGTAGAATTCAGATGACGCACAGTCGAAACCAATCATGATGCCGTTTTCACCAGCTTCGTAACCAGCAGCTTCGATAGCTTCGATGATTGTTTCAACACCGTCTTCAGTTCCTTCGAACTTAGGAGCGAAACCACCTTCGTCACCAACAGCTGTTACCAAACCACGAGCTTTCAAGATTTTCTTCAAAGCGTGGAATACTTCAGCACCCCAACGAAGACCTTCTTTGAATGAAGGAGCGCCAACTGGCAAGATCATGAATTCTTGGAAAGCGATTGGAGCGTCTGAGTGAGAACCACCGTTGATGATGTTCATCATTGGAGTTGGCAATACTTTAGTGTTGAATCCACCAAGGTAAGTGTAAAGTGGCACTTCAAGGTAGTCAGCAGCAGCACGCGCAACAGCGATAGAAACACCGAGGATTGCGTTTGCACCCAATTTACCTTTGTTAGGAGTACCGTCAAGAGCGATCATAGCGCGGTCGATAGCTTGTTGATCACGAACGTCAAAACCGATGATAGCGTCAGCAATCACGTTGTTCACGTTGTCAACAGCTTTTTGAGTACCAAGACCAAGGTAACGAGATTTGTCACCGTCGCGAAGCTCAACTGCTTCGTGCTCACCAGTAGAAGCTCCTGAAGGAACCATACCACGTCCGAAAGCACCTGATTCAGTATAAACTTCAACTTCAAGTGTAGGGTTACCGCGTGAGTCAAGGACTTCGCGAGCGTAAACATCAGTAATAATTGACATTATATTACTCTCCTTTGAGTTTAAAATTGTTACATAGCTATCATACCCTAAAAGAAGGGATTTTTCAAGAAAAAACAGGTTATTTTACTGAAAGAAATAATGTAAACGCCTTCCTTTTCAAAGTTAACTGAGTATGTTATACTGAAACCATGAACGATTTAAATACTACCATACTACAGAAAGCCTCTGGCGAAACACGATTGAATCCAGATGAACAGCGTCTATACATGGGAACCTATCGCGAACGGGTTGTCCTGATCGTTTCCTTTGACGATTTGAGTAGTGAAGTCGTCGGAAATAAGTTCGATACAATTTGCCAAAAACTAGCAAACAGATACTCTCCTCTATTCCTCAAACTCTCGCCAGCCCTGTCTGACAAGCAACAAATTTCACTACTAAAAATTGCTCAGACCTTTGGCATTACTACCGCTATCATCGATGAAAAAATAGGACAATCTCCCTACGCACTTGTCTTTCACACAAATCACGCTGTGGATAATGAAGAAGTTAGCTTAGAATCCATATTTCCAAATCTTATCTCAAAACCAGAAGAAAAAAAGGAAGATGCAAAACCTTCCTTCTGGAAAAAATTATTTGGTTAGACTTATTTAACGATAAAGCAGTATAAATATTAAAGTAAAAATAATACAGGTTAGACAAAGGATTCCTAGCAATCTGCCTCTTTCATTTTTTTCATTGAAAAAGAACATTGCTCCGTTTGCCTTTATTACATTCATTTCCGTTACTCTTTCTTTTTCGGAAAGTCTCATAACGGATACTAGCTTTGCAAGACAAATAAAAATAAATAAGATAATAGCCACATATTTCACTAATTCCATCTTTGTTGGCCTCCTAACTGAAGAATTCTTGCCACCTGCTCTGCCGTGCGGACCAGGTTTTTTTCTGCTTTTTGAAGCGTGTCCTCCAAACTTTCAACGCTTGCAATTATCGGAAAAGCGGCGCAGATATTTTCAAAAGGAAACTCGGGAAGATCGTCTTTGAGGCTACCACAAATTGCAATGATGGGAATCCCCGTCGGCGTCCGTCTAGCTACTCCTATTGGAGTCTTCCCTGATAAGCTTTGGGCATCCATCCGCCCTTCTCCGACCACAACCAGACCCGCTTTGGTGACGCGATGATCAAAGTCCAACTGATCCAAGACAAAGTCGATGCCTTTTCGAATGCGAGCACCAGCAAATTGGACTAAACCTGCTGCCATACCTCCTCCAGCACCCGCTCCTGCCAAATCGAGTAGCATTGGATTAACTAATTTATAAAAGGACTCCATTTTCTTGTCTACTAGTTCAAATTCAGCAGAGGTAAGACCTTTCTGACCTGCAAAAACAAATGTGGCACCCGCTGGTCCGCAAAGCGGATTCTCCACATCCGTTACCAAATCAATCCTGACCTGAGATAGATCTACCAACATATCCTCTGTGGAAAAGCTGACAATCTCCCCGATATGAGCTCCAATTGCCTCTACTTCTTTTCCCTCTCGATTATAAAATTTCACTCCTAAACCTGCCGCCATTCCGATACCACCATCATGACTGGCAGAGCCACCTACTCCTATAAATATGCGTTTAACACCATTTTGAACGAGCTCCACAATCAGCTCCCCAACCCCTTGTGTCTTAATAAAGAGAGGACTCCTTCTTTCATGCGGGATACTTGCCAGCCCTACAATCTCAGCCATTTCAAAAACCGCAAGATCATCTTTAACCGCATAGGAAACCTTAATTTTATCTCCAAATGGACCTGTCACCCAAGTCTGGGTTCCATCCAAGGATAAGGCTTGCATTAGACTCTCAACTGTCCCTTCGCCACCATCTCCTAGGGGAATTAAGTCATACCCTGCTTGTGGGTAAACTTTAGAAAATCCTTTTTTAATCGCTTCAGCAACCTTTGTAGCTGAAAGAGACTCTTTAAATGAATCCGGAGCAATGAGAATATGCATGGTACTAACCTCCTTTATATTATTAGTATATCACGCTCCTAGTCAGCTTTCAATAAATCTTTTCTGTTTTTCATCGTCTGTGTTATACTGAAAGAAAGGAGATAAGTATGTATCAAACTATATTATTTGACTTAGATGGAACACTTACTGATTCTGGACAAGGAATCTTAAACTCCGTCGCCTACGCACTAGAAAAAATGGGAATCGAAGAACCAGATACAGCCAATTTAAACCGATTCATCGGTCCGCCACTCTATGAATCTTTTTCTCGATTCTACCAACTCAGCCCTGAAGATACACAAAGTGCAGTTGATGCTTTCCGTGTCTATTTTAAAGAAAAAGGAATGTTTGAAAATCAACTCTATCCTGGAATCATCCCTCTGCTTGAAGAATTGAGAACGGCTGGAAAAACACTAGTAATTGCTACCTCAAAGCCAGAAATATTTGCCAAACAGATTCTAGAACATTTTGGTATCTCACACTACTTTGATGTCATTGCCGGTGCTAGTCTGGATAGTAGTCGCATCAGTAAGGCGGACGTCATCTGCTATGCTATAAATCAATTAGAAGCATTTCCAAACCATGCTGTGATGATTGGAGATAGGGAACATGACATTGAAGGAGCACGCATGCACCAACTTCCCGCCATCGGTGTTCTTTACGGCTATGGGAACAAACAGGAATTTGAAAAGGCTGGGGCCACCATGATAGTCGAAACCGTCCAAGATTTGAAAAGGGTTTTACTGACAACAGAATAGAAGAGGCTGGGCAAAAAGACCAACCTCGCTTCTCAGGGTTCGTGTCAACATCTCAGCGCAGTGGTTGATTGGCAGATTTGTTCGTGTTTTACACTCCAAATCTGACCTCTATGACTGATGCGAACAGAGTTCGCTTCATTTCCAACCTCAAACTGTCTCCCAGACAGTTTGAGCTGTGCGGGGGTGGGAGTGAAACAGTCTGGGGATAGACTGTTTCAGCTCAACAACTAGAAATAAAGACTTGTTGACGAACTCTTTTTCTACCATTTGTCAAGTCTATCAAGGCTTTAAGCAAAAAAATAAAGCATAACAGTAGCTATTTTGAGGCTGCTACCTTATTTTTGTCACTAATTTAGCTATAAAAGGGCATGACAAAATGACACCTTATCTAGTATTTTTTGAAATAAGGTGTTACAATGATAGAGCATAAACAGTTTTACCGATTTTGGGTTGAAGCGTAATCGTAAAGTTTGTTATGCATAATGAGGTAATACATTGTCCGAATGAGACGATGTATGGAGGCAATCGTGTGCGGCTTCGTTGAAGTCGTTTGCGATTGTCTTTTTCGTTTCTCATAAAAGTCTGCGATATGGCAAGGATTGGTATGACTGACTGAAGCGATATTGTGGATACACTTGAACAGAATCTTTCTAGCGTAGGGATTGCCACGCTTGGTAATGTGTTCCTTAGCGAGGAAGTTACCAGATTCATAGTGTCTCAGGTCAATACCGATAAAGGCATTGATTTGATTGGCAGACTGAAAACGGCGAATATCTCCCAGTTCACCAATAATACTTGTTGCAGTCGTCTCAGCTATTCCAGGAATAGAGAGCAGAATGTCATATTCAGGTAATGGCTGAGCTAGTTCCACCATTTGGTCTAAGACTGCTTGTCTCTGTTCAGAAAGCCGAAGCAATTCTTTTGCATAGTAATGCACCTCTTCCAGTATTGGAGAGGTTTTCTTGACGGCACAATACGATTGATTAGCTAGTGCTGTCAGCTTCTCAGCTAAGTACGCCACACGCTTGTCAGAAATCCGTTTTGAGGTGGACTGACGAATGCTCTTTGATAGTTCATTCTTGCTTAAATCAAGCACGAAGTCCTTGCAAGGAAAGGTTATGACCAAGTTCCAGTATTGTTCGCCAGTTGGTGTTGACAAGATATTTTCCAATTCAGGGAAAGTGACTTGTAAGACCTTGTGCAGACGGTTTTTAGCCCGAACAATGTCCTCGGTCAGATTCTGATAGAAACGGCTGAGATCCCGCAAGTTTTGGTAGACTTTTTCTTGGACATACGTCGGTTTACGATTCAGTACACACTGAGATTGAGCCAGTTTTTCAGCGTCAATTTGATTTGTTTTCCGCACACGCAAGCTATCCAGTTGCTTCTTGGCTTCTAAGGGATTGAGTCGTGTATAAGCGTAGCCATGTTCATCCAGAAAAGCTTGAAGACGACGAGAATAGACACCTGTTGCTTCAAAGATGATTTCTGGCTTATGGACGGTTTTCAAATCGCCAAGTAGCCGAGAAAAGCCAATGGCATCATTGGACATGGTGTAGTTATGTACCTTCTCGCCGTTGACTAGAATGGCCACTTCTGAACTTGCCTTACTCACATCAATCCCAAAAACTACTCGCATGATATTACCTCTTTGTCTTGAATGATTCCTTGTTTTAGTGATGTCATTTTCAATACTCGACGTCTGGCGTCCCACATACTTTGATAACATTCTTTCTAAAACAGGTGTCTTGCCAGTTTTTGTTGCGACGTCTAGCGTCAAAAAGCCCTACGACTTAACAAGACACCTCTACTTTATCATAAAGAAAAAGTAGTGAGTACTTTCTCCCGTCGGAGATTTCCTCACTACTAATCTTAGTATGTTTTTGATTAGTCGAGTTCTTTCCCGCTCCCATTATTTACTATCTAAAATCTCTATTAGTTTATAGAGATTTTTTTCATTTATTTGGTAGGGCACCTGTTCTTGGACAATCGGTTTAGCACAGAAAGCTACTCCAATTCCTGCTCGTTGAATCATTGGTAGATCATTTGCTCCATCCCCCATGGCAATCGTTTGAGATAGACTCAGCCCATTTTCTGCCGCCCATTCTTCTAAACATGCTTTTTTAGTATCTTTCGTTACAATTTCACCCAACACTTGTCCCGTCAATACTCCATCTACTACTTCTAATCGATTAGCCCGAACATAGTCTAACTCTAACTGTGCAGCTAGTCGATCAACTGTTTCATGAAACCCGCCTGAAACGACTGCTACCTTATAGCCTCGCATTTTTAATTCTGAGACTAATTCTGCTGCTCCAGGCGTAAAGTGGATTTTTTTGATAATTCGATCAAACACAGAAACAGGCAATCCCTTTAACAACGCCACACGTTCACGTAAGGCTTCTTCAAAATCCAATTCCCCACGCATAGCACGTTCGGTAATTGCTGCAACTTGCGCTCCTAAACCGGCCTCTTCTCCAAGTAAATCTATTCCTTCTTCCAAAATTAATGTTGAATCAACATCCATAACTAATAATCCAGTTGTCATCTCCAATATTCCTTTCAATGTATAAAAATAAAAAGCCAAATGGCTTTTTATCTAGTAGCGAATGGCTTCGCGAGTTTTTTCGTATGAACGCACAAAACGCTCTGTTACACCAGGTTCAACTGTTTCCAGAGCAAATGAAATTTCTTCAAATGCTGCTTGGTAATCAAAATCCTTTTCAAAAATTGATAATGAACGGTTAAATGCTTTTTGCACACTTTCATCGAATGAACGATAACGGTTAGAGTATTGTAGCAACTGCTCTGTCAAAGTCGCATTTTGCACAATCAAATACGCCAACTCTTCCAATTGATTCATATCATACGTTGCATTTTCCAACAAACGGTTAACAACTTCGATATTGATTCGTTTATAGTCTAACTCGGCAATCAAGGCTTCCACATGATCGCTCGTTCTAAAGAAGTTTGTTAAAAATTCAGCTGGAATTCCTGGAAGGTTGCGTTTTTCCATATAACGCTTAAGGGTATGCAATTTGTTGATATAAAGTGTAGCTTTCTTACGCGCTGTGTTCTCTGACAATTCTTGTGATTTAAGATAGTCAGCTAAAACAAGCTGCTCCTCTTCGATTTCTTTCAAGCTTGCCAATGAATGATCCAAACGCTCTTCTAAAATAGAATATGCAACTTGTGGATTTTCAATGTCTTCCACACTTTCTGTAACAACAATCTCAATCGATTCCAAACGAGCTTTAAGCTGATTGATACGTGAAAGTTTGCTATCTGCCAGCAAGTAAGTTGCATTTAGGCGTTGGCTTTCCTCATCCAAGAGCTGTGTATTTTGGACAACATGCTCCAAGAATTTTGGCAAGTTTTTACTAATCTTAACAGCTTCCTTATTCGCTTCGATTTCACGATTGAAGACTTTATACAAATGATCAATTTTTGCTTGAATTCCCTCATTTTCAGCTTCTGCGGCATCCAAATCAAAGGAAACAATCAAAGCAGTATTTTCACGAATTGAAACGCGAATATTTTGGAACTGTGACTCGATGTTAGCTTCTGTGAACAAATAATTCTGCTCAACCAGTTTACGATAACCCGACTCCAAATCTTCCAATTGCTCTGGGAAATCTTTTGTAACTCGTTCAATCAAACTTGGAATGCGATCCATGATTTGATTGAGGGCAATCATATGCTCTTCAGTCTTATCAAGGATTTCAGAAGCTTCAATCGGGTCACCTGAGGAATTAAGCATCACAAATTCAGAAAACTCAACTTCAATATTTTTCAATTGTTTCTCAAGTTCTGATAGTGTCTCACCGTAGCTATCTGGATTTTCACGAACAGCTTCCTGTAAACTATCGAACAAGTTTAACGCATGTTTTACGCGACCAGAGTTTTTCTCTTCTTGCTCCTTCAACTCCATCAAACCTTGACGGATAGAGGCAATATCTTCTTCAATTAAATCAATTTGGCTGTCGATACTGTCGATAGCGTTCTTTGCACTCACAAAGCGAAAGGCATTGTTATAGCCTTCTGCCTCAAAGATATGATTTTCAATATCGGCAAATGAATTGAGCGACAAATCAACCCATTTTTGATTCCATTCACGGAATGACACCTGACTTTGACCAATCAAATGAAGTGCTTTGACAGTTTCGACTTCTTCATTAACTGGAAGGTTAAATAGCTCTTCCTTACGTTCTTCCAATGCAACCAAAAGGTTGTCATTTCGTTTACGAACAATCAGGCAAGCTACATAGGCAATGATTAAAATAATAACAATCGAAACGATTAAGATGATTGTTCCTGTAGGCATGTAAATCTCCTTAGCTCATAGTAATTACTAGAAAATATCGCTTAATTATACCATAAATCTCTAGTATATGCACTTGTTTTTTTAGTTTTTAGACATCCAATGTTGAATAAACAGCATTTTCCTCGATAAACTCTCGACGAGGTTCAACCTTATCCCCCATTAACATGTCAAAAATCTTATCGGCTTCTGCCGCATCATCAACTGAAACGCGTGCCATGAGACGATTTTCAGGATTCATCGTAGTTTCCCACAACTGATGATCATCCATTTCTCCCAAACCTTTGTAACGTTGAATCGTTGGCTTGGACCGTCCCGTACTATGTCTTTCTAAGGCATCTTGCAATTCTTGCTCTTGATTAACCCCAGGTTGAATATATTCTTTTATCTCACTTCCAACCTTGATACCGTAAATAGGTGGTTGAGCGATATATACGTATCCCGCTTCTACAACAGGACGCATGTAGCGGTAAAATAATGTCAGAAGGAGTGTCCGAATATGGGCACCATCGACATCGGCATCTGTCATAATGACTAATTTTTGATAACGTGCCTTGCTAACGTCGAAATCAGCACCAAAGCCAGTTCCCATAGCTGTAAATAGACTACGGATTTCTTCGTTGGCCAAAATCTTGTCCATGCTGGCTTTTTCTACGTTCAAAATCTTACCACGAATCGGTAAAATAGCCTGAAATTCGCGGTCGCGACCGGATTTAGCTGAACCACCGGCTGAGTCCCCCTCAACGATGAAAAGCTCTGTCTTCGCTGCATCATTTGAGGAACAATCCGCTAACTTACCTGGGAGGTTTGAAATCTCAAGACCCGATTTCTTACGAGTTACCTCACGCGCACGCTTAGCAGCAATACGAGCCTTGCTTGCCAAAATACCTTTTTCAACAATCCGTCTAGCAATCTGTGGATTTTCCAAAAGAAATTCTGCAAAGGCATCAGAGAAAAGGCGGTTGGTAATTTTGACCACTTCACTATTCCCAAGTTTTGTCTTAGTTTGTCCCTCAAATTGAGGACCTGGGTGCTTAACAGAAATGACCGCTGTCAAACCTTCACGCACATCTTCACCAGTCAAATTATCCTCATTTTCTTTGAGAATTTTATTTTTCTTGGCGTAGTCGTTGATAACACGTGTCAGAGCTGTACGGAATCCTTGCTCATGGGTACCACCTTCATGTGTGTGAATATTGTTGGCAAAACTAACTACGTTTTCATGATAACTCGTCGTATATTGCATGGCAACCTCAACGGTAATATCATCCATTTCACCTTCTGTATAGATAGGGGTCTCAAAAATGACATCCTTGTTCTCATTAAGATACTCAACGTAGGAAGCAATACCACCTTCATAGTGATATTCCTTTGTTTGCTCTACTCCCTCACGTTTGTCCGTAATAGAGAGATTTAAACCACGATTTAGGAAGGCCAATTCTTGGATCCGCTTATTTAATTTTGCAAAGTCGAACTCAGTCGTCTCAGTAAAAATTTCTGGATCAGGTGTAAAATGTACAGTTGTACCAGAACGGTCTGTTTCTCCAACAACCTCCAAATCTGCAACGACTTCACCTCGTTTATACTCTTGGAAATATACCTGACCATTTTTGTAGACATGGACGTCTAGCTGAGTAGATAGGGCGTTTACGACTGATGAACCTACGCCGTGCAATCCACCTGAGACCTTATAACCGCCTCCGCCAAATTTACCACCTGCATGGAGCACTGTAAAGACAGTTTCTACCGCTGGACGACCAGTTTTTTCCTGAATATCTACCGGAATCCCACGTCCATTATCAATAACCGTGATGGAGTTATCTGGCTCAATATAAACTTCAATTTTATCCGCAAAACCAGCCAGCGCCTCATCGATTGAGTTGTCGACAATTTCCCAAACCAAGTGATGGAGACCTTCTTTAGATGTTGAGCCGATATACATCCCTGGACGCATTCGAACAGCTTCAAGACCTTCCAAGACTTGAATCTGACTGGCATCATATTCTTGAGCCTTCTCTTGTAAATCTTTGATTTCTTCTGTCATTTCTTTTCCTTATTTTCTATTTGTTGCTCCTTAAAAATAGAAAAGCCAATCCATCTGGATAAAAGCGAAACATATTTTTAGAGCAAAAATCATTCTAACGAATACCCTTTATTATACCATATTTTCTAATATTTTGATAGAAAAAAGAAGAGGAAACATTAGCTCCATCTTCTTCATTACTTTAACTATGATAAACCATTGTTTGAGCTAGGCTTTCCCCATCTCCACCAAATAAATCAACCAATTTATAGGCGAAATCCAAACTTGTTCCAGCACCTCGGCTAGTGATAATTGGACCATCAACGACCACATCCTCTTCCAGATGAATACCTGACGGAATGTCTTTTTCTTTCCCTGGGAAACATGTATAGTGACGACTATCTAACAAACCAGCCTTATCCAGAACAATTGGTGCCGCACAAATTGCTGCTACTGATTTTCCTGATGCAACCGCTCTTTGCAATTCCGTAATCAGTGACTCTGAATCTCTAAGGTGAACAGAACCTGGCATTCCTCCTGGTAAAACAATCAGATCAAAGGAAGACAGGTCCCCATCAAAGACTTGGTCAGTTTGAACACGAATACCGTGCGATCCCTCCACTTCATGACTATCTAAACCAACAATCTGACAGTCAAAATGAGCTCGACGGAATACATCTACAGAGGCCAATGCTTCGATTTCTTCAAAACCATCGGCTAAAACAACCGCAACTCTTGTCATATAAACCAACTTTCTAACGTTTTATCGTAATTTTTCTATAGCGACGTGATCGATTTGTTTCCTTCTCATCAGCTAGTCGTGACTGATACCCCATTGACAGCACTAGACCAACACCAATCAGATTTGAAACCATGGACGAGCCACCTTGGGAGATAAACGGCAAAGGAATACCTGTTAAAGGTAACAAACCAGTTGCAGCGCCAACATTTTCAAACACATGGAACAAGAGCATCATGATATAGCCAGTTGATATGTAGGTGTAGTATCGATTGTTTGACTTCAACGTTACCCGCAGCATTCGATAAATGAGCAACAAGTATAGTCCAATCAATACCGTCCCACCAATAAAACCAAAGTCCTCTCCAATCACCGTAAAAATCATATCACTTTCTCGAACAGGTATAAGAAGATTTGTTTTATTGAAACCTAGTCCTTTTAAGCCACCACTTCCGATAGCTATCAAACTTTGAGCTTGCTGGTAGGTCGTTGATTGGGCATTTTTAAAGGGATCAAGCCAGGCTGCAATACGATTGATTTTATAAGTATCCATCCCCAAATTGTGGAGAAATGTTGTTCCACCAGGAGAAATAAAAATCAGCATAAATCCGCCAACCAAAACGATACCTGTTAAGGCAGTCGGTAATAGAATTTTCCAAGAAACTCCTGATAATAGAAGCATTCCGCTAAAGATTGCTACAAATACTAAGGAAGTTCCTAAATCTTTCTGTAAGGCCAACAAAATCAGGACAGGGATAGTAAACAGTGTCATATAACCAATCAACATAAAATCCTCACGAATTTTTCGATTTGGATAATATTTATGAAAGGTGACAATCACCCTTGACAACATAATGATGTAGGCTATTTTCATAAATTCGGATGGTTGAAAAAGAGTCATTCCACCAATCGTTACCCAGTTTTTTGCTCCCGTTGATGCTACTAAGTCTGGACTGTAGAAAAACAAAGGCAATACCATAAGTCCTAGCCCAAGTACGTACAAGTAAGGTGTGATTTGCCACAGAAACTTAGTGGAAAAGAACATGACCAAAAAAGCTGCCACTGTTCCAATTCCTATCCAAGCAATTTGTTGACCAACCATCTGTACAACATTATCCGGATAATCTTGACTAACCGCAATGTAGAGAGAAATAATCCCCACAACTAATAAAAAAAAGACCGGTAAAATAAGTGAGTAGTCTACTCGACTATCGATTGTTCCCCTATTTTTCATCAATTTCCTCATACTTTCACTTCAAATTCTTACTCGTTCCATTATAGCAGAAATCATCTCTCATTGAAACTAAAAATCTAGTTACATCAGTGGGGATACGATTTATACTCAACGAAAATCAAAAGTAGCCTAGGAAACGAAGTCGAAGATAGAACTGGAGTTCATCCAGGCAAGTTGACAACGGATAATTTTGATTTTCGAAGAGTATTACTAGTGCACAAATCATAAAATACGTATATCTTCATACCTTCGAACAGGCTGAAATATAATGCTTTACCTTCACACACCCCATAAGTTTGCTCAATTCATGAGTATGTAGACCAATGGCAATCATTTTGGCAATCACGCACGAAAAAGCCCTCTCTTATTTCTAGAGTCAAAGAAAAAATGGTCCACTGGACCATAACTCGCTCTTTTATTTTCAAGCTCGTGAAAAAACAGTCCGTTAAGGACTGTTTTTTTATTTGAGACCGTATTTTTTGTTGAAGCGATCCACACGTCCATCTGCTTGAGTGAACTTTTGACGTCCAGTATAGAATGGGTGTGAGTCTGATGAAATTTCCACACGGATCAATGGGTAAGTTTCACCTTCGAATTCAACTGTTTCGTTAGATTTCTTAGTTGAACCGCTAAGGAACTTGTAGCCAGTAGTTGTGTCCATGAAGACAACAGTGCGATATTCTGGATGGATATCTTTTTTCATTTTAAAATTCCTTTCTGCCATGGACTCTTTCCGAGCCATAGATTATAACCATTTAAGTTTACCAAAACTTTGTTCTTATGGCAAGTCTTTTTACCTATTTTTTTAATATTTTTTCAAGTTATAGTACAGAAGCACCTGAAGCAAGGTCAGAAGTTACTCTGGCGCCAAATCCCCCTCTTGAAGGACTGCCCAAGCTATCAGAAATTCTTTCTTCACCAGCAAGAACTTTCTCAGAAAGCCCTGAGGTCACTAGAATCCTGCCATCCAGCCCAATCAGAACCGCTTCGATACCATCAGTTTCTTCTACCATCTTATAAATCCGAGTTATTTCTTGACCAAACAGTCGAGTCGTCCAAATCTCACCATCAACAGATTGTTTGGACACAATGGTCAAACTAGCCAGCTGCGACTCCATTGGATAGCCGGTCTCAGGACTCAAAATATGATGATAGGTCTTTCCATTCACGGTAAGGGTTCTTTCGTAAATACCAGAGGTGACAACCGATTCTTCTCCTATTTTGAGGACGAGGGCATTTTCACCACGTGGTTTCTGAGGATCCTGTATACCAATTCGCCAATAACCATCTGCATTGTGAGGAGCTTGACCAAAGGTCAGGACGTTGCCACCCAGATTAATCAGCCCAGCTGCCACACCTATTCTTTTCAAGAAGTCAACAATCTTATCTGCTACATATCCTTTAGCAAGAGCACCCAGATCAATCGCCATACCTTCTTTTTTCAAATAGACTGTCTGCTCCTCATCATCTAATTCGATGTCCCTTGGATTGATGAGCTGGAGTTTTTCACTGATCATTTCTTGGGTTGGAAGTTTGGCATCGCTAAATCCAATCCGCCAACTTTGCACAAGGGGACCGATGGTAATATTCAAAAAAGATCCCTCAGCCAGACTGTGTTCTTTGCCCAATTTTATCAATTCATACAGGTCATCGGCAACTGGAACTGCTTGAACACCAGCGTTTAGATTGACCTCCATCAATTCTGAAGTCAAATCATTGGCAGAAAACCGGTCTTTATAAAGATAAAGTAGCTCTTCGACCTGATCTAAAATTGGTTCTGCATCTGGATGCCATATTTTCGTTTCAATGATGGTTCCCATTAGACGAAGGGAACGGCTACTTGCTTGCATTCCTCACTACCTCTTGGATTTCTTGGTATATTTGCTCATTTTCGGATAGTGAATAAGAGTTAGCACCACTTGCTAGTGGGTGGCCACCGCCATCATGGCGTTTGGCAATCTCGTTGATTGGAAGATACTTACTGCGCAAACGGACTCTGTAATTTCCGTCAGTTTGTTCCACAAAAATCCCCCAAGATTGAACGATTCCAATCCGTCCTGGAGCCCCAACGATAAAGGAAGTGTCCGCATCGGTCACCCCGTATTTTTCGAGAATGTCCTGTGTCAAAATAACACGCGCCGCACCATGTTCATCCACTTCCAAGTTGTCGTAGACGTAACCTGTCAACTTGGCAATCTTGAAATCAATGGTATCCATCTGGCGAGACATCCTTGCAAAGTCAAAATCTTCTTGGCGGAGACGAGCAACAATCTCAAAGGTGCGCGAGCTGGTTGCCGGATAGAGAAAGCGGCCTGTATCGCCCACAATTCCTGCATAGAGTAGACGAGCAATCTCTCCATCGAGTTCCAGTTGGCATTGGATGGCTAGTTCTGTAATCATTTCACTGCAAGAACTAGCTTCCGTATTGACCCAGAGCAGGTCACCATAAGGCTCTTCATTGGGGTGATGATCGATTTTAATCAAGAAATCTCCTTGAGCATAGCGGTCGTCATCCACACGCGCCGTATTGGCAGTGTCTGTCACGATAACCAAAGCTCCTTGATAATCTTGGTCTGCAACTTCATCCATTCCTGCCATCCAAGCAAGATTTGGTTCCTCAAAACCGGTTACCTTGATGGTTTTTCCAGGAAAACTCTTCTGTAAGAGTTTCTGCAAGCCAACTTGACTACCAATGGCATCCGGATCTGGTCGTTTATGTCGGTGAATAATAATCGTGTCGTATTCGTGAATTTTTTCAATAATTTTACTGTAAATTGTCATAGCAACTCCTTTTCATCATTTTAGCATAAACTTCCCCTTTTGAAAATGATGGGAGTGTGGTATAATGGAATTACTATGTAATTTGGAGGAAATTATGGCACTAGCAAAAATAGTTTACGCTAGTATGACTGGTAACACAGAAGAAATTGCTGACATCGTCGCCAGTAAGCTAGAAGAGTTAGGTTTGGAAGTACAGGTTCACGAATGTACGACTATTGAAACCGAAGAAATCTTGGATGCGGACCTCATCGTGGTAGCCAGCTACACCTATTCTTACGGTGGAGACGGTGAGCTTCCAGATGAAATTGTTGATTTCTATGCTGACCTAGCTGACTTAGATTTGACCGGTAAGGTCTACGGTGTTTGTGGTTCTGGCGATACCTTCTATGATGACTTCTGTAGTGCAGTAGACGACTTCGATGTCATGTTGGGTTCACGTGGTGCAACTAAGGGTGCCGAAAATGTTAAGGTAGATCTTGCCGCTGAAGATGAGGATATTGTTAACCTTGAGCAATTCGCGACAGACCTTGTTGCTAAACTAGATACAATGAATTAACTGACAAACAGACTGGCTTATCAATAGGTCTAGTCTGTTTTCTTTTAGCCTTTTATTAAGATTGTACACCTATTGCTTGCAATCTTAATAGTTTTGATATATAATTAACTGGTTAATTTTTTTGAAAAAAGGAGAATTTTATGGCTAAAAAATCAAAAATGGCACGCTATCAGAGACAATTGGAGTTAATCGAGCGCTATGCGGATTTACGTAAAAGTCTCAAAGAAAAAGGTGACTATCAAGCACTTCGAAAATTGCCTCGCGACTCAAATCCAAATCGACTGAAATACCGCGACAGGACCGATGGCCGTCCGCATGCTTATATGCGAAAATTCGGTGTGAGTCGGATTACCTTCCGTGAATTAGCCCATCTTGGTCAACTTCCTGGGGTAAAAAAAGCAAGTTGGTAACTTCCTCAAACAAGGCTAGTATTCTGCCTTGTTTTTTGCTATACTAAAAAACAACTGAAACAATATACGGAGGTTTATAAGATGAATTTGGATTGCATCCGCGAACAGATTAACACGATTGATAGCCAATTGGTTGAACTACTTGAAAAACGAATGGAGTTGGTCGACCAAGTTACAGCCTATAAACGAGCAACAGGTAAGCCTGTTTTGGATACCAGCCGAGAAAATGCTGTCCTTGAAAGAGTCGGAAAATTAGTTCAAAAGGATGATTACCGCTCTGCCATTCAAGCAACCTTTAGCGATATTATGGCCCAATCAAGAACCTATCAATCTTCCAAATTAGCGAATCATGAGCAATAAGATGAAACATGCCATCCAACTCCTTTTCTTTTCCAGCTTAATTGGAGTCGGTGCAGGAATAATCACCACACTTTTTGGGAAAATTCTACTAGGGATTGGAGACTTACGGTCTGAATATTTTACATATCTAATCCCCTTTCTGCCACTTGCAGGTGTGTTGATTGTTTTCATTTATCAAAAATGGGGGAGGGAAGTCCAAGCAGGTATGGGCTTAGTCTTCAAAGCTGGACAAGGGGAGAAAGCGCAAATTTCTCCAGTTCTCATTCCACTCATCATCTCTACAACTTGGCTCAGTCACCTTGTCGGTGCTTCCGTTGGTCGCGAAGGTGTAGCTGTCCAACTTGGAGCCAGTCTCTCACACTGGTTACAAAAACATGGTTTCACACACTTGCCCAAAGATATGATAACAAAGATTGGTATGGCCGCAGGTTTTGCAGGGTTATTTCAAACACCATGGGCTGCTGGTTTCTTTGCCATTGAAGTTTTAATCGTTGGCCAATATTCTTGGACTAGTCTCCCCTATTGTCTAGTTGCCGCTTTCACGGCTTCTACTACTTCCCATTTACTGGGATTGGAGAAATTTTCGCATACCATCGCTACTACCTCATTCTATTTTACAGATAGTTTTAAATGGCTATTTATTGCCCTTTGCTTCGGTTTCATCGGCAATTTATTTGCTTTGTTTCTGGCGCAAGCAAAAAGCATCTCAACTCGATGGCTTCCAAATCCTTACATTAAAATAGCTATCATGGGAGTTGGACTGACCGTTCTACTATTTTTCTTCCATCAAGGTCGTTATACTGGTCTAGGAACCAATTTGATCGATGCCAGTTTAGCTGGGGAACAGGTGTTTGCTTTCGATTGGCTACTAAAACTCCTACTAACCTGTCTTTGTTTGGCTGCAGGTTTTCAAGGGGGCGAAGTTACTCCGCTCTTTGCGATTGGGGCAAGTTCTGGGGCTGTTTTAGCAGGATTACTAGGTCTACCAACTGAACTTGTTGCAGCCCTTGGGTATTGTGCCGTATTTGGAACAGCCACCAATACCTTACTGGCTCCTCTCTTCATTAGTTATGAAGTCTTCGGCGCTAATATCCTGCCCTATGCTATTCCTGTACTTGCCATAGCTTATCTTATAAACAGAAAACAGACTATTTATGGACAGCAGTTGAGGAAATTCAATAATGCAAAAAAGCCTATCATCTAGGCTTTTTCGTATACTCTTCATCTCCCCTGCAGGAATCGAACCTGCAACTAATTCTTAGGAGGAATTTGTTATATCCATTTAACTAAGGGAAGTCTGCTTCTCTATTGTACCCCAGAAGAGAGCAGATTGCAAGAGCAAGGTTATATAAGTTTTTTCAAATCTTTACAAAAAGCAGAACCTACTCTAAGATGAAACACAATTGTTTTTATGTATTTCTCTCATAATAGTCTCTAAAAGAAGTAATTCTAAAATGTACTTCGAAAGTTTGTCGTTTTTATGCTTGATTCCTACTCCCCTTCCTTACGTCTCACTGAGACAGCCATTCCGAGTGAAACTAAGCCACCCAAGCTAATAAGAAGTGAGCCTAGGGCTTCTTGACCGGTATTTGGAAGTGTTTGATTTCCTGATGCTTTTTCAGTTTTCTTATTTGAAATAGGAGCCATACTTCCAGATGGTGCCGGTTGCTCGGTTGCTTTCTGATTTGTTACACTATCGCCACCGTCATTTGCTTTCTCAGGTGTTTTCACATCAGTAGTTGTCCCAGCATTATCTTCTTTTTCTTCTGCTTTTGGTTCTTCTACGTACTTCTCTACAAATGCTTTTCTACCTGGAATTGTTGCACTAATGGTTTGACCTGCTTTTTCTAAATCAGTCAAGTACTCCACAAATACTTCTGTATCTGGATTGATAGCACCAATCAGTTTAGCTTCTTTGAAAATCGAGAAGCCATCCCCACCACCAAATAAGAAGTCGTTGATGACAAGTGTATAGGTTTCTGTCGGAACAATCTCCGTCCCATCTTCTTTGAAGGCTTTAACAACCTTATAAGGATTTTCTTCCGTTGGATTGTCAGCCTTCGTGTAGATATATTTAATTCCAGACATTTGAAGGAAATATTTTTCACCTTCATCATATTGTTGATTTAAGGCTGTATAAATCTGCTCACCTGTCATTTGAACGACTTGTAGGATATTCCCAAATGGTTGAACAGCTTGTGCTGCTCCCCAAGTAACTGTTCCATCTTCTTGGACCTTCAAATCTGCCCGAATCCCGCCATCGTTTGTCATTGCAAAGTCAACATCATAACCCGATTTCTTAGCGATAGCTAATTGAGCCGATGTTACTAGATTACCTACAGCACTTTCTTTAAATTCATTCACTTCGCGTGAAATATCTGTCGCTTGACTAGCTGTAGCAATTTTTTGCTCAGTTACTTTTTTAACAATGGTATTTGCCTCATCTACAATTGCCTGAATTTCCGGACTTGGTGTTTTCTGCCCTGGTGCTACTGCAATAATTTTCGCAGTCGGAACAGCTTTAAAGTCGGCAATATCTGTATCATAAACAGCCCTAACATCTGCGTAAGCCTTACCTTGTGAGGTAGCTTGAACAATCAAGGTTTTGCCCGTTGTACCGTTTGTATAGACATGGTTATGGCCAGCAAATACAAGGTCAACTGAGTGTTCAGGATAGATTTCATTTAGCTTAGCAATCATATCTGCAGCTTCACCAGCAGCCACACCATCCTTGCTTGTAGCCGGAACGTGAGCCAGTACAACTATCGCATTTACACCTTTTTCAGCTAATTCACGCGCATATTTAGCAATCGTCTCTGCCTCATTCAAAAAAGTGTACTGCTCATAGTTTTTCTTCAAAACAAGATTAGGAATTTCTGTCGTAACTACACCAATAAAGCCAATCTTAGCTTCTTTATCATTCACGGGAATAGTCTTAATAGCGTAGGGCTTCCAACCATACGGAATTTCACCTGTTTCTTTGTCAATAACGTTAGCAATAACAATCTCCTGTTTAGCAGCTTCACGAGTATAATTATCTACAATCTCATTAAACTGACCTTTTTTTGGAGCTTCACCAGTCATGATACGGTTATACTCATCAAGTCCCTCATCAAACTCATGGTTCCCCAAAGTTCCGTATTCAACATCCATTTTATTAAAGACTTTTACAGTTGGTTCATCTTGCAAAAGTCCAGAATTCGATGGACTTGCACCAACCATATCCCCAGCTTGAACACGGATAGACTCTGCAGGTGTCTCTGTTTCTGCTGCTGTTTCTTCAAATTCTGCTTGTGAATCATCCATGTAAGCATCAAGTAAAGCGGCAGTTCCTGCATTACGAACTGTTTCCCCTTCCAATCGCGCTGTCCCCGTCATATCAAGCGCACCATGGAAATCATTAACTCCCATAATTTGGACAGCTAATTCATCTGCTAAAACAGCTTGTGTTGCAATAACGCTAAAACCAGCTACAAGAGCTAGTATACTGCTTTTCAACCGAATATTCTTTTTCATAAGCAAAACAATGCTCCTTCTATTTTTTTCATATTGACATATCTATAATAATCCTTTTCTTACGGCTTTTCAATATCAAATCAGTCATTTATAACAAAAAATTATAAAAATATTCGTTTATTCTTACTTTTACATCATTTTTCTGAAAATATCTTGTCATTTTTATCTATAATACGAAAATTCCCCTTCTTCCCTTACACAATTCTCTCCAAAATACTCCTCACAACTAAAAAATCTCTTCCAAACGGAAGAGAACTGTTCTTATTTAGCTGCTTTATAAAGTTCGTTAACCTTGTCCCAGTTGATTACTTCAAAGAAGGCTTTGATGTAGTTTGGACGGACATTGCGGTAGTTAAGGTAGTAAGCATGTTCCCAAACGTCCAATGCCAAGATTGGTTTCAAACCTTGCATGATTGGTGTGTCTTGGTTAGCAGTTGAGATAACTTCCAACTTGCCTTCTTTATTAACAACCAAGAAAGCCCAACCTGAACCGAAACGAGTTGTTGCTGCTGCAGTGAAGGCTTCTTTGAAAGCATCAAATGAACCAAAGGTTGCATCAATATCTGCTGCCAATTCTGCTGAAATTTCTGTTTTTTCAGGTGAAAGCAATTCCCAGAAAAGAGCATGGTTCAAATGACCACCACCGTTGTTGATCAAAGCTTGGCGGATGTCTGAAGGAATTTGCTCCACATCTGACAAAAGAGCTACCAAGTCTTCGCCAATTTCAGGATGTTTTTCAAGTGCTGCATTAGCATTTGCAACATAAGTCGCATGGTGCTTATCGTGGTGAAGGGTCATTGTTTCTGCATCAATATGTGGTTCCAAGGCATCGTATGCGTATGGAAGGTCTGGTAAAATAATTGTCATTTTCGTTTTCTCCTATACTAAGTGATAGTTCTATTCTACTCCAATGTGAGAGCCTTTTCAATTTATTTGTCTGAAACCACGGTTGACCCTCAATCTAAGAATACTCTTTTTACTATGTAGTCGCGATTTTTAATAATAGCAAATCAAATAAATAATCCTTATCAAATTGGCCGGTTTTAATTTGAAAATCTGTATCGATTAGGAGCTTGACGACTTTTTTCAAAAATCCAATGGACAGATGGCGTGAATCACGCAAAGCATACTTTACTTGGTATGGATTCACCTTACGCCCCATAATAGTTGATAACTCAGCTACTATCTGCTGTTCCCCTCGGCCTTGCTCTAGTAGTATTTGCACTTGTAGATAGGTTCGAAATTGGGTTAACATGATGGCAATCAACTTAACCTCTTCCTCCCCTTGCAACCGCAAGTCACAAACTAAGTTGCGAGCATCGTCTACCTTGGATTGTAGAATTAACTGTGTTAAATCAAAGATATTATCTTGTAGTGTTTTTGGGATAGCCGCATCAATATCTGAAATTTCAATCGTCTCTTTTCCCTTATAAGATTGAAGAAAGGCTAGGTTCTTACTGATTTCTGCAAAATCAAAATTGGACTTTTCTAAAAGATATTGAAAAACCTCTCCTCCCATCTGCAATCCAAGACGCATTATCTCCTTTTGGAAATGATTTTTCAAATCCATCTCCTTCAGAGGATTGGCTTCTAATACTAGTCCATCTCGTTTGAGGAGTTTGACCAGACGGCGCTTACTGTCCAACTTACCCGGTGCTAGAATGACCAAACGTGTTGTTTCGACAGGATTTTCCAAATAGGCCTCAAACTGTTTGAGTTCATCATCTGTCAAATGCCGTTTTTTATCTGTCGTTAAATCTGCAAAATAATCAAGAATCACTACTTTTTCATCTGAAAAGAAGGGAAGAGAAACTAGGTCCAAGTCTACCTGATGATAATCAGCCTCCGACATATCAAAATAGGCAAAACCTAAATCTGCCGCATCAAAATGAAGCTTCCGCAGAAGTAAGTCTTTCGCTATTTGGTATTGTCCGATGTCTTCACCGCATAAAACGGTCAGAAGCTCTAATTTCTCTTTTTTTAATTTTTCAATCTGTTCAATTACTGTCATAAAAACCTCAAAATTCTTTTCTCATTGTACCACAAAAAGAGCCTAGACATAAAGTCTGGACTCTTTCATTGAAATTTATATCAGGAAGGTAGGAAAAAATTAATTGATAATCACTCCAAATGACCTATTTCCCAAATAGCAGTTCCTTTGTTAGCTATTCCACCATCCTTTGAAATTCCACCAAGTATCTTGAAAAGTATCCTTTATCCGATCTCTCCAAGTCTTATTTTCTTCTTCCTCAATAGAACGTTTGAACAAGGCATCTGCGTACTCATCCTCTTGTTCCTTTTGATTCTGTTCAACTCGTTTCTTTTCGCTTTTATATACTAATTGACCAAAATACAAATTCCCATCGTCTGCAAATTTTAATGTAACAACATCACCTTCTTCGAGTTTCTTATTCAATTTTACAACATAATCTCCACTGCCGTCCGCACGTTCCCCACTTGTATACCACTCTCTAGTTTGGCAATTCTCTGTAGTATAACTCGGACACTTGAGTTCATGCTTTACAGGCTCGACCTTCAATCGTTCTCCATTTATATATGTAGCGACATAACCAAATGAGCCAACATGGACATGAATAGAGTCTGAACCAGTTCTAAAAGGAGCTACTTTTACCCCCGGAACATTCTGTTGACCTACTGGTACAAATATTGAAGTCTCCGCCTTTACACTTGATAACGATAGTAAACCGATGACAAAGGTAACTAAAATAAATGATACTTTTCTCAATTTCATTTTGCTTTTCTCCTAGTAGTACAATACATTAACCGGAATTAGTATATACCAATTTCATAGAGAAAGCAAGAAAAAACGCTCCTTAAGTAAAAACTAAACTCAAAAACTCAATTCTTATCCAGCACCTTGAAAGGAATGTGGGAATAATCTCTGTGCGTTTTTAAAAATTCCAAGGCTTCTTTTTTTACCTGTATGAGATTAACACCTTGGGCATTGGCTCCATAGACACAGCCACAATAGCACTGGCGATAAATGTCATACTCTTCACACATTTGAACTGAACGCTGATAGCCTCCATTTTTCTTAAAGTCACTCGGAAGATACTGGGTATCGTATAATTTCTGCACCTCAATCCCAACAGCATTGATGGTCTGCGAATTCTTATGTGGACTGATTGTCAAAGCCGAACCAAAATAGTCAAAACCAAGCTCAACTGCCTTCTCCGCAGTCTTATCCAACCGATAATCATAGCAAACCTTACACCGATCTCCTCCCTCTGGCTCATTGGCGAGATGCTGAGTTTTCTTGAAAAATTCCTGAGGGCTATAGTCAGCTTCTAGGTAGCCTACTGACTGTCCAGTTTTCTGATTAAATTCTTTGACAAACTGGGCCGTCACGGCTGCCCGCCGCTGGTACTCCGCCTTTGGATGAATATTGGAATTCGCAAAATAGATGGTTACATCTGCATATTGAGTCAAGTACTCCAATGTATAGGTCGAGCATGGGGCACAACAGACATGCATGAGAATGTTCGGTCGAAGCCCCGCTTCCTGCCACGTGCTTGCCATTTTTTGAAACACTTTATCATAGTTAACCTTTTGATTCGGTGATAGAGTCGATAAAATCTCTTCAACTTTAATCATACAAACCTCCAAATATACATTCATTATACTATATTTGAAGCCTACTGCATAGATAGTAATAACGAGGGAGAGCGCTTGATAAGGATCCCTATTTCCAACTTAAAAAGGTCCCTCGGACCTTGATATAAAGAAAAACGCCTGCCGACGTTTCTCATCTCCAGCTTAAAACGTGGGGTAACCCACTTGTAAAGAAAACCGCTTACCAGCGGTTCTCATTTCCAACCTAAAACAACCCGTCAGGTTGGGGACAAACCAGCAACATGCATTGCTGGTTTTCCTATCTCCCGATTAAAACAGCCTATCCGAATATAAAAAAACTGCCTGCCGGCAGTTCTCATTTTCAACTTAAAACGTGGGGTAACCCACTTATAAAGAAAACCGCTTACCAGCGGTTCTCATTTCCAACCTAAAAAGGTCCCCCGGACCTTTTTAGCCACCCAGATATGCTTTTTTGACTTCTTCTGAGGCGAGGAGTTCTTTTCCTGTTCCTGAGAGGACAACTTTTCCTGTTTCTAGAACATAGCCACGATCGGCAATAGCGAGAGCTTTGTTGGCATTTTGCTCAATCAAGAGGACAGTTGTTCCTTGTTTTTGAATATCTTGGATGATATCAAAAATTTCTTGGATAAAGATCGGAGCCAAGCCCATTGATGGTTCATCAAGGAGCAAGAGCTTTGGTTGGCTCATTAGGGCACGTCCCATGGCCAACATCTGTTGCTCCCCACCTGAAAGGGTAGCTGCATCCTGGTTTTTACGTTCTTCCAAACGTGGAAAACGAGCAAAGATTTTTCTCAAGTTTGCTTGGTTTTCTTCACGATTGTTGTGAAGGAAGGCACCCATTTCCAAGTTTTCCATAACAGTCAAGCCTGCAAAAACATGACGACCTTCTGGAACTTGTGATAAACCGTCCGCCACGATTTTACGAGCAGGAACTTTTTGAATCTCATTTCCAAGGAAAGAAATCGTTCCAGCTGATGGACGAACAAGCCCTGAAATAGTACGAAGGATAGAGGTTTTACCAGCACCATTAGCGCCGATAAGGGTTACAACTTCACCTTCATTAACCTCAAAGCTAACATCTTTAACAGCTTCGATAACACCGTAGTTAACGGAAAGATTTTTTACTTCTAACATTGCCATTAAGCTTCACCTCCAAGGTAGGCTTCAATTACACGCTTGTTATTACGAATTTCTTCTGGTGTACCATGGGCAATCAAACGACCGTACTCCAATACGTATATCCGCTCCGTCACTTCCATAACCAAGCTCATATCGTGTTCAATCAAGATGATAGTAATGCCAAATTCTTCTTTGATTTTACGGATGAGTTGGGTCAATTCTGCCGTTTCTTGTGGGTTCATACCAGCCGCTGGCTCATCCAAGAAAAGAATTTTCGGTTCAGTCGCAAGGGCACGAACGATTTCCAAACGTCGTTGTTGACCGTAAGGAAGGTTTTTAGCTAATGTATCTGCATCTCCATCCAAATCGAAGATTTTCAAAAGTTCAATCGCTTTTGTTTTCAACGCTTCTTCATTCTTATAGAATGCTGGAAGACGGAAGAAACTTGCAAATACTTCTGATTTACCATGGTTGCCAAGACCAATCAAAACATTTTCCAAAACGGTCATATTTTTGAACAAACGAATGTTCTGGAAAGTACGACCTAGACCAAGCGAAGCAATTTTTGATGGTGCTTTACCGTTCAAAATAGTCCCTGCCAGAGAAATTGTCCCCTCGCTTGGCTCATAAACACCTGTTAAGAGGTTGAAAAGAGTCGTTTTACCAGCACCGTTTGGACCGATAAGACCAACCAATTCCCCTTCATGAAGTTCCATGGTCACGTCACCAACGGCAGTCAGGCCACCGAAGTTCTTGGTTAAATCTTTTACTTCAAGTAATGCCATTACTTAACCTCCTTCTTCTTGAGTAGAGCCGCTACGCTGAATTCCTTAGTTCCCAAAAGACCTCCAGGACGGAAAATCATCAAGAGAATAAGAGCTAATGAATAGATAATCATTGAAATATCAGAGTAACTCTTGAGGAATACGTTCAAAATACCAAGTACAATGGCTGCTACAAAGGTACCTGTGATAGAGCCCAAACCACCCAATACAATGATAATCAAAACGTTAACAGAGGTCATAAAGGCAAAGTCTTTCGGAACAATTGTCCCAACGTATCCTGCATGGAGACCACCTGCAATGGCTGCCGTCATGGCACCAAATACAAAGGCTGAAACCTTAACAAATGTTGGATTGACACCTACAGATTCTGCCGCAATTTCATCCTCACGAACAGAAATTGTAGCACGTCCCATCGGACTGCGCAAAAAGTTAACTGTCACCAAGGTTGTGATGATTACAAAAATATAAACTAAAGGCCAGCTTGTAAAGAGTGGTATAGACATAATACCTGCTGCACCATTCGTTACACTACCACCATTGATAATTAAAATACGAATAATCTCTGCAACACCAAGAGTCGCAATTGCAAGGTAGTCACCTTTCAAACGAAGGGTTGGAATACCGACTAAAAGAGCTACTGCACCTGAGATTAACATCCCAACAATCAAGGCGATAGCAAATCCACCATAAGTCGGCATCATTTTCCCAAGAATACCTACTGCATAAGCACCAATAGCCATAAAACCAGCATGACCAAGTGAAAATTGACCTGAGAAACCGACAATCAAGTTTAAACCAACTGCCAAGATAATTTGAATACCGATTTGCTGAACAATCTGGATGTAGTAAAAATTCAGAATCCCTGCTGATACAAGACCTTGAATAAGTCCAAAACCAGCCAATAAGATAGCCAACCAAATCGCATTAACTTTTAAATTTTGCTTCATGGTTACACCTTCTCTTTCACATTTTTACCAAGAATACCACTTGGACGCACCAAGAGGATGATGATCAAAACAGTATATACGATCGCATCGCGGAAAGTATCGAATTCAATCACATAGGTGAATGTTTCGATGATACCGATAACGAAGCCACCAAGCGCTGCACCTGGAATAATACCGATACCGCCCAATACTGCCGCAACAAAGGCTTTCAGACCTGGCGTCATCCCCATCAAAGGCTCAATCTGGTTGTAGTAGAGACCTAGGAGAACACCCGCAGCACCCGCAAGAGCTGACCCAAGAGCAAAAGTAAAGCTGATTGTACGGTTTACATTGATCCCCATAAGCTGAGCTGCATCGCTATCTACAGAGACCGCACGCATGGCTTTCCCCATTTTTGTACGTTTGACAATTAATTGAAGTGCAACCATCAACGCAAGCGATACACCAAGAATAATCAACTGGATATTCGTAACAGAAACTGGACCAAGGTTAAAAGTCACAGCTTCGATTGCTTGTGGAAAGGCTTTTACGTCTGCTGTAAAGAATTTAATCATAGTGTATTCTAAGAAGAAGGATACACCGATAGCCGTAATCAAAGCTGCTATACGCGTTGAATTACGCAAAGGACGATAGGCTAAAAACTCTATAACTACACCGAGAATAGCCGTCCCTACCATCGCTAGAATGAGAGCAACAAAGAAACGCGTTCCACCATCTGCAATAAAAGTTAAATTATTTAATAGGAAGTACCCCATAAAAGCACCCATCATATACAAATCACCATGGGCGAAGTTAATGAGTTTGATAATTCCGTACACCATGGTATAACCAAGGGCCAAAAGGGCATAAACAGAACCAAGAATCAAACCATTGACAAGTTGTTGAAGCATAGGTTCACCAATCTTTCTAAATATTTTTCGAGCTCAATAGCATTGTTACATTATACAAAATTTTCTGAAAATAAGCAAGTTAGACAGAGAGTTTAATCATTAAAATTACAGAAAATTTAACCAACCCAAATTTAACCAAATTTTATATCCGCATGTATACTATTCTATACATTCTGACAAGTGAAAAAGAGGGAATTCCCTCTTTTCATCCACTATTAGTCAATAGAGATAGTATCTACAGATGATTCTTCTCCGTTTGTTAAACTAACAACATAAACTGATTTAATGACATTGTGCTCTTTGTCAACAGACATTGTACCAGTCACACCTTTAAAGTCTTTCAGAGCTGCAAGATTAGCCTTCACTGCTGCTGAATCAGCTGCACCTTTTGCTGCTTCTGCTGCCATGTAAACCGAGTCGTAAGCTAAAGCTGAGAACATTGATGGCTCTTCATTGTATTCTTTCACATAGGCATCATAGAATGCTTTTGCTTTTTCGCTTGCTGATGTTACAAATCCAGAAAGGTAGTAAACATTTGATGCTGCTGATGCAGTTGCCAATTCAGTAAATTGTGGTGAGTCAAAACCATCTGAACCAAGAATTGGCTTGTCAATACCCAAACCGCGTGCTTGCTTCACAATTGTACCTGTTTCATTGTAGTAACCAGGCATGATGATCGCATCAAATTCCTTATCTTTCAATTTTGTCAAAGCAGCTTGGAAATCTTTATCGCCAGAAGCAAATGTGATTTCTGAAACGATTTCTCCTGTGTATGCTTTCTTGAACGCCTCTGCTACACCCTTACCATAATCAGAAGAGTTGTCAAAGTAAAGAACAACTTTCTTAGCTGACAAGTTCTCAGTAGCGTATTTAGCCATAATTTGACCTTGATACCCATCTGTAAAGGTTGTACGGAAGAAGTATTCTTGGACCTCACCTTTATCGTTCACAACCAAGGTTGTTTGAGTTCCTGAAGGAGTAATCATAGGAACACCAGCAGATGTCAATGCTGGAATAGAGGCTGCTGAAGCTCCTGATGTAGCAGGGCCAATCACAACGTTTGCCCCTTCACTTGCCAAGCTTGTTGCAACAGTAGCTGCCTCTGCTGTTTCAGACTTGTTGTCTTTTGTGATCACTTCGATTTTTTTGCCGTCAATACCACCTGCAGCATTGATTTCTTTCACGGCAAGGTTGGCACCTTTTTCCTCTGTTTGACCATAAGATGAAACAGCACCTGACAACTCCAAGTTGTAGCCGATTTTAAATGTATCACCTACAGAAGAACCTGCGGCTGAAGTATTGGTTGTCGAAACATTACCACATGCAGCGAGTAGAGCTGCAGAGGCAAATGTAGCAAGCGCTACTGCAAATTTTCTTGTTTTCATGAAAACTCCTTAAATCTTTCTTAAATTTTACGATGTATCTAATATACTGAATTATCTGAAAATTGTCAACAAAAAAGAAAAAAATTTTAAAATAAAAAATTAGCAGGGAATACATACCTGCTAATTCCGACTATCCTACGACTGATGGTTCTTCATCTCTCCATAGATTACCTACAAAGTTTTGGTCTAATTCCTTAATGTATGAAGGAACCACTTTTTTTACAAAACGTTCCTTTTTCAATTTTAATATGGTAGCTTCTACTAGTTCTTGATCCATATACACCAAAACATATCGCAAGCGTTTGGAATGGTAAACAATATCTCCATATTGGCTGAGTTTACGTGCATCACGATTGTAGTGTAAATAGACAGTTAAGCAAGTGCGATTTTTCTTCTCAAACATGTCTTCTCCTCTAAAAATTCTCTTTCTATATTATACCGTTTTCAATGATAAATGAAAAGCTCCAACTACCTGTAAAAGAGTTGGAGCTAATAGGAATAGTCAGTACTATTACATATTTGTCACTGCTTATTTGACTTTTGTATTGTCCATAATCTGGTCAATAAATCCGTAAGCCAAGGTTTCTTCAGCTGACATCCAGTAATCACGTTCCGCATCCTTGTGGATTTGCTTGACTGTCTTACCTGAGTTGTCTGCCAAGATTTTTTCTAGCTTATTACGTGTTTTTAATAGGTGTTCTGCAGCAATAGCCATATCTGTTTGCTGAGTACCACCACCAGTTCCACCCATTGGCTGGTGAATCATGTACTCTGCATTTGGCAACATGAAACGTTTGCCCTTGGCACCGCTTGATGCAATGATGGTTCCCATGCTCGCAGCTGTTCCCATAACGATGGTTTGAACATCAGCTTTAATGAAATTCATCGTGTCTACAATGGCAAGACCTGCTGACACCGATCCTCCTGGCGTATTAACATAGAGGTAAATATCCTTTGTAGGGTCTTGGGCATCAAGGAAAAGCAATTGTGCAATGATAGAGTTTGCCATGTTGTCCTCAACTGGTCCTGTCAACATGATAATACGGTCTTTCAAAAGGCGTGAGTAAATATCATAAGAACGCTCACCACGGCTAGTTTGTTCAATAACTACTGGAATCATAAAATTACTCCTTTTCGAGATTTTCTGTACCCATTATATATAAATAGTCAAAATTGGTCAAATAAAAAACACGATTTCAGGAAATGAAAAAGAAACCAGCAGAGCTGATTTCTTAATTATTTTGTACCGAACAAGCGGTCACCTGCATCTCCCAAACCTGGTACGATGTAGCCTTTTTCATTGAGTTTTTCATCCAAAGCTGCTGTATAAATATCAATGTCTGGATGTGCATCTTGAAGAGCTTTTACACCTTCTGGAGCTGAAACAAGAGCAACAAATTTGATATTTGAAGCACCACGTTTTTTCAATGAATCAACTGCAAGAATAGCTGAACCACCTGTAGCAAGCATTGGATCAACTACAAAAATATGACGTTGATCAATGTCTTCTGGTAATTTCACAAGATACTCAACGGGTTGAAGGGTTTCTTCATCGCGGTACATACCGATGTGACCAACTTTAGCTGCTGGTACCAAGCTTAGCAAACCATCAACCATACCAACACCTGCACGAAGAATTGGTACGATAGCTAATTTTTTACCTGCAATTTGTTTCTGAACTGTTTTAGTGATTGGCGTTTCAATCTCCACATCTTCAAGTGGCAAGTCACGCAAAACTTCGTAACCCATCAGCATCGCGATTTCATTAACCAACTCACGAAAATCCTTTGTTGAAGTAGATGTACGACGAAGGATAGACAACTTATGCTGAATGAGTGGGTGTGAAATGACTTGGAATTTCCCCATGATGATAAAACCTCTCTTTTTTGTTTTTTCTATTTTACCAAAAAAATTGAAAAAATGCTTGAGAATATGGCAAATTTATTTATTTTTTGAAAACGATAGCTTCAAAAGGTCTCAACATCCCTTTATTAATCGCCTCTTCGTTTTCATAATTGTTCATGAAAATAGAATATTCTTCCACAGCTATAGTATAAGCCTGTTCCTGGCTTGAAAAGTTTACCAATATGATGAAATCATCCTGTTCATCATATTTACGGTAGGCCATTACCGAGCTATTTCCAGTCTCCATCACTTCATATTTTCCTTCAGACATACAAGGATACTCTTTCCGAAGAGCAATTAATTTTTGATAGGTATAAAAAAGTGATTGTTTGTCTGCAAGTGCTTTTTCAACATTGATGTCTTTGACAGTATCTCCCAAAGCCAGCCAGGCTTGACCTGTACTGAAGCCTGCTCCTTCTGCCTCTGTCCATTGCATTGGACGACGAGCATTATCTCGACCTTTGGCATTTATAGAAGTAATCAATTCCTCCTTGGTGAAGCCATTTTCAATCCGTTCCGCATACATGCGACGTGTTTCAATATCGTCCGCTTGGCTAATATCTGTAATTGGCGTATTAATCATACCAATTTCCTCACCTTGGTAGATATAAGGTGTCCCTGACATAAAATGAAGATAGATAGCCAACATTTTACCACTTAGTTCACGAAATGCAGGTCGATCATCACCGAAGCGAGAAATGGCACGAGGTAAATCGTGGTTATTCCAGAAAAGCGAGTTCCAGCCTTTACCAACCAGTTCAGTCTGCCATTTGGAGAGAACCTTATGCAAACGTGCTGGATCAAGCGGTGCCAAATCCCACTTTTCTTTCCCTTCCTGCTGATCAAGTCCGACATGTTCAAATTGGAAAATCATCGAAAATTCTTTTCTGTCAGGGTGTGAATATAACTGAGCATTTTCTGGATTGGCACTCCATGTCTCCCCAACAGTCACTAAGTCGTAAGCACCAAAGGTTTTCTCGTTTAATTCCTGAATAAGAGGGTGGAGAGTCGGTCCATCGGCTGTAATTAATTTTTCTGGTTCTTTTCCAATCAAATCAATCACATCTAGCCTGAAACCGCCGACACCTTTTTCAATCCAAAAATTAATCATATCCCAGATTTCTTGTTTCAGAGCAGGATTTTTCCAGTTCAGATCTGGTTGCTTAACAGAGAATTGGTGGAGGTAGTATTTGTTCAGATGTGGAACGTATTCCCAAGCAGAACCTGAGAAGGTCGAGCGTAATTCATTCGGCTCATCAGCCCAAACATAATAATCATAATAGGGATTATCTGGTCCTTTGAGGGCTTCTTGAAACCAGAAATGTTCATCCGAGGTATGATTGAGCACCAAATCCATGATTATTTTGATATTGCGCTTATGGCCTTCTGCAATCAGCTCTTCCATATCTTCCATGGTCCCAAATTCTGGAGCAATTCCTTGGTAATTACTGATGTCGTAACCATTGTCATCCATGGGGGACTGATAAACAGGACTGAGCCAAATAGCATCAATTCCAAGCTCATGGAGATAATCTAATCGGCTGATAATCCCTCGAATATCCCCTACTCCATCTCCATTTGAATCTTGAAAACTACGAGGGTAAATTTGGTAAATGACGGACTTCTTCCACCAATCCGTCTTTTGTATTTCTGACATTTGATTGATCCTTTCTGCACAATCTTATTTAGTCAAGAAAAAGAGGTATCTCCCCTCTTTCTATATAATCATATTATAACTCAATTATGGTAATTTTTCCCTCTTCAATTTCAACAATTTCAAAGGATTTTTCTTTTAGGTTTGCTGTTAGACGGGCAGACACCCCTGCATCTTGATTATTCCAGAAAATTTCCATACTTGTTTCATCCAGCATCTTAACAGAGAACTCTCCGTCGAAAGCTGGACTTGTATTGCGGAATTTAAGGAGTTTGAACAAGGATTGTACAACTGGCCGTTGCACTTCCTGCTCAATTTCTTCCAAATCATAGTAATGGCGATTGATATTGCGCCCTTCCTTACTTGATTCTAAAAGTTCAATATCATTTTCGCCTGCAAGTAAACCAACATAGTAAATCTGTGGAATACCTGGTGCAAAACATTGGAGAACACGCGCTAATAGGTAAGCTTGGTCGTTATTGCCAAGAGCAGAATAATAAGTACAGTTAATCTGATAAATATCCAAATTATTATAGGCTTCTGTACTATAAATTTTCTTCACATTGGCACCTTGTGCATACAAGGCTTCACGCGTTTCCTCTGTCTCCTCATCCGTCAGCAAATCCTTAACATCCACAACACCGATTCCATCATGTGTATCAAGAGTTGTAAATTGCTTGCGAGGGCAAATCTCCATCCAGTGAACCAGGCGATTGACATGACCAGAATACAAAGCGTGGAGAACTAGCATTGGCAAGGCAAAATCATAAACATAATAATCTTGCTCGGCAATTTTCTGCTGAATGGTGTAGTGTTCATGAATTTCTGGTAAGATTTCTACATCTTTTGGTGCCAATAACTGACGTGGAAAATGGAGCATTTCCCAAATATCAGGCTCCACAAAGAAACAATTGGTTCCGATTTTTTTATTGGCATAAGCAAAGGCGTCCAAACGAATAATCGAAGCACCATGCTCTGCCAACTGTTCCAAATTTTCTTGGATGAAACGACGGGTTGTCTCCGTTGTCACATCTAAATCAATCTGCTGTTCATCAAAGGTACACCACACCTTCTCTTCACTACCATCAGCAAATGTTGCAATTCGATATGGAGCACGAGGTTTACGCTTATAGATCAAATCAACATCTTCTTGCGTTGGCTCACCATTTGGCCAAAAGTTTTTATAGCGAATAAACAAATCCGCATAAGCTGATTCATCTTTCTTTTCAAGAAAATCAAGGAAATAAGGAGATTTTGCAGAAATATGATTGATCATAAAATCGAACATCAGATAATAGTCCTTGCTCAATGCTTCAATATCTGACCAATCTCCAAATGCAGGGTCCACCTTTGTATAATCCATTGGCGCAAACCCACGGTCACCTGATGATGGGAAAAACGGCAGAATATGGATACCTCCCACAACATCCTTTAATGGACCTTCGAGGACTTTTTTCAAATCTTTAAGATTCTTGCCTAAACTATCCGAATAGGTAATCAACATAGCTTGGTTTTTAATTTTCATAGACTTTCTCCTTTGTAAGCCTTTTCTTTTTTCATTGTTAGAAAAGGTTGAACAAGTCAACCTTTGTAATTATTTGACAGAACCACTTGTCATACCTGAAATAATATGTTTTTGGAAGATGAGGTAAACAAGTAAGATTGGGATAATCCCCACCACATAGGAAGCAAATGATGGACCATAGTCACTAAAATACATACCTTGGTAATTGTATTGGAAAAGAGGTAAAGTCCACATGCTTTGATCACGGTTCAATACTAGTAAAGGCAAGAGGAAATCGTTCCAGACCCAGAGGGCATTGATAATCAAAACGGTTGCATGCATAGGTTTCATGAGTGGGAAAATGATTTTCCAGTACATAGTAAATTTATCACAGCCATCAATAGCTGCAGCCTCATCCATTTCTTCAGGAACAATGGTCTTAATATAACCGACGTAGAGGAAGAGGGCCTGAGGAACTGCATAGGTCAAATATAGAATAATCAAACCGACAATATTGTTCAAACCAAGGCTTGACATTAATTTGGTCATTGGGAGCATAATCACTTGGAAAGGTACAAAAATCCCAATAATCAAGAAAAAGTAGATAAAGTTAAACACTGTCTGACGTTTCATTTGACGGGCTACGGCGAAAGCTGCCATTGGAATAACAAGTAGAATCAAGCCAACAGCTACAATCGTAATCAAGGCAGAATTGCCAAAATATTGTACAATTCCATCATTAAACAAGCGTTCGTAGTTATTTAAGGTGAAATTTTCAGGAAGACCAAAGAAGTTGCTCGTAATTTCCTTGGTTGGTTTGAATGAGCTAATAATCGTTACAAGTAGCGGAATAAACATGAAGAGAATACCGCTGAAGAGCACGAGATAGACCCACCAATTTTTCTGTTTTTGAGTATTCATGCCTGTCCTCCTAGATTTCAAATTTCTTCGAAATTCTCATCTGAATTAATGAGATGACAATAATGAAGATGAAGAGTACTACAGCCAAAGCATTGGCATAAGAGAATTTATTGTCTACAAAGGCATAGTTGTAAACGAGTAAACCCAAGGATTCTGTTTTGCCGTCTGGACCACCACTTGTCAGTGCAAAGATAAGGTCAAATGCTGTCAAACCTGATTTCATAGCCAAAATGAAAACCATACTGATAGATGGTAATAAGAATGGAAGCTCAATGTTGAAGAACTGTTGAGAACGACTTGCACCATCAATAGCTGCTGCTTCCTTCACATCTTCTGGAATACTTTGCAAGCCAGACAAGAAGATGATGACTGGCATCGCCAGCCCTTGCCAGAGAGCCACAAAAAGTACAGCTGGAATAACAGTATTTTCTTGTACCAATAAGTTTTCCATCAACCAATCGATATAAAGGATTTCTCCAATCTGTGTAAAACCATAGTTGAACAATTGGACAAAAATCAATCCTAAAGTAACAGTTGAAAGAACCGCAGGGAAGAAATACCATGTTCTAAAGAAACCAACAGCTTTAATCTTACGATTGAGGAGACTAGCCAACCAAATCCCTATAACAATTTCTCCGATGACCAAACCAATGGTGAAGATAATGGTAAAAGTCATGGAAGTGTAAAAATCAGGATTTTTTAAAATATCTAAGTAATTCTGAATACCGATTAGTTTGAAATCAGATGTCAATCCATTCCAATCCGTCAAGCTATAATAGATACCTGTAAATAGAGGATAGAAGAAAAAGATTAACTGTAAGCCAATTGGTATGGCAACAAATAGATAGGGCCAATATTTGGCAATAAATCCTTTTTGATTCATCATGGTACTCCTTTTTGATAAAGTTATAGTTGCTTAGTCTCAGTTCAAGGAATCCCATAGGGTTACTAAAACTGACACTAGGCAACTATAAGGAGGCTAGGCTACAACTAGCCCCTGCTTATAGTTTTCCTGGATTATTTTTTCATTGGATCAAAGAATGCGTTCAGTTTTTTCACTAATTCTGCTGAGTTTGGATTTTTTACCATTTCAACAGTGATATTCCAGAACTCTTCTTCTGATTCCCATTCAGATTGCAACCAAACTACGTGTTTGTCAGTAAAGGCATATTGTGTAACTCCAGCAGTTTCTTCAAACTTACCTTCTGTATCTACACCTTCAACTGAAGTTGGTGAGCCATCTACATCATAGTATTTCTGGATAACTTCTGGACGAGAGAGGTATTCTAGGAATTTTTTAGACTCT
Organism: Streptococcus suis S735; assembly: GCF_000294495.1. Classification (NCBI taxonomy): domain Bacteria; kingdom Bacillati; phylum Bacillota; class Bacilli; order Lactobacillales; family Streptococcaceae; genus Streptococcus; species Streptococcus suis. The sequence continues at coordinate 1,371,559 of NC_018526.1, forward strand.
TCTGGGTGCTCTGTATCTGCTGAAATAGATAGAGCAAGGTCAGCTGCACCGATGGTATAGTCGCCACTTTCTTTATCGCCAGGGAATGTAAACATACCATATTCAAATTCTGGTTCTTGTTGGTTTACAGCTGTAGCTGCCCATGTACCTTGTGGAAGCATGAGAGCATCACCTGCTGCAAAGGCTGCCACCGCATCTGCATAGAGCGCGCCTGTTGCCCCTTTTTGTCCATTGTCTTTCAACAATTGCAAGCGTTCTAACACTGCTTTTGTTGTAGCATCATCTTGAATCGCTCCCTTTGCACTACGAATCAGAATATCTTCTGCACCATCAAATCCACCCGCAACAGTTACCCAAGCTAACTGATGGTAGCCGTTCAATGACCAAGCATCGTTCAATGAAAGAGCAAACGGTGCTGCACTGCCATCAGACTTGATTTTGTCTACCAAAGCCACAAATTCTGCATAGGTAGTTGGAACTTCGAGCCCCAATTCTTTGAACTTATCCTTATTATAGTAAATACCATAGGCATTAGCTGTCAAAGGAAGGGTATAATTTTTTTCGTTAACAAGATATGGTGTTACAGCACCATCTTTCAAATGATTTAATCCTGCATCATCACCAATTTCTAGGAAACGACCATCCGCTGCGTATGCTTTGAAGTCCGCATTTTGTGGATAAATGTTGATGACATCTGGCGCTTCGTTATTTGCCATACGGGTTTTCAGAACAGTTCCTGCATCTGGTACATTTGAAAATTTAACATCAATCGTAGGATTTTCCTTTTCGAAATCATCAATAATTTCCTGAAGGGTAGCTTGCATTTCTGGTTTTTGTGAAAAATATTCTATTTCTACCTTATCGCTACTACTTGCATTCCCACAAGCAACCAAAAAGCTGGCAAAAGCACAAACCGATGCACATTTTAAAAATGTTTTCATTTTCATTATAAAATCCTCCTAGATTTTGTTAAAAATATATTGTACACTAAAATAATCTTTTTGAACATGTGGCATTGTAAGACCAATGTTCATCAGTTCATCCCCGTAGAATGTCTCTCCTAATTGTGGGCATTCATACAAGGCATCTGGGTCTAACCCCTTCAACCGAACATGAAGCAAAGGCGCTTCTGGCTTGGCAAGAATTTTTACAAATGTAAAGACCACTTGATTCTTATCTTGACTAACATAATTGGCAGCCCAGGTATTGCTCGTCTTTTTCAGACGGTAGAGCTGACCGAATTGTATAGTTTCACGAATGGAGTGATAGGTTTCGATTTGCTGACTGATTTCATCCAATTCCTTTTCCGAAAGTTTCGTTAAATCCAGCTCGTAACCAAATGCTCCTCCCATCATAGCCACATTGCCTCGTGTAGCAAGAGGTGTGATCCGACCAACCTGATGGTTTGGAACGGCAGAAACGTGTGCACCAATTGAGGAAGGGGGATAAATCAAACTAGTACCTTCTTGAATAGATAAGCGCTCAATCGCATCTGTATCATCACTTGCCCAAGCTTGCGGCATATAATACATGATTCCCAAATCATTACGACCTCCACCGCCTGCACAGGATTCGAAAAGAATATCCGGGAACCGCTTTGTAAGGTGGTCTAATACACGGTAGAGACCTAGCATGTAACGATGGTGGAACTCAAAGCGCTGGTCATTTGCTAAACCTTCAGGAATATTGGTGATATTACGGTTCATATCCCATTTTACATAAGAAATATTGGCTGATTCTAATATGGAAGAGACGCTATCAATGATGTAGTCACAGACTTCCTGCTTGGTCAAATCCAAAACTAATTGTTCTCGGCTGTAGATTGGTAAGCGTCCTTCTGTCCGAATTGCCCAATCAGGATGCTCACGATAAAGATCGCTATCAATAGAAATCATCTCTGGTTCAAACCACAATCCGAATTTCATACCAAGCTCATTTATTCGCTCTGCTAAACCATTCAAACCATTTGGCAACTTATCCAAATTGACTTTCCAATCGCCCAATGAACTTTCATCATTGTTTCGTTTACCAAACCAACCATCATCCAGAACAAACAATTCAATACCAGCTCGACTTGCAACCTGAGCTAACTGTAAAATCTTTTCTTCTGTAAATTCAAAATAGGTCGCTTCCCAGTTGTTGATTAAAATGGGTCTTGGTTTGTTTACAAACGATGATCGAATGAGGTGTTTTGTGATAAAGTGATGACTATTTTGTGTCATGCCAGTAAATCCTTTATCAGTATATGATAAGAGAACTTCTGGAGTTTGAAACCGGTCATCCTTATCCAATTGCCATGAGAAATAGTGACTTTCCAATCCTAGTCCCAAACGACTGGTTTCCATGGCTGTCGTTTCGACAAATGCTGTAAAGTTGCCGCTATAAACAAGGTGGGCTGCATAAACATCGCCCTTGTCCTCACTTGCATCGGGTGAAACTAGTGCTAAAAAGGGTGTTCTTGAGTGACTTGAAGCACCTCGAATGCTACCAATCGAATACTGACCTTTTGTCAATGGGGTCTGTGTCCACTCTTTTTCATAAGCATAACGTCCTGCCAAGCTGTGAACAATGAAATCCTGATGTGGAAAATCAAGCGTTGCAGACAAGACCTTCTCTAGTTTGCATGGATATTTGCCAGTTTGAATTGTAGCTGACCGTGCGAGATAGGAAGCTTCTTCAAAAACAGAATACTGAAGAGTTACGGTAATATCTGTCAACTGATCGTAAAGATCAATTTCAAGACTCTCTACCTCTTCTTGATTTCCAAAACTTGCTGGTAATCCCCTCAGTTCTTTTTTCCCCTTGTATAATCGATACTCTTTGTATTTTAGGTCAAGAGTGACTCCAAATTCATTCCGAACATCTAATGCTGAGGTTCTAAAATCTCCCAGACCATTGCTGGAATATTCGAGTGGGAGGACATCCAATGAGTATGTCCTATCCCCAGTAATTGGACTCGGAGAAAACGATCGATCTAAATATGTTATTTTGTTTCCATCGCTAAATTTTTCGATTTTTTTCCCAAAATAACGATGAACCAGATCGCCTGTTTCCAATACTTGGATGATATAAGAGAATTCTCTTGTTTTCAGGTGAAAAATCTGTTTTTCATTATAAATCTCAATCACATTCATCTCTCCTATCTCTTCTTTATGGTCTTATTGTACAAAATGAAAACGCTTTATTTAATGGTCTTTTGTATTTAAAACATGTTATAATGTTTCCTAGGAGGATTGAAATGAATGTTCTAAATATCTATAATGAATTGGATAGTCATAATTTTGACCTAAATGTAGACCATTACGGTGCCGAACAATGTGACAAGGGCTATTCCTTCGGTCCTACTATCCGTGATAATTTTGTCCTACATTTTATTACAAAAGGAAGAGGAAAAATTCTTGTTGACGGAAAAACAAGCTATCTTGCTGCAGGTGATTTGTTTATTCTGCCAAAGGATGTTTCCATTTTCTATCAAGCTGATGATATAGACCCGTGGACCTATGTATGGGTTGGTTTTAGTGGTTCACGAGCAAAAGACCTACTTAATCAAAGTCAACTGCTAGAAAACTACTACCTCCACTCCAATCTAGAGTCACCAATTCTAGGCTACATGCATCAGATTAACCATGTTCAGATGCATCCCATCCCCTCTATCACAGAATTGGTCTTAATTGGCTACCTCAACCAACTCTTAGCAGCACTCATAGAGGAATTTCCCAGTGAAACATTAATTAAGCCTGAAACACAAACCAAGCACTATGTTCAGCAAGCCATCAAGATGATCCATAACCACTATGCCCATCCAATTAAAGTTTCTGAAATAGCAGATTTTCTAGCTTTAAGCCGAAGCTATCTCTATAAAATTTTTAAGCAGGAAACTGGCTATTCTATCAAAGATTATATTTTACAAGTAAAAATGAATCGTTCTTGCCAACTATTAGAAGATGCTTCTCGGAGTATCACTGAAATCGCCTATTCTGTCGGATACCAAGACCCTCTCACCTTCAGCGCGGCCTTCAAAAATTATTTCCATATAAGCCCGACAGAATTTAGAAAAACACAAAAAAATAAGGATTAGGTGATTTTACTCACACCTAGTCCTTATTTCTTTATCCAAAAACCTTACCAAGTCGCTGACAGGCTTCTTCAATCATGTTGAATGGTGCTGCTACATTCAGACGTGCATGGTGCTTACCTTCCTTACCAAAGGTCAAACCATCATTCAAAATCAACTTCGCTTTACAATGAAGAATATCAAAGAGCTCCGCATACTCTAATTCATAGGCAGAAAAATCAAGCCAGATGAGGTAGGTTCCCTGAGGCTTCATGACCTTGATCCTTGTATGGGTTGTCAAATACTCCTCAACAAAGTCTATATTTCTCTCCAAAATAACCTTCAACTCCTTCAACCACTCATCTCCATAAGTGAAAGCAGCTTCTGTGGTTAACAAGCCAATCGTTGGAATCTCGTGCTGATTATTTATCAATTGACGCTTAGCGAAAGTCTTGCGAATACTTGGATTTTCAATGATTGCAAAGCTATTTTTTGTACCAGCGATATTGAAGGTCTTGGTCGCAGATGATAAGATGATTGAAAACTCTTTAAAACTTTCATCCACTGTGTTAAAGGAATAATGCTTGTGACCATACAAGGTCAAATCTTGATGTATTTCATCTGAGACAAGGATAACACCATGTTTCTGACAAAGACGTCCAATGGCCAACACTTCCTCTCTTGTCCAAACTCTACCACCTGGGTTGTGGGGATTACAGAAAATATAGAGTTTCACTTGATTCTCTACAATGTCCTTTTCAAGCTGGTCAAGATTAAGCCTAAAAATACTATCTACATCAACTAGTGAATTGGTCACCAACTGACGATTGTTTAATTTTACAGTCCGCGCAAAGGGTGGATAGACAGGTGTATTAATTAGGACTGCATCCCCTTCTTCTGTCAAAGATTGAATAGCCACAGATAAGGCAGGAACAACTCCTTCAATGAGTAGAATAGACTCTCTTTCAATCTTATAGCCATGCTGTCTATCTTCCCAGTCAATAATAGACTGATAGAGGCTGTCACTAGCATAGGGATAACCAAAAACGTGATGAACTGCGTAGTCACGGATAACTTGGCGAATTTCTGGTAGAGGCTCAAAGTCCATATCTGCTATCCACAAGGGTAAGAGTTCTTTATCCGTCTCTACTTGTCTCCATTTTTCCGCATGCTGGGATAGACGATTCGGACTATCTATAAAATTATACTGTGTCATATCTTATCCCTCCAAGGCTGTCTTTAAATCTGCAATCAAGTCTTCCGCATCCTCTATACCAATAGACAGACGAAGCAAATCATCTGTCAAACCGTAAGAATGACGGGTTTCAGCTGGAATGTCTGCGTGGGTCTGAGTGGCTGGATAGGTAATCAGACTCTCTACTCCACCCAGACTTTCAGCAAAGGTAAAGACTTTCAGGGTGTTGAGAATATGGGGAATCCGACTTTCATTTACCACCTTAACCGAAATCATCCCACCTTTTCCTGTGTAGTAAACTTGCTTGACTGCTGGACTCTTCTCCAAATAGGCAACAATTTTCTGAGCATTTTGTGTCGCCCGCTCCATTCGAAGCGAGAGGGTTTTGAGTCCACGCATGAGTAAGTAAGAATCCAGTGGAGATAGGGTTGGACCCGATGTATTTTGGTCATAAAAGAGCTTATCATATAGGGCTTGATCATTGGTCATCAAAGCGCCAGCTAGTACATCATTATGCCCAGATAGGTACTTGGTTGCTGAATGTAGGACAACATCCGCTCCTAGAACAAGTGGATTTTGATAAATAGGGCTGTAAAAAGTGTTATCGACAATCACCTTAACACCTTTGGCATGGGCGATAGCCGAAACCTTAGCGATGTCAAACTCCACCATGAGTGGGTTAGTCGGTGTCTCCAGATAAACATAGTCTGTCTCTTCGGTGATGGCTGCAATCAGCTCCTCCTCGGTGTTTGCATAGGTAAATTGAAATCTACCGATACTCTCTTGCTCATTGAACCAGCGGAAGGAACCACCGTACAAATCACGCGCCGCTACCACTTGACTCCCTACAGGAAAACCATTAAAAAGTAAGACCAGAGCAGCCATTCCCGAGCTCGTTGCTAGGGCATAGTCGGCCTTTTCAATAGCTGCCAAAGTCGTCTCTAGACTGGCACGTGTCGGATTTTTTGTTCTCGTGTAGTCATAACCTGTCGATTGACCAAACTCAGGGTGTTGATAGGTCGTCGAAAGGTGGATAGGGGAAATCAAGGCACCTGTTCTCTCATCGCTATTGATGCCCGTATGCGCTAAAATCGTATCAATCTTATAATCTGTCATAACATCTACTCCAATCTAACTTACAATATAGTCTAGCATGAAATAGGAGATTTGGTGTGAAAAATATCCAAAAATACTTATAGAAAAATAGCAAGCTTTGTTATAGTTTTTCTTTATAACAATATCCATACTGGATCTACCAATAAATACTTTTAAACCTATAATTTATTTGATATAATAAAAGAAAGAGAGGTGATTGTCATGAAATTCCAGTTTAACAAGCATTTCTATCGGTATAGTGCCTTCTATTCTATGATTTTTTGGACTTGTTTTTTTCTGTCAGACATTTTGCTAGACCCTTCCCAAACTCCTGCATGGTATAGCCTACTAGCCTGTCTGATTATTTTTATCAATGCCATTTGGGTATTCTTCTTCAAAGAAGAAAAGGAGCTCACTCGCATGGGTTACATCTTCTATATCGGATTGATTGTAGTGATTGTTTATCTGAGATTTATTTTAGGTAAGTAGAAAGGAGTTTACTATGTCTAAGAAATTCAATAAAGCATTCTATCGGACCTGGGAATTTTACTTGTCTCTTGCCTGTATCCTACAAGTGATTTATGCTGCTGTAAACGGACCGTTTTGGTTTATCCATTTTCTCAAGCTTGGAGTCGGACTTTATGCTGGTTATCTAGCTTTCTTTAAGTCACGTAGCTGGATAAAAAAAACATGGCAAATTTATCTGACGATTGGATTGATTGCTAGTTGGATAATCATTTCCTTCTTTGTATTGTGAGGATTTTATATGTTTAAGGAATTTAATAAAGAATATTATCGGAGTTTGAATTTTTATCTGATGATATTGTTGTTTCTAGGAAGTATCGGGGAGTGGCTAAATAAGGGACCTAGCCTCTGGCTTGCACTCTTGCTCTTTGCTACTGTTGGTACTGCCCGTAGTGCCTTTTGGTCTAAAGAATGGACCTTAAAAGCAAATTGGCAAATCTATCTCTGTATCGCCTTCTTGCTTGTTGGAGCTTGGGTAGAATTTTTTGTTTAAGAGTTGGGAGTGGGAAAGAACTCGACTAAGTCAAAAAGAGTTCGTATTCCCACCCCCGCACAGTTGATTAGGTCAGATTTGGAGTGTAAAACACGAACAAATCTGCCAATCAACCACTGCGCTGAGATGTTGACACGAACACTGAGAAGTGGGCCAGGGCTTTTTGCCCAGCCTCTTTTCTTTCAAAATAAACAGTGATTTTCATTCAAAGATGGTATAATATACCTATGCAAAAAATTGATTTACTAGACGGAGAGCGGATTGACCAGCTCTTCTCGACAGATGTTCAGATTATTCAAAATCGGGAGGTATTTAGCTACTCGATTGACAGCGTTCTTCTTTCGCGGTTTCCAAAAATGCCTGCTCAGAAGGGGTTGATTGTTGACCTTTGTAGTGGAAATGGGGCGGTGGGTCTCTTTGCTTCTACACGCACCAAGGCTCAGATTATTCAGGTCGAGTTGCAGGAACACTTGGCGAATATGAACCGCCGCTCCATTGCCCTCAACGGTCTGGAGGATCAGGTTTCGGTTATCAATGACGACTTGGCAAATCTACCCCAATATGACCTACGGTCCAAGGTTGATTTGATGCTCTGCAATCCTCCCTACTTCAAGGTGGATAAAGAGTCAAACCTCAATGAAAGCGAGCATTATCTCCTAGCCAGACATGAGATTGCAACCAACCTAGACAGCATTTGTCAGGTGGCCCAACAGGTGCTCAAGTCCAATGGTCGCTTGGCCATGGTTCACAGACCCGACCGATTTTTAGATATTTTAGACACACTAAGAACCTACAAATTGGCTCCCAAACGCATCCAGTTTGTCTATCCCAAGGCCAGCAAGGAGGCCAATATGTTGCTGATTGAGGCTATCAAGGACGGCTCGGTGGACGGGCTGCACATCCTGCCACCTCTGGTTGTCCATGAGGAAAACGGCGACTATACACCTGCCATTCGTGAGATTTATTATGGAAAATAAGGCCTACTTGTATGTTTTGGAATGTGCCGACGGAAGTCTTTATACTGGTTATACGACTGATGTGGAGAAGCGACTTGCTACCCATAATCGTGGGAAAGGGGCCAAGTACACCCGCGCACGCTTGCCTGTCAGCCTGCTCTATCAGGAAGACTTTGACAGCAAACAGGAAGCTATGTCTGCCGAGGCTTTGTTTAAGAAACGCAGTCGGCAGAGTAAATTAGATTATATTGCAGAAAGAAAACAAGAAAATGCAAAATAAAAAACATATCCACCGCCTTCGCATCATTTGGCATATCTTGAGAGTGACTGGTTTTGCCACTTTTCTCACTTCCTTTTTCAGTTTTATCTTTCTAGCAGCTGGTTTGCTACTCTGGTTGGAGCCTGATTTTACCAGCTACGGTGATAGTTTATGGTACAGCTTTGTAACGGCGACGACTGTTGGCTATGGAGATATGCTGGTCACCACTGCTTTTGGACGGATTATCAGCATTATCTTAGCTATTTACGGCATTCTCTTTTTGGGGAGCCTGTCTGGATTAGTCGTCAGCTACTATACCGAGGTCAGCAAGCATTATTCTTTAGCAATCAAACAGGACAAGCAAAAAACTGGCTCTTAGGAACCAGTTTTTTAATAGCTTTCCAAAATCTGATCAATTTTAGCCATTGCCTCTTCAAAAATAACCTGAGACTGACTTGGATCGGCAGATTGCCCTTCGATAAAGACCTGATGAATGTCTTCAAATCCAAGAAACTCAAAGATAGACTTGATATATTGGGCAGCTGGATCTTGACCTGCATAAACACCACCATTGGACTGGATGTGCAACAATTTTTTGCCCTTGACCAGACCGATAGAGCCCTCAGGTCCATACTTGAATGTCAGTCCTGCAACGTTAATGGTATTGATCCATGACACTAATTGACTTGGCACATTGAGGTTCCAAAGGGGATTGACCACGACAATCTTATCTGCTGCAAGAAATTGTTGGGTCAAGGCATTGTAGCGGCCCAACTGCTCTGCTTGTTCAGGGCTGATAGCTTCGCCTCTTTTAGCTGCTCCCATAGCCTCTAACAAGGGCTTATCCAAAGCTGGTATTTGGTCCTCAAAGACATCTACTATTTCAATCCGATCTTCTGGGTGCAAACTGGCGTACCGTGTTTGAAACTCTTCCAAAGCCCGCAAGGCGTAGGACTTTTGTGCGTCAAGTGGGTGGGCTTTTACGATTAATAGATTTGCCATTGGTTCTCTCCTTTGTTATCCGTTATTACTAATTATTGATAAATATATTCTACTCTTTTTGATTTGAAATTCAAATCATTTGCTCGAAGCAAAAGGCTGGTCTCCCAGCCTCTGCTTTTTTAGATTGTTTTATTATTTTAAATAGGTGTAAGCGACACAGTCCAGGCTATCAACGGCTGTAAAGCCAATTGCCTCATAGAAAGACCGTGTTTTCTCAGTATTGTCCGTCAAGAGATGAAGCTGATAAATACCCGGAAAGTGGGTAACGGCCTGCTCCAAAAGCTGACGCCCAATTCCTCGTCGCTGATAGGTTGGTAGGACCAAGATGTCCTGAATAAAAACGATTGAATGCCCGTCGCCAACTGCTCGCAAGAGACCCACTAGACGGTCACCGTCAAAGGTAGCAAGAACGAGCAGACTATGTTCCAAGGCCTTCTCTAGCATTTCTGGACGGCTAGTATATCCTGTCCAACCTACAGAAGCATAGACGTCAAGGACAGCTTGAAAATCGAGTTGAGGATTTTGTTTGTAAGTAATCATGTCTTTCTCCTTTGTATTGTTTTTTAGAATACAAAGGCTTTGTCCATTGTTAAAACGCCCATGGTCTTTCCTCCTGTTTTGCTACATTTAGTATAACAAAAACTGCTCCAATTATGAAGCAGTTTTGTAACGACGATAAAAATAATAGAGACTCAAGGTTATGACAGATGTACCAAACAAAATCAGCACAAGGATAGATAGGGTTGGTGAGCCTAATAGACTAACTAGCAGCAATAACCCACCAATAATGAAGAGATAGCCTGACTGCTTTCTTCCCTTTCGTTCTATTTCATTGGTCTTGCTATCCAATTCCTCCTTGGGTAAATAATTCCCTATTACCATATAGCCGATAGCCAGCAGTCCAATGACAAGCCTACGGTAATCCAATTCTCCGCCTAAATTATACCAGAGTAAAGAAACTTGAATGATGAGAGCCAGTAGCGGAAAAAGCCATTTGAACACTCGAATGACTGGTGTTTTCCCTATCCCTTTCACATCATAAAGCACACAAATAAATAGGTGAACACAAAAGAATAGTAGCGGTGTCAAAATTGTCACCATATACTTAGCCATAGAGCCATTTGGCTCACCATTTACGCCAAAATGCGTTACCATGGTATCTGGCAATGCTCCATAGTAATAAATCGTCAATAAAGCAATCAGTAGGAATATACCAGAAGTTGCAAATAAGGTTTTTATGTCAATTTTCTTCATCTTGTTGCCCTCCAAAACTTGCAATCCAAACCAAGACTTCTTCAAAGACCGTATAGTTTAGACGATAATAAATAAAATTTTTCTGCTTTTCCTCCAAAATTAATCCAGCTTTTTTCAAAGTGGATAAATGATGAGAAACTGTTGCTCCTGTTAATTGAAATTGTTCTACAATTTCCCCAGCAGACTTCGGCCCCGACTTAAGACTATCTAGAATTTGCCTACGAATAGGAGCAGAAATTGCCTTCAAGGTTTCAGACAATCCCATAATAAGCCTCCTTGTCCATCTATTTAGAAATATTTCTAAATAGAATTATACTCTGTTTTTATTGTTTGTCAAGAACTATTTCGATTATTTTCTAAATAGATTTCAAAAAAAACAGACCACTCTTTATGGTCTGTCAAATCCGGCTTATCTCTCCCCTTTATTGCGAATCACAAAGCCTGTTTTCTTTTCACTTGATGTGCGTTGGTGTGGTTTTTTGTTGTCTTGACGGCGGTTATCGCGCTTGAACTTGTCATCGCGACGGTTGCGGTCGTTACGATCACCACGGCGTCCTCCGCGATCACGGTCGCGACCTCCACGTCCACCTTTACCCTTGGCTTGACCAGGTGCAAACTTGAATGGTAATGGTTTTTCTCGCGCAATTTCTACCTCTGGCAGACTTTCTGGATCCTGAACAGTCAAGGTCAATACATAAAGCGCTAACTCTTCAGGGGTAAATTCAGCCGCTAACTGAATAGCATCTTTCTTGAACTTATCAAAATTGTTACGGATGGTTTCATCCGCCATTTCACGCTCAATCTTCTTCAAAGCAACTTTTTTCTTGGCTTCAAAGGCCTCTTCAGCTGTCGCTGGCTTGAGCCCTTTCATGCGTTTCTTGGTCAAATCTTCGATAATAGCCAAGTAGCCCATCTCGTTTGGCGAAACAAAGGTAATAGACTGACCTGATTGACCCGCACGACCTGTACGACCGATACGGTGAACATAGCTTTCTGGATCCTGTGGAATATCGTAGTTATAGACATGCGTTACACCAGAAATATCCAAACCACGCGCCGCAACGTCCGTCGCAACGAGGACATCAATCTGGTCATTTTTAAAGTCACGAATAACACGAAGACGCTTATTCTGATCCAAATCTCCGTGGATACCCTCTGCACGGAAGCCACGCAGTTTCAAACCACGAGTCAATTCATCAACACGGCGCTTAGTACGACCGAAGACGATAGACAATTCTGGCTGGTCAACGTCCATGAGGCGTGTCATGGTGTCGAATTTTTCATGTTCTTTGACACGAAGATAATATTGGTCAACATTGACATTAGTCAATTCCTTTGCTGCAATCTTAACGTGCTCAGGCTCTTTCATGAATTTGACACCAATACGCTTGATTGGCTCTGGCATGGTTGCAGAAAACAGAAGAGTTTGACGGCTTTCTGGCACACGTTCGATGATGGCTTCAATATCATCCAAGAAGCCCATGTTGAGCATTTCATCAGCCTCATCAAGAATAAGGGTTTCAACACCGTCAAGCTTGAGAGCTTTACGTTTGATCAAGTCCAAGAGACGACCAGGTGTACCAACAACAATGTGAGCACCAGAACGAAGGGCCTTGATTTGTTTTTCAATGCTAGAACCACCGTAAACAGAGCGAACTTTTACTCCTTTTTCACGACCAAATTTGAAAAGCTCTTCCTGACTCTGCACCGCCAACTCACGCGTTGGGGCGATAATCAAGGATTGAATTGCTTGATTGTTTGTATCAATCTTGTTGAGGGTTGGCAAACCAAAGGCTGCAGTTTTCCCTGTCCCCGTCTGCGCTTGACCAATCACATCTTTTCCTTCCAGAGCAAGCGGAATGGTCTGCTCCTGGATTGGTGACGGCGTTTCAAAACCAGCCTTCTCAACGGCAAGCAAAATATCTTCTGATAATTGTAAATCTGTAAATTTCAATGTATTCTCTTTTCTAAAAGGCAGTGCGAAGCTACCTTATCTAACTTTTTTGTAACAAGATATCAGGGTCGAACCACTGATATTGGATTTGCAACTTACCAAGTATAACACAATCTAACAATAATAGTTAATATTTACCTTTAAAAAGTCAATAATACGTTTTCATGAGGAGTCCATCATTTTATAGACATTTGAATTAGCTTTGATACATCGATACTTTCGGTTTGCCCTACTCTAGTACCAGCTCCTTGTCTGAAAGTTATACTCTTCGAAAATCAAAATCAGACGTTGTTGACTTGATTTGATGAACTTCAGTTCTATCTGCATCTGCGTCGCCTAGTCTGTTTTTGATTTTCATTGAGTATTAATTCATTCGACTATAAGAAAAGAGAAACCTAGTTATACATGCACAACTAGGTTTCTCTTGTATTTTTATTTATGATTATTCTTTTTCAATGCTTGCAAGAACCAGTCCAAACTTTTACTGATAATGACAACCATTACCAATGTCCAAAATGTTTTTACAAGCCCAATTTTAAAAGCCAAAGGAGTTACCACAAATACATCAAAAATGAGAATAACGGTGGAAATCTTCCATTTGAAATATTTATTACACAACAATGCAATAATATCACTTCCTGCCGTGGACCCGTTTCCATAAATGACTAGAGCCATTGATAAACCTGTCACCAATCCCGCCAAGAGAGCAGAGGGAATCAGGGGCAACCATTTTATTTGCAGAAAAGTCGTATAATGCATGGTTAAGGACATAGTAGCAACCGCTAAGAAAGTATAGAAAACCGTTAACTTACTCAAAAAGCGATAGGCTAATACAATCAAAATCCCATTCAAAACAAAACTGGACAGACTTGTTTCAATCCCTGTCGTATAAAACAAAAGTAGGGTAACACCAGTAATCCCACCTTCGCCAAATTCATGTGGAATGATGAGCATATTCAAAACAAGGGCATATAGGATTGCCCCAAAACATATCAATAAGCAGTCTCTCCATTTTATCTGCGTCATATTCTCTCCTCACAAACAGTCCACCTTAGTATATCAAAAAAAGCAGAAAGCGGATAGCCACTTTCTGTACTTTTTTCCTATTTTCCTAAGACAGCTGAAGCCAGAGCTTTTTGAATAGCAATGACACTCTTATCGCTCTTAAACTGAAGAATTTCAGCAGGTTCAACAGCCGATGAAATCCATATTTTCAGCTCAGCATCTAAGTCAAAATGACCAGAGGTTTCTACCGTAAAACGTGAAATCGAGCGGTAAGGAATCGATTTATAAGATACCTTTTTCCCAGTCATTCCTTGCTTATCGACCAAAATCAATCGATATTCTGTAAAAACAATCAGATCACGAACCAGACTAAATGCCATCTCAACCTGTTCATTATCCAGTAGAACATGCTCCAATTCCTGTTCAATCTTATCATTATCCATTTGCGAGGCATTGCCTAGTAAACCTGAAAATAGTCCCATAATATGACTCCTTTGGTATTTTTCTATAGTATAACACAAAAAGCTACTAGTTGACTATCTTAGGCACTAGGTCTTTACCAAACATGAGAATTACTCGCTTACCTTTGCTTCCTTATCAACTTCTTTAGGTTGATTGTTCTCAATACTGCCACCTTCAACTGCTGGAAAATGTTCTGCAATCGCAGATGGGATCTTCTGATCATTTAGATTTAATTCTTCCTTCGGAATGTGATTTTCACTCACATCAATTGTTTTCAAAGTCTTATTCGGCTCTGTAATGGCAAGTGTTTCAATATCATTTTTTGAAGCATTCAGGTCTTCTAAGGCTTTGTAATCATTGACTCCTTCTAAATTCTTCAATTGATTATCTGCAACATTTAATCGAACAACCGATTCTTGTTTACCCTCTATTTCCAAAGTCTTAATTTGATTCCCCTCTACATCCAGATTTACTAATTTTTCATTTTCTTCTATCCCTTGTAATTCAGTAATCTTATTATTCTTAAGAGTAAGACTAGTTAAATTTGGATTGTTTTTTACAAACTGAAGATCTTTTACATTACTTTCATTAGCTGTCAGTTCTTCTAAATTCTCTGTTTTTAGAGTTGATATATCCAATTGAGGATTCTGTGATATATACAAACGGGTTAACTTCTTCTTGTTTTGAAGCGCAGATAAATCTGTGATACGATTATTATCTAAACTAACAGCTGTCAATTGTGACAAATCTGCTAATGGGGATAAATCCGTCACTTTATTATGATCTAAATTTAAAGATTCCAAAGCTTTTAATTTAGCTAGAATAGTGATATCTTCAATGTCATTTCCTGCAGCAGAAACTACTTTTAAGTTTGGAAATTCTTCCAAAAAGCCCAAATCAGAAACACCATTTTGTGATAAGTCAATTCCCTCTAATGTTGGAATTTCTTTCAAAAATTGATAATCCTTAACGCCTGTGCTAGTCATCCATAATTGTTTCAATTTTTTAAATTGCAAGATAGGTTTTACATCATCAATTGGCGTAAAACCAATCCCTAACACTTCAACATTTGGCATCAAGTCCAGACCGGCTCTCTTTAGCGGATCTTTTCGCTGACCAATATTTAGATATTTTACCGTTTTTAACCACTCTCTCATCTTCTCGGAATCTGTTTCATTAGATGGGAAAGGAGTATCGGCCGTAGCATGCAAAATATCTTCAATAATCTCATCATCAAAACCTAATTGTTTTAAAGTAGCCATTCCAATTTTATCATGAGCATGTGGGTCACCGTGAGGGTCTTCGATTGGTTTTCCAACTTCAACTTTCTCAATCAAGATTGTATGAGAATGGTCACCATGAGGGTAAACGAAAGCAGGTCCTGCATCTGTTTCTATCACCTTGATTTTTGCTTTTGAAACATGCAGGTTTTCGGCTAGGTAGCTCTTTTTAGCTTCTCGTTCTTCTTCTACACTTGAGTTAGGTTTCCCACCTTCTTGTGGTGACAACGGAATTTCTACATTAACTTGAGTGGAAGTTGACGAATGGTATTCTGCTCTAGCAGTCTCTAAATACTGAGTAGGAATATAAGACTCCCACGGACTTCCTATCAAATGACTGTACGGAAGTAAATGAGTATGAGTACCATGGCCAATGAGTAACCCTAACGCTGTTTGACCTTGGACTCCGCTACCATCAAAAAGGAAACCGTCGCTTGTTGGATAATCAATACCTGGGAAAGCTTTCTTTGAATTAGACTGAGTGGAAGTATGCCCTTTTTCTGTGGTAGACTTGAGTGGGACGAAATTATTTCTTGTGGTCGGAGTATGCAACGAATGATTATCAAGAACAGTAATCTGTCCCTTTTTTCCAATGGTCTCCCCAGTATTTCCTTGTCCGTATTGCAAACTTGATTTCCAAATATAATGATAATGATCTCCATGACGTACCGTATAGCCATTCGCATCTTCAGCCACTACATCCTTCGGATCAAATACATAACCATCATCAAAAGTTTGTGATAGCTTCGCTTGCTTTGCGTTGGAATGCGAGCTGGATTGGCTATTCTCAATGTACTCTTTGGGTACCAGATAGGACCATTTGCTTTCTTTTAAATCCTTATAGAAGATAAAATGTGAATGACCATTATGTTCTAAGACCAGTCCCTCATCCGTTTTTGAAAGAATTTGACCTTCATTTTCAAAAAGAAATCCATCATCCGTAGGATAATCAACACCAGCTACCCCTTTTTTAGCTTGAGAAGTAGGTTTCTTTTGATTTTTGGTGAGTTTCTTAGCTTCAGAAATAGAAATTACATTAGCATATTTATCCTTGGGATAGTAGAAGTACTGCTCATTTACTTTTATAATATAACCTTTCTCTAGCTGATACTGAATATCTTCTTTATTCAATTTATAATCAGAATCTGGAAGGGTATCTTTTAAAAAGTGTGCCGCATACGGGATCGGACCTTCAAAAAAGTATGACTCTTCTCCATATAGACGCATATAGCCATTAGATTTAATTTCAGACACTACAATCGTATTTTCATCTACTTTTGAGATATTGCTACTTTGAACATCTTGATGATTTATTGCAGTATTCTCTGTTTTTTGGCAACCCGCCAAAAAAAGATGACAAGATAGGATAATGCCTGTCAAGGCAAATAAGGTTGTTTTCTTTTTCATTTTTGTCCTCCTAAGCTCATTAACCAGTTAACAATTAACTAGTATACATTTTATTTTTGATTTTTGCAAGAAAAAACAACTGACAATGATTGTTCGTGAATAAATTTTCCATTCCACGACAAACGCATGAAAAATTTGTTTTATAAACCATATTTTCACGACTGCTGTCAGTTTTTAGTAGAAAAAATGTAATATAATAGCCTTGGAAATGGGGGTATCCTTGTTAAAGTGCAAGTTTTACAAAAACCTTAAAAAAATGCATACAACAAGAAAATAGTTACATACCTTTTTCTTCATGCGGATTGCATGTTTCCATCCCTACGATCATTGACAAAGCAAACAAACTATAGTATATTAAAAATAGGGAAATAAAAGGAGAATATATGGAAAATACATCTACTCAAACTTTCGAAGAACTCGTTGCGGAACAGAAAAAGAAACGTAATCGCGTCCTTAGAATTATTATCACACTCTTTACCACTATTATCGTATTTTTTGCCTGTCTTGCATTATTCAAATACAACAGTGGCAACATTAGCGGTACGTGGCGTAATTCCCAAGCTGAACAAGATATTGTCGAAACCAGTATCAAGGAATTGCAAAATCAACTTCCAGGTATTGATAAAACGTGGATTGACGCAACTTATACGATGACAGTCGTAGATAAGAAAGCTGTCTTCACCGCTACAACAAGCTTTGATATTCCTAAAATCGCAAAATTAACCTTGGATCAAGCTTACAAGGTAATGTTAGAGGAAGCACAAAAAGAAGCAAGTTCTCTGGGAATTTCCGTAGAAGAATACTTAACAACCGCTCTCGGAGCAGATTATGAAAAGCAATTGAAATCATTTCTACCTACACAAGCTGAGGCGGAAAAAGAATTTCATAAGTACCAAGACGAATATGCTAAAGAACTAGGTGCCACATACAATCAAGAAACTGGTACTATCTCTGCTACCTTTTTCGAAGGAGACGTCGATCAGCTCTTCCATACTGTGACCATTACAAAAATTAATGACGCAGCAATCAAACAGCTGACTACATACGATATTTCCGTAAAAGATATTATTTCCTATTCTCGCAAGGGAAATACCACCATTATTAACGGAAATGAAGAATTTACTTTAGAAAAATAATAAAAAAAGCTGGGAAAGTCATCCCTGATGGTTCCGACCTCACCCACAGAATAATGAAAATAAATATGAAGCCCTCACTAGGTGTATAATCTTAGTGAGGGCTTTGTGCTTGATGAGTTAATGATGTTAGTCATCGCCGGAAAAACTAACCCACTCTATTGACGAGCTCTAAAAAATATGCAATAGACATGAGCATAAGAACTAGCCAATAAAAACACAGATAGATTCAAGCTAATTTTGATGAAATACAGCCGAATTGTCTGTGCTTTTATTTTTGTCTCTACTATAGATAGGACAACATTGTGACGATATTTGAAAGAACTTGTACTAATACTCAATGAAAATCAAAAGTAGCCTAGGAAACGAAGCCGAAGATAGAACTGGAGTTCATCAAGGCAAGTTGACAACGGATAATTTTGATTTTCGTAGAGTATAACCTCCTGTTTGTTTCATCACTTACAGTGTAGTCCTTCTGACCTTTTTTGCATATTGAATTTAACTAATGTCACCAATATAAATTATTTTCTCTTATATAACCTTTTACATACCTGATAAAGAATAGGTACAGCAATGATGGTCGTAATTGCAGTGCCATAGGTTCCTAAAATCCTACCCAAAGCAGCTAAAAATAATACTGATGGCGTTAGTCCACCGACTAAACTACCCGTCAATGTGTACTTCAACAGGTTCAAGATAATTTTTGTGAGGGCTGCAACTATCCCAACCAACATAATATTTGATAGACTATCGTTTGCCTGTAGGAATTTCTCATAAAATAAGTGTAGGACAAAACAGACAATGAGTGATTCTAGAATGGTAATCCAAGCAACGGAGGCATATCCCGACAGTAAATCAAAGATTCCTAGACCGAGTGAGGCTGCCAGCGCCCCTTTTTTGGCACCAAAGATTAGTACTCCTACTACCACCAGAGCATTGCCTAGATGGACAAATTGACTCCCAAAAGGAATACGAATAAAGAAGACAACCACACAAATAAGGGCTGCAAATAGGCTAATTTCTGTTAATTGACGCAATTGATTCTGTTTCATAATTTCTCCTTTAATATTTGAAATGCCTGCTGTAATTCTGCTAGAAAAGGTTCAAAGGAAATCCCAAATTTCAAGTCTCTATCCAAAGCAAGGGTACGCTCTAAACTCTTATCGATAAAATCTAAAGCTAGAGGGATAGCTTGATGGAGATTGATTTGTTGGATGGTTGCTACAGCCAACAAGGTAGATAGAATGTCACCTGTTCCAAAGAAATTTGCTGGATATTTTTTAGACATATAGGTAGTTATTTCCCCTGTTTCCTGCTGAAAATAGGCTACACCTATTTGGCTATCATCAAAGGAAATCCCTGTCAGTACAATATCTGCGGATACCTGCTCTGCTAAAGCTTCCAGTAAGTCCTCAATATCATGAATATCGTAGGAATCTCCCAAATAGTTTCTCCCAGTCAATAGAGAAGCTTCTGTTATATTCGGAAGAATGAGCTGGGCCGACTGAGTCAATTCTTTCATGGCCTCTACATAGGATGATGTAAAACCTGTATACAGTCTTCCACTGTCACCCATAATCGGATCTACAATCAATGGTGTCTCTGTTTGTTTAGCATACATAGCCAATTGACTTAGTTGCTGAGGATTTCTACAGTAGCCAGACAAGATGCCTGCCAACTCCAAATTCAAGTTCTTCCACTGTTCAAAATAGGCTTGATTCAAGTCAGTCATATCTTCAATGACAACATCTGGGAAACCGCCTGTGTGTGAGGATAAAAGAACTGTAGGTAAAAGCATTGTTTCTACCTGACAAGCTGCTGCAATTGGGATGCTAGTTGCTAGTGCAACCTTACCAACACCAGGTAAGTCGTTCGCAAGCAATAATCGCTGCATGATAACTACCTCCTAAATTATTTTTCATAAACAAAATTGTAAAGGATTATCATACATTTTTCAATCTTACATATCCGCAACTGTATGGGGACAGATAGCTGAAACCTTGCAACACCAGGCTCAAATTATTACATAAGAAAAACAGCAACAACTCTTTGCTACTGTCATCCTCTTCAATGTATTGTTGTCAAATTCTGTTTAATATTTCTCCAGAAAGGCAATCAGGGTCTGGGCAGAACGTTCTCCTGCTTGAATGATAAATTCATCAAAGGTGATATTGGCATCTCCCTGAGCTGTGTCACTCATGGCACGGATAACCAAGAATGGCTTACCTGTATTGACAGCTGCTTGAGCGATAGCTGCTCCTTCCATCTCTACGGCAAGGACTTCTGGGAAATGAGTTTTGATTGTAGCGATTCTCTCCTGACCTGCGATAAAACTGTCACCTGTCACAATCAGACCCACATGGCTAATCATTTCCTGCTCTGCTAAAACGGTTCTTAGCTGTTCTAACAAGACTTGGTCGGCTGGATAATACAATTCCTGCCCTGCCATTTGCCCGTAAGCATAGCCGAAAGCCGTCACATCCACATCGTGGTAAGCCAATTGATTCGCTACAACCACATCACCGATGGCAATACCTTCAGCAACAGCTCCTGCCGAACCTGTATTGACAATGACATCAACCGAAAATCGATCTGCCAAAACAGCCACGGACATAGCTGACATAACCTTACCGATACCTGACTGAACAAGAACGACTTCATGTTGACCGATTCGTCCCTGATAGTAAGTTCGACCCAAGACATCGATTTCAGTTGCATCTTGTAGATGCTCGACCAAAATCTTTAATTCCTGAGGCATGGCTGCGATAATTCCAAATTTCATCTCTTCTCCTAAATAAATAATACTGCAATGATAAACATTATCAGTAAGATGATGACCCAAAAAAGGATTTTGTTTACCTTACTGCGGAAAGCTTCTCGCTTGATGGTTTCGATACGGCGACTTTTTACTACAGTAGGTTTGACCGGGATTCGGATCGTTTGTCCCTCTTCATATCCCTGATAATCTTCTTCTAGATATGGATCGAATAGAGCATCATCCATTGATATATCCTGGTTTGGACGATAGTGTCCAAACTGGCTAGATTGGTCGGAATACTGTTTCTTTTTCACTTTCTCTAAAATTTCATCCGTCAACAAGGGCTTGCCCATTGCTAGTTTCCTACTTTCTCATGAGTTGTAAATATTGGATAGCCATGATGGTCTTTGCATCACAAATATCGCCAGTAGCCACCAAGTTCAAAGCCTCTTCCAAGGTTACCTCATGTAATTCGATAACCTCATCTTCATCCATTGGACGAGGATTTTCAACCTTGATAAGGTTATCTGCTAAATAAAGGCGAATTCGTTCATTACAGAAACCGATGGCTGAATAGAAATCTGCCAACAAGGTCAATTTGTCACTAGTATAGCCTGTTTCTTCTTCTAATTCACGCAAAGCAGCATCTTCAAGCGTATCTTCTTCGCCCAGCTCCAATTTCCCCGCCGGAATTTCATAAATAGTACGTTCAATGGCCTTGCGGTATTGTTTGACCAAAATCATTTTACCTTCTGGGGTAACGGCTAAAACGCAAACTGCTCCCTTGTGGAAAATGAGTTCGCGCTTACCAGTTCCACCATTTGGCAAGGCAACATCATCTACTACTACATCAAAAATGTGCCCTTTAAAAATTTCTGTCCGCTCAATGGTTTTTTCTTCAAAATTCATATGATTACCTATTTTTGACTTGGATGGAACGGAAAACGAGTCGCATAACCTTCTTTGTTTTCTTGACGACCACGACCAATACCGATGGCATCCTCTGGAATGTCTTTTGTAATGACAGAACCTGCAGCCAACAAGGCGTTGTCCCCAATAGTTACTGGTGCGATGATGGTTGAATTAGAGCCAACAAAGGCATTATCTCCAACGGTTGTTTTAAATTTATTTTTACCGTCGTAGTTGACAGTAATGGTACCAGCACCAACGTTAACATTATTGCCAATCGTTGCATTTCCTAGGTAGGTCAAATGACCAGACTTCGTTCCTTGACCAAGTGTAGAGGCCTTGATTTCCACAAAGTTTCCAACGTGAACATCTTTTTTCAAGAGACTACCTGGACGAATATGGGCGTATGGTCCTACCGTCACACCTTCTTCAATAACAGATTCTTCAATGTCTGAGTTGCTGATGACTGCATCTGCTGCAATTTTGGCATCACGTACACGAGTACCATTGGTTAAAACAGTACGTTCACCAATCACCGTTTGCCCTTTCAAGACAACATTAGCTTCGATAACAGCTTCTGCACCAATCTCAACATCAATATCAATATAGGTTGCATCTGGGTTGATAAATGTCACACCATTGACCATGTGTTTTTCATTGATTCGTTTGCGCATAACAGCTTCTGCAGTCGCAAGAGCGACGCGATCATTGACACCCAAACTTTCATCAAAATCACGCAATACATAGGCACCAACCTTCTCGCCTGCCTGACGGAAAATCGAAATAACATCTGTCAGATAGTACTCACCTTGGGCATTGTCCGTATTAATATCTTTAAGCGCTTCAAAAAGACGTTTATTATCAAACAAGTAGGTTCCTGTATTGATTTCTTTCACTTGTTTTTCAAAATCGTTGGCATCTTTTTGCTCAACAATTTTTTGCACTTCACCATCAGCATTGCGAATAATCCGACCATATCCGAATGGGTTATCAGCCTGAGCTGTCAAGATAGTCGCAACATTCTTGTGGCTGACATGGAAGTTAATAAGGTTCTTCAAGCTTTCTCCTGTAATCAGCGGTGTATCCCCTGCGATAACAAGGGTCTGACCTTCCAAACCTGCAAGAGCTGGCTCAGCCATCATAACGGCGTGGCCTGTCCCCAACTGTTCAGATTGAAGGGCAAACTCTGACTGACCTTCGAGAACTGCTTGGACCAATTCTGCCTTGTGACCGACAATCGTTACTGTTTTAGCAGGTTCCATAGCATCTACAGCCCGTTTGACATGCTCCAACATGGTAATTCCTGCCACTTTGTGTAAGACCTTTGGCAAGTCAGACTTCATGCGAGTTCCCTTACCCGCCGCTAGGATAATTGCATAGTTATTGCTCATAGTTTTCTCTCTTTTCAATGATATACCCTATTATAGCAAATTTTGATGTTTTTGGAAAATAGCAATATTATAGGGAATTTTCGTAAATAAAAAAGAAACTGGAATGAAGCCAGTTTCTCAAAAATTTCTAGTATTAGAAAACAAACTACAGGTTGATTGCATCCTATAGAATTGTCTATTTAGGATAAACCAATTCAAATTCTTCACAGACGACCAGCATATCTTCTGAGAAGGACAGGCCTGCTTCTGCCAGCCAGATAGTGAAAAGCTCTTCATGGATCTGTCGCCAGTGGATCAGACTTTTCGCTTTTATGTCAGACAAGTCACCTCCCTGACGGAACTCGCCCTCCTTGTAGGCATGCTCTGCTGTCACTTGGGAAAAGGGCGTCACATAGACCTTGGTGGTCTGGATAATGCAAACAGCCTGACCTTGTCCGTCCAGAATGATGTCATAGCCACCAGCTCTTGGGATTTCTTCTCCCTCTACTTCATAGAGAGCATGGGCAGAGCTGGTTGAAGTTTTGATGCCTCTAGCCACCAAATCAGCCAGTCGATCAGCTTCCGCCCCAAAGGCCCAAGCCTCCGGCTCAGGACCTGCTTGGGAATTGATGGCAATGAATTCTTGCCAGAGTTGTGTCGGGGTCATAGGGGGTCCTTTCTAGAAATTTGCCAATTCTTCGCTTGATCAAGTAAAGCCTCAAATCCATAAGGGATTTGATTTAGAAGTGTTTCGGTTATCCCAAACTGAAGTATCTCAACTAAAGCAATTAATTGAACATCTGCAATGTCATGAATATCTCCACAAAGAAATTGCCACATCCCATCTTCCAAGTCATGACTGATGTAGGTTATCGGTTTATTCTCTTCACTATGTGTTTACAGATCACTACTGCTACATGAGGATTATCATCAAAAATCAACATCACTTTCCTCCCTACTTCAAACTCCAGCCACCGTCAATGGTGATAATCTGGCCTTGCATGGAAGCGAGTTTTCCAGTAGCCAGCATGAAGGTCAGCTCTGCGATTTCGCTTGGTTGGGTCCAGCGTCCGATAGGGGTCTGGTCTGCCACCCAGTCCGCCAGACCACCAGGCTCAAAGTCCTTCTGGGTCATGCCTGTCTGGACGGCACCAGGAGCGATGCCGAAGATCTGGACCTTGTCCTTGGCATAGTCCAGTGCCAACTGCTTGGTAAAACCTGCCAAAGCGTGCTTGGAAGCGGTATAGGCAGAGCCACCTCCACCTGCTAGACTGGAGGCAATGGAGCACATATTGATAATGATGCCAGACTGTCTGTCCACCATTTGCTGCAGATAGGGGCGAGTTAGTCTAGTCACCGCAAAAAAATTCACCGCGAAGATCTGAGCTAATTCGTCCTCCGAAATATCGAGGTGGGGTCGGTAATCGTCTAAAATGCCTGCGGTGTTACAGAGGACATCGACTGACTGGCACCAGGAAAAGACGGGCGATAAATCGCCTGTCAGGTCCAGCTGTAGAAAGTGGAAATCGCCTGCCAAATCAGGCTTGCTAGCCAGATCAATCCCGAAGACACGCCAGCCATTTTCCAAAAAAATCCCTGCCTGTGCTAGACCAATGCCGCTGGAAACGCCGGTGATGAGGGCTGTCTTAGTCATGGACTTCTACCCAGTCGGTCGCAAGGACATCGCAAGGGGTCGGGCTCCACATGGAGAAGCCTTCACCCTCGCCGGTCACGTTGATGAGGAAATAGGGCGTCGCCTCTAGCTTCTGCCCGTGGACCTCGATGGTGTCAAAGAGCTGGACGTAGTTCTCCGCCCCACCCCAGCCTGTGCGAACGTACTTTTTCTTGGCCTTCAAGCCTGGTAAAATCTCTTCAAATGTCATGATTATTCCTTTTCTTATTTATTTTAACACAAATGTTTTCAGTAACGAATAAGAGTTAGCTAAGTACTCTCTTTTGTTGATTGATAAATCTGTAGATAGAATAAAATCATGGCAGCACATAGAAGACCAATCGGTAGCCAAACTGTCCATAAATCACCACTAACCAGATTCATCACCAATAATTTTTTGATAATGCCTATCAGTAAAAAAGCAAAAATCGGTAAAGCAAAGGTTCTGAATACTTTCACCTTAACAGAGAAAACTATCGTGGCCAAACTTGTCACAATCACAAATAACCAATCGAACATTTCTGGAAATTTCAAATAGATTGCCTTATCTCCAATCATTGCTGGTAAATTGAAAATAATGTTAAAAAGAATAATTATTGTTAGGACAATCAAGCCTATAATCATTTTAGAAGCCTTTGGCTTAAAAAGAACAGATGGTAACAGACCGAAAACCAGCCAACAAAGCAACAAAGCATTGGTGCAAGAAGCCAAAAACAGGATGAATTCTAATTGAAATTGTCCCGTGTTTGCAAACAAAAGGAAGGTGCCAATGGCGTACAAGGTTGCGACCGCACTGAAATAGGTTATCGTCATTTCCCTCAAGGGAGCCTTCGGTGCATTTTTTAAAAGTTGATCTGCCATATCTTTGGGGTCTGTTCCAAAAAAATCTACTGCTGTTAGACCATCAACCTCAGCCATTTTGAAATCACTGACCATACTATAAATCTGTTCCAAAATCGCTTTTTCATCTTTAAAAAAGGATTTCAAAATCATATAGTCGCGTATCTCATCAAAATAAGCTTTATTTTCAGGTAACAAATTATCTACAATTATATTTGTCTTATCTCGCAAGACTTGTTTATCGCGTTTCATTAAATATTCCTTTCTGAATGGTTCCTACTTTTTCTACAAGACTTGACCATTCCCGCCAAAAATCCCTTAAATAACTCTCTCCATCTTGGGTAATCGTAAAATATTTACGATCTGGCCCGTCCGATGATGGTTTTATCTCGCCAATGATATAACCATTCTTTTCTAATTTTTGCAAGAGAGGATAGGCAGTTCCCCCGACCATGTTTTCAAAGCCCTGTTTTCTCAATTCCTGAACCAGCTCATAACCATAAATCTCCTTCTGACTGATAATTTGTAAGACACAGCCGTCTAGGACCCCCTTTAGCATTTGGGTTTCTTTCATAAGCCCTCCTCATCATCTGTAAAAAATCCAAACAGTAAACCTGATCCTAACAGGATGCCTAAGATCAAAATAGAATCCAAGGCCCAGCCTGTTATAATGGCCGTCACAAGCGTGATTCCTGCTAGTTTCCAATTTTCCCGACTTTTCTTCTCCAGTTTCATACTGCCTCCCTACCTAGTTTGTAATACCGACTAGTTTGATAAAAATAAAAGTGATTTTCTTTGTCTTCTATCACTAGTTTGTTTTACCTATTAGCTTTGTATCTATAGTCTAACACAAGGTGGCTAGTTTGTAAAACAAAATAGTGAAAAATATTCAAAAAAAATCATGACCACCCGTCAAACGGGTGGTTTGAACAAGGGCTATAAGCCCACATCACCAGCCAGCGCCTAAAGACGCTGGCTTTCACTTTGTTCAAGCCTCACTGCTTTTGACTCGTCACTAGCCTCTTAAAGAGGCATTCGTACTACTTGCCATTATCCCTAAAGGGATCTTCATACTCTTTTACACTCAACTTATCAAGTGCTATATCATGTTTTTCCTGTTCTTGTATATATTTCTTAATTGTGGCTTCATTTAGTCCAACCGTACTTACATAATATCCCTCTGCCCAGAAATGACGATTACCAAATTTGTATTTGAGATTGGCGTGTTTATCAAACATCATTAGAGCACTCTTACCTTTTAAATATCCTATAAAGCTTGATACACTTAATCGCGGAGGAATACTGACTAACATATGAACATGATCCGGCATCAGATGTCCTTCGATAATTTCTACGCCTTTATAAGTACACAAACGTCGGAATATTTCTCCCAAACTACTTCGATATTGATTATAGATGATTTTTCGTCTATACTTAGGTGTGAAGACAATGTGGTATTTACACAGCCACTTTGTATGTGATAAACTATGTGCCTTTTGCGCCATATTTTTCTCCTTTCGCTTTACAATAGGCTTGAACACCTTTATTGTATCGCGTTTGGAGTTTTTTTGGTGTAACCTTCGTCGCGCACCCGCATAGCGGGTGGTTTATTTGTCACGCACCTTACGGAGCGTGACGGACTAAAAGTCACATAATTAAAAACTTGGGTTGCCCCAAGTTTAGGAAATAATCTGTTTGTAAGATCGTGTTGTGATGGCATAGACCACTAGGTAGAGGAGGAGATAGCCACCACAGATGCCTGCAGTCACCTGCAACATAAGCCCTGCATTGACCACACCGATAGACAAAAGAATGGACGAGAGCATCTTGTAGGCAAATGCAAGATGGACAAAGGCAAGTAGGATAGGTAGGAAAAAGACGGTCAGCAATTGCTTGCGAATGGACTGTCTGGTCTGATCCTCATCCAGACCAACCTTGGTCATAATGACAAAGCGATCTCTGTCTTCATAGCCTTCCGAAATCTGTTTGAAGTAAATCACCAGCACCACCGCCATCAAAAAAATGAGTGAAAGTAAGAGGCCGATGAAGAAAAGTGAACCTGCAAAACTGAAGAAACTACGCATCGCATAGGCACGGTAGGCGAGACTGATGGCGTTCGTTCCATTCGGTAATATATTGGACTCCCAAAGCTCACTTTCAAAACTACCGGATAAGAAGACCTCCTGGCTATTTACCTGTTCTTCTTCTGATAGACTGCTTTCAAAGCCCATATAATAGCGATTTTCGGCTTGATTTTCAAATATTGTCAAGTCTTGAACAACAATAACTAAATACTTACTAAAATTAAAAGTCACATGGTCTGGCAGATGTCCCAAGGTCACATTCTTGGGCAAGACTTGGGCAACTTCCATCTCCTTTTCATCAAAGGTGAGGGTTTGACCAGCTTGATACTGGACTCCCTTACTATAAATGGCCACTTGGTCAGCTGCCAACTCCAGTTTTTGACTAGTCATTTTTTCATATGTAGCTTTATCCAAAATATAGCCTACACCTACTTGATTAGAAAAATCCATCCATGACTCTTTTTCCGTCAAAAATCTTACTTGCTGATTTGCCACCTCAGAAAAATAGGCTTGCTGATAAGGATAGACTACCTTACTTTCAACAGGAATATCTGTCTCTTCTAAGATAGCTTCCGCCCACTCCTCCCACTTCTCCGTTTGAGCTTTTGAAGTGGTTGGCTGCATACCAACATCAATCGAATAGTCATTTGGATTTTGATTGGCAATATAATCTTTGCCACCGATGTAAATATTGAGTCCTCCAACCATGGTCACCAAGAACATGCTGGAGAGGATAGTAATGGTCGCAAGACCCAGTGCATTTTTCCGCATACGGAAAATCAAGTTGGATACAGAAATGAAATTATCTGGCTTATAATAATAGGTCTGACGGTTCTTTAGCCAGTTTAAGAGACTGATGACACCTGCGTGGAAGAGCAGGTAGGTCCCAAAGATAACCAGAAGAGTCGCTCCAAAGAAACTTGGAATAGCCTGCATCGGACTGGTCACCAGCTGGGCAATGGCGTAGCCTGCCCCCAATAAGATAAGAACTAAGAGGGTTTGTAGCCAGAGGAAGCCCGTTTTCTTGTCCCCTCGCTTCTTACCTTGAACCAGTTTGAGTGAGTCGGTCAAGCCCAGATTTCCAATATTAAAAAGGCTGACCAAGGCAAAAATCCCAAAGAGATAGATAAATACAGTGACTAGACTTTTCAACTGGAAGGTTGAAGCCAGGACCACAGGCATCTGCATGGCTTTCAGCAAGAGCGCATAGAAGAGTTTATCTAGAGCCAGTCCCAAGAGCAAGCCAGCTAGAATAGTACCGACTGAAAAGACCAGATTTTCTAGAAAAGTCATCAAGAAGAGATGTTTTTTCTCCAGACCAAGAATGCTATAGACACCAAACTCTTTTGACCGCTGCTTCATAACAAAACTATTGGCATAGAAGACCATGATGGCAACGGCCAGCATAACTACAATCATACCGAAGCCCAGCACTTGAATCACTCCATTGGCCCCCTTGACCTGACCTAAATCAGGATGAAAGGCAAGTGAGGCAAAAATATAGGCAATGGCTGTGGACAAAATGGTCATCAGGGCATAGGGAAAATAGAGTCTGCGGTTCTTTTTGAGATTGG
The DNA here is from genome assembly GCF_000294495.1 of Streptococcus suis S735. Classification (NCBI taxonomy): domain Bacteria; kingdom Bacillati; phylum Bacillota; class Bacilli; order Lactobacillales; family Streptococcaceae; genus Streptococcus; species Streptococcus suis. The sequence goes on from NC_018526.1 coordinate 1,400,840, forward strand.
TCAGAGCCAATCGAACGGTTAGTCCAAACATACTACTCACCTCGATTCGCCATAAGTGTCAAGGTATCTGAAATCAACTGATACATTTCCTGACTAGTTCTCTCACCTCGGTAGATTTGATTGTAGAGGATGCCATCCTTGATGAAGAGAACCCGTTTGGCACGACTAGCTGCTACTGTCGAGTGGGTTACCATCAGAATCGTTTGCCCCTCTTGGTTGATTTTTTCAAAAATATCTAGAAGAGTTGCCGTTGATTTAGAGTCGAGGGCCCCAGTCGGCTCATCCGCTAAGAGAATTTCTGGCTGGGTGATGATGGCACGCGCCACCGCAACTCGCTGCTGCTGACCACCCGAAATCTCGTAGGGCATCTTGTCTTGCAAGGTCGCAATTCCCAGGCTATTGAGCGTATGAACGAGTCGCTTGTTCATCTCATCAATCGGATAGCGAGACAAAACCAGAGGCAAGAGCACATTATCCTTGACAGAAAGAGTATCCAAGAGATTGAAATCTTGGAAGACAAAGCCCAATTTCTCCCGACGAAAGGCTGCCGCTTCCTTGCTCTTGATAGATTGGGTATCCAATCCGTTAAGCAAGACCTTGCCCTGCGTTGGCTTATCAAGGGTTGCCAAAATATTGAGCAAGGTGGACTTACCAGAACCTGACTCACCCATAATAGCGACATATTCACCCTTTTCCACTGCAAAATGAATATCCTTCAAAGCTTCAACCTGTCCCGCCTTAAAGAGAGAACTGTATATCTTTTGAACGTGTTGAACATCTAAAACTGACATAACTTGACTCCTTTTCTTTTTCTACCCTCATTCTACACGGTCCCAAGACAAACTACCATAGTCCTAGCTTTCATTTGCGTGACAGTTTTGTAAGATTAGTAAAAAATCAACTCCACTTCTTTGATACCGATTCGCACCTCTGTTCCCTGACCTACTTTTGATTTTAGCTTTAGGGAATAGCCCAGCTCCGCAGCAATTTTCCGTGAGAGATAGAGCCCCAGACCCGAAGATTGCTGGGTTCTGCGGCCATTGAAACCTGAGAAGCCACGCTCAAAGACCCGTTCCAAGTCACTCTCTGCAATCCCAATTCCCGTATCGCGAATAACCAAATCATCTCCGTCCAAAACAATCGAAATGGTCCCTTCCTGACAATACTTGAGGGCATTGGATAAAATTTGCTCTATCAACAGGCCCAGCCAGCGTTTGTCGGTCTTTACTGTCCTATCCAACTGCCCCAAGTCCAAGCTAGTATTGACCTGAATGAAAAAGAGGGAATACTTTCTTACTAGATTTCTGACCAGTTCATCCAAATTAACTGATTCGATAACCAAATCATCATGAAAGGACTGTAAGCGGAGATAGTTCAAGACCAGACCTGTGTATTGCTCAATCTTGAAGAGTTCTGTTTCTAGCTGATGACGGACTGGACTACTATCTACTTCCTTAACCAAGAGCTGACTGGCTGCAATCGGCGTTTTCATCTGGTGGGCCCAGAGGGTGTAGTAGTCATCTAATTCTGTCTGTTCCTGTCGCTGTTTTTCTAGGATTTGCTTGTTCTGGACTTCTAGTCGCTCCACTTTTTCCTGCAACAAACGCTCACTGGCTGTCCCAGTAGTCACTTTCTGACCACGCCAGATTTTTCCAAAGCGGGAAAATTCCCTGACAAAATCCCAGAGGAGGGCGAGGAGCCAACAAATACTGAGGAGGAGGATGGCATAGAAAACCAAGTTTCTTTTGATGTCAAAGAGGCTACTATAAGCCAGAATAGCCACAGCAAAAACGGCGTAGGCTATCAGAAAAATCAAGCGATGACCAAGCCATGATGTCAAAAATACTGGTACTAATGAGCCAAAATCATCCTTATTCATGTGTCCACACCAGGCCGTAGCCTACTCCTTTCTTGGTCGCAATCACATCTGGCAGATCCAGTTCTGCCAATTTCTTACGCAGGCGAGCGATGTTAACCGACAGGGTATTGTCATCCACAAAAATATCACTGTTCCAGAGTTCTCTCATCAGCTCCTCACGGCTGACCACTTCCTTGCCATGTTCAAATAAAACGCGTAAAATCTGAAATTCATTTCGCGTCAGCTCTTCCACAACCTGTCCATAGGACACCTGCATGGTCTTTAGGTCTAGGGAAATCTCCTCAAACCAGAGTAAACTTTGTTCTCCGACAAAGTCATAGGTTCTTCTAAGAAGCCCCTGTATTTTGGCCAGGAGAACCGTCATTTCAAAGGGCTTGGTCACATAGTCATCCGCCCCCATATTGATCGCCATAACAATATCCATTGGCTGGTCATGGGAAGACAGAAACATAATGGGCACACGGGATGTCTTGCGAATTTCCTGACACCAGTAATAGCCATTGAAAAACGGCAGACCAATATCCAGTAAAATCAAATGGGGCTGAAACTCTTCCATCTGTTCCAAAACCATCTGAAAATCCTTGACCTCTTGCACCTGGTAACCCCAGTTTATCAAGTTTTTAGCAACTAGTTGGCTAATCGTTTTATCATCCTCGATAAGAAGAATTTTCTGCATAACTATCTCCTTTCATATCCCTACTATTTATTATAGCTTACATTGGAACAAATTTGAGTATTTTTATACATTTACACAAGAAGTAGACTATAAAACCAGGTCATCAGTGGTGCAGATTTGTCAGACCAATCATATTTCGTTATACTAGATAAAAAAGGAAAGGACTGCTATGCCGAATTTATTAACTTATCTTGAAGAAACTCAATACGATAATTTTTATGATAAACCTATCAATAAGCTAGATATTCTGGCTCTGACCGAACTTTCCTACCTCCCTTTTGATAATCTGGTCCCCTACTCTTTTACAGAAAATGGTGTACGACTTGATCGGTTGGCAGCGGCCTTTGAAGAGACCTACAAAAATAATTTCCCTCCCTTTTCTATGGTGACCAAAAACCGCCTAGCCTTACTAGGACTTCTATCCAAATCCAAACGCTTCAAATCTATCAAGGCATTTGGCTTCGTTGACGATTATCAGTTGGAACAGGAAAAGCAGTTTTCAGCAATCAGCTATCGCATTGACCGAAAAACGATTGTGACTTGCTTCAGAGGGACAGATGATACTATTATCGGTTGGAAGGAAGATTTCCACATGACCTATATGGATGAAATTCCTGCCCAACGTGCAGCGAGTGGCTACTTAGAAAAACTTATGATGCAGCAGGGGGGCCATTTTTATCTGGCCGGTCATTCGAAAGGTGGAAATTTAGCCCTCTATGCAGCATGCCAGCAAGCTACAGACCAACAGGATAGAATTCTAGCTATCTATCCCTTTGATTCACCTGGCTTACACAAAAAACACTTGGAAGCACCTAGTTACCAAGCTATTCACCAACGGATTTTCCCTGTCATTCCCCAGAATTCAATCGTCGGTATGATGTTAGAAACACCAGAAAATGCTCAGATTGTCCAGAGTAATACCCTCGGCATTCTACAACACATCAGTTTTTCTTGGGAGGTTGACGGAAGCGACTTCAAAATAGCCCCTGCCCTGACCAGCGATAGCCTACAAACAGACCAAGCCTTAAAAACTTGGACGGATAGTTTAACAGACGATGAATTACGAGACTTCTTCGATTTGTTTTTCGGCATCTTCATCAAAGCAGGAATTGAACGATTTAGCGACATCACGGTAAATCCCCTACAGAAATTACAGGAAATTGATCGACTGAGAAAAGAAATAGCTCCAGAAGAAGCCGAAATGGTAGACAAACTCATTCGGCTCCTCTTTGACACCCGCTACCAAATTTGGAGGGACAATATTAGCACTTCCATTCCAAGCCCTGAAATCTCTCTACCAGATTGGCGGAAACTTTTCCAAAGAAATACAACTGAAAATAAAGAAAACTAGCTCAACCACTTGAGCTAGTTTTCTTTATCAAATCTTCTTAAAAATTGAGATAATTTTTCTAATCCTTTGATTAGAGTTTCTTGTTCACAGGCAAAACCTAGACGGACATAGCCGTCACGATCAAAACGATTGCCAGGAACTAGAAGAACACCGTATTCCTGCAGAAGTTGCAAGCAAAAATCTTCCATAGGCATATCCACTGCAATCTTGACAAAGCTAGTGGAAACAACCGCTGGACGGATATAGGAAACGAGGGGTTCTTCCTCAATCCATTGGTCCAAAATTGCTAAATTTTCTTCTAAAATGCGCCGATTTCGTTCTAGAATTTCTTGATAATGGGCCAAAGCTAATTGAGCCACCAGATCGTCAAAGACACCTGCACAAATCATAGTGTAATCCCGATAATCTCTCAGAATGTCCGTCACTTGATGATTGGCGGCCACCCAACCCACGCGAATACCTGGCAGAGAATAGGTCTTGGATAAGCTATTTACAGCAATTCCTTTATCATAGACTTCTATAATAGATGGCACATCCAGCTCAGAAAAGGAACGATAGACTTCATCTGATAGGATGTAAGCCCCAACTTCACTAGCAATTTCCGCCAATTCTTCCAAATAAGCCCTATCCATGACAGCGCCGGTTGGATTATTGGCATTGTTGATGCAAATCATCTTAGTGTTAGGACGAATGAGCTGACGCAGTTTTTCCAAGTCTGGCAACCATCCATGCTCTTCCTCAATCTGCCACAAATCCACTTCTGCTCCCAAAGACTTTGGAATATCGTAGAGTTGTTGGTAGGTCGGATAAAGGGAAATGACATGGTCTCCTGGCTCAATCAAACCATAAAGAACTAACAAGTTTGCCCCTGTTGCCCCGTTGGTCTGGAGAATTTGTTCTGGCTTGACGCCTGTATAGAGTTGACTAACCGATTTTTTAAATGCTGGCGAACCTTCTATCCAGCCATAGTTGAGCTTGGTGCCCTGTAATTTCTTATAAAAATCCTCAGGATTGGTGCCCGACAAGGCAAATAGTTCCTCCAAAGTCAATGAAGAAATAGACACTCCTGCAATATCATAAATCGCGCTGTTTTCATGGACATTCAGCCATTCCTCAACGCCAAAACGTGGTAATTTCATAAGACTTCCTACTTTTATTTATTCTACCCTTATTGTACCATATTCTTTCAATAATTGTATAAATATGCAACATAACAAGTAAAGAATATTACTATTATTAAAAAACAGACTTTCTCAAACGAGACTGCCTGCTCTGCTTTTTTCCCTTAAAACTTCCCTAAATTCGTCAAGTCTTTTTTGTCTGGCATGACTTCCTTGTTGTCCCAGTGCTCGACAATCTTTCCGTCTTTGAGGCGGTAGATGTCAAAGTGGGCATAGTCCTGACCTGCAATCCAGACTTTCGAATAAGCCACCACATAATCACCCTGTCCCATCACCTTGAAAACAAAGTCGTAGTTGACTTGACTCTCTACCAGATAGTCCTTATAGGCTGCACCGCCTTGAGCGATTTCTTGGTTGTGCTGAATCAGATCAGCTGCCACATAGTCCTCAAACTTCTCGATTTCGCCATTTTGAAGGACATCGACCAAGAAACGACGGACGATTTTCTTGTTGTCCTCAGTCTTATCTAGGTCAGTCAGCTCAAAGTCTGCGTAAATCGGGTCTGTTTGGCCAATGGTTTTTAGATAGGCATCGATAACATCCCAATGCTCAACGATACGACCATTTTCATCTGAACGGAAGATATCCGCCGTCACCCACTCAGCCTCACCGTCATTGAGTTTCTGGTGGACATGGACAAAGACGAAATTCCCGTCCTCAATGGCACGAACAATGCTGATTTCCCGCTTGGGATTGCGTTTGAAAAAGTCCTCAAAGAAAGCCGTAAAGCCCTCTTTCTCATCAGGCACACCCGTACTGTGCTGGGTATAGCTAGCTCCCATATAGTTTTCATGAACTTCCTTGATTTTGCCATCGCGAATGCCACGAAGGTAAAGATTTTTAGCGTTATCTAATTGATGTGACATGATTTTCTCCTATTTTAACAATCCTTCTCGTTCCAAATATTCCCTCGCCACTTGCTCTGCCGACTTGCCTTCCATATCAACCGCATAGTTCATCTGGGTCATTTCCTCGGTCGAGATGTTGCCTGCCAAGACCCCTAGGGCTTGCTCCAACTCAGGGTATTTCTCTAGGGTTTCTTTGGACAATAGCGGAGCGCCCTGGTAGGGTGGGAAGAGCTGTTTGTCGTCTTCCAGGATTTTCAGTTTGTAAGTGACCACCTTGCTATCTGTCGAGAAGGCTTCTACAATTTGCACATCTCCGTTTTTAATGGCTTCGTAGCGAAGGGCAGGCTCCATGGTCTTGACATTGAGTTGGAGATTGTATAGATTTTTTAGACCGATATTACCATCTTCGCGGTCGTTAAACTCTAATGAGAATCCTGCGACAGCTGTCTGCTGCACTTTTGCCAAATCCGAAATCTTTTCAATACCATTTTTCTGAGCATAATCTTCCGTTACAGCCAAAGCATAGGTATTCTGGAAAGCCATTGGTGCTAAATACATCAGACCATCCTGTTCCAAAATCGCTTCTTTAGCGTAGGTATAAACCTCCTCAGGATTCGTTGATAAATCCATTGGTGAATTTTTCAAAAGAGTACTTGTAATGGTCCCTGTGTACTCAGGATAAATATCAATAGAACCTGATTTGAGTGCCTCATAAAGGAAGCTAGTCTTTCCGAAATTAGGTTTTATCTCCACCTTGATGTCTGTCTGGTCCTCAATCAGCAACTTATACATATTGATGAGAATTTCAGGTTCTGCACCGAGCTTCCCTGCAATGACCAACTGTTTTGTGGAAAAATTAAGCATGGGAACATAACTAGCTCCAACAGTAAATAAAGTCACCAATAGAGCCAATAAAATTGTCTTGGGTTTCTTGTCCTGCAACAGACGAATGCCATAACCAAAAAGCACTGCAAGGACAGCCGACGATACCGCACCAATCAAAATCAGGGCTGAATCATTGCGGTCAATTCCAAGTAGAATAAAGGAGCCCAGGCCCCCAGCCCCCACCAAGGCCGCCAGAGTCGCCGTTCCGATAATCATAATGGAAGCCGTCCGAATCCCTGACATCAAAATAGGCATGGCAAGAGCTAACTTAAATTTTTTCAACTTCTCCCATTTATTCATACCAAAAGCGGTTGCTGCTTCTTCCAGAGAAGGGTCGATTTCTCCAAGTCCTGTCAATGTCCCCTGCAAGATAGGAAAGATAGCATAAATAACAAGTGCTACTACTGCTGGCAAGGTTCCGATTCCCATAAAAGGAATGAAAAGACCAAGCAAAGCAAGGGATGGAATAGTTTGGAAGATACCTGTTATTTGCAGACTCCACTCGGTCAAGCGTTTTTTACTAGATAGAATCAGTCCCAAAGGTACTGCAATTGCAATCGCAATAATCAAAGCTAGAAGGGAGATGCGAAGGTGTTCAAAAAGAGCAATTCCCCACTCGTCCTTGCGTTCTATAAAGGTTTCAAATAGGTTCATTACATACCTCCTCGAGCTCTGATAAATTCCTTGACAAAATCATTGGCAGGACGATTCCTCAATTCATCAGGACTTCCTAATTGCACAACTTGTCCATCTTGCATGAGACAGATGCGATCCGCCAATTTAACCGCCTCATCCATATCATGGGTAACGAAAACTGTTGTCATCTTGAATTCCTCATGTAATTCCTTAATCAAGTCCTGCAACTGAGCCTTACTGATTGGATCCAGAGCTGAGAAAGGTTCGTCCATGAGTAACACTTTCGGATTTGCAATGATGGCCCGCAAAATCCCGATCCGCTGTTTTTCTCCTCCAGACAAGTCCTTGGGCAAACGATCCAGATAGCTGTCTGGTTCCAAGCCAACCTTGGTCAATAGCTCTCTCATCCTCGTCAGGGTTTCTTCCTTGCCCAAACCTTTCATTTCAGGAATAAGAGCAATGTTTTCAGCTACCGTCATATTTGGAAAAAGGGCTATCTGCTGAAGAACATAACCTGTCTCCAAACGTAATTCACGCAGGTCGAAATCCTTAAGTCGCTTACCTTGAAAAAAAACCTCTCCCTCGGTCTGCTCAATTAGACGGTTAATCAATTTCAACGTAGTTGTCTTTCCGCTACCACTCGGTCCAATCAAGACAAAGAACTCCCCTTCTTGAATATCAAAGGTCAAATTTTTCAAGATTGGTCCACTAACCTTACAGGTCAGAGATACATTTTGATAATCAATCATCATCTTCTCCTTTTAAAATAGCCATGAGACTCTGACTGTAGCGCTGAATTAATCCTAGCATAAGCTCCTGTTCCTCCTGACTGAGTTGAGACAGCGCCTTATTTTCCGCCTCCTCTAAGGGATCCAAAATGCGACTAGCAAATTGTTGCCCCTCCTCTGTCAATTTAATTTTCTTATGTCGCTTATCTGCTGGATTCTCCTCTAAAACTACCAGGCCTCCATCCAAAAATTTCTTTACAGTAGCATTGACAACTTGTTTGCTTGAATAGGTCTTCTTACTGACCCAGTTTTGCGTCACACCTCCGGGATTATAATAAATCCACATGAGAATGGATAAACATTTTGCATTGAGTCCATGTCCACGAGCATAGTCTTCATAAAGACCGACTTGCTGGTCAAACATACGAGCATAATCCTTACTCCTTTTCTCAACTTCCATCATCCTTCCCCCTCCTCAGTGAGCACAACTACCTTACTAAAAGCCTCTGGTCTACTAGTGTTCAAAACAACAACAATTTTCACAACGACTTCCTCCTGTAATCATGTTAGTCAATATTTTTTACTATTTTACCAAAAAAAGAAAAATAGTCAATCATTTTGACTATTTTGAGACATCAACTACCTTATTATAGATTCCCGTCTTCATCCATTCAAACATATTAAATCCCTGAAATTATCTGCTTTTAATTTACACAAAACAAATGATAATCAGATAACAAAACTAGCCTAGAAAATTCTAAGCTAGTTTCATTTTATCCTTCAACTGCTTCTGAGGTAGTTTCGCTTGCTACTTCTGAAACAGTTTCTGATACCACTTCAGTTTGAACATCTTCGATATCAATTTCAATATCTTCAGACACAACTACAGCATCCTCAATATCTTCTTCTGTCAAATCCACTGTCGGAGCTTTAGCAGTTTTTGCCTTGATAGCTTCCAAAATGTCAGCCGTTGATAAGTTTTGTTCCGCAATTTTTTCCTTGATTTGCTCAAAGGTTTCCAAGGATTTTTCCTTACCAGACTTGACCAAATCTTCTACTGTCAATTCACCAGTTTCAAGTTGAGTTTTTACTTCAGTAAATCGTTCAGTCGCTTGTTTGCCTAAATCTTGTGCCTTAGTGACAAAATCAGCATTGATTTCTTCATGGTTTTCTTTATAGTCATTAGCAAAGTTTACAACTTTTTCTTTGACTGTTTTACCAGTTTTACTTGCTAGAAAAGCAGCTGCAGCAGCTCCGCCGGCTGCCCCTAACAAAAGGCTAGTCCACACGCTACTAGATTTTTTTACCATTTTTTTCTCCTTTCTTACCTAAGAGAGATGAGAGAGTTGACAGAGCTGAAAGAGCTCCGCCGGCTTTTACAGTACTTGCTCCAGCAGACTTGGCTTTGACTGTCAAATCACGCGCTGAAGCATTCAAATCTGATACAGAAGTTGACAAGTCAGCTACCGCTACAAAAAGAGGATCAAGGGTCGAAACCTTGCCATTTACATCTTCGACTAAAACATTGGTTTTAGCCAAAAGCTCGTTGGTCTGATAGAGAGTCACATTGACATCGCTGGTCAAGACCTTAAGCGTTTGCTGGGCTTCATCCGTTACCGTACCCAATTTTTTCAACAACAAAACAATATATACTGCCACCGCCGCGATGGACAAGGCAATAATCAAGACAGAAATTTCAATAATCATATCTTCTCCTTTAGGGTTGATAGAATGGAATAGAAGACTTTCTTCTCCGCAACACAACCATGATAATACCAACGAGGATTAACACCCCAGATAGCCATTGTGAAACACGTATTCCCAAGAACATGAGGCTGTCCGTCCGCAAGCCTTCTATCAAAAGGCGACCACAACCATACCAGACTAGGTAGAAAGCTGTAATTTCTCCCTGTTTAAGGAATTTTGGCCGTCTACGTAACACACAAACCAAGCCAAAGCCTAGCAAATTCCAGAGAGACTCAAACAAGAAGGTTGGTTGACGGTAGGCACCATCAATATACATCTGGTCTCGGATAAAGGCTGGCAGGTAGTTCAAACTTTCTACTGCCTTACCATAGGCCTCTTGGTTAAAGAAATTTCCCCAACGACCTATTGCCTGAGCAATCATGACCGATGGCGCTACAATATCCAAAAAATCCAGGGTATTAATAAAGCGATACTGGGTAAAGAAATAAAGGACGATTGCACCTGTAATCAAACCACCATAGATGGCAATACCACCGTTCCAGATAGCGAAGATAGATAAAATGTTATCCTTATATTCACTCCATGAAAAGGCGACGTAGTAAATCCGTGCCCCTAGGATAGAAAGCGGAAATGCGATTAGAATAAAATCTAAAATATCATCCTGACGAATTTTCTTTCGCGGACCCTCTTTTGTCGCCAGATAAACACCTAGAATCAGACCAAGCAAAATGCAGATTGCATACCAACGAATTTCTAAGGGACCTAATTTAATCGCAATAGGATCCATATTAAGCCTCTTCTCTATTGTGTTCAATTAGATTAGACAAGCGTTCTTCGAAGATCTTCGTTGCATCAAACCCCATCTGTTTGGCACGGTAGTTCATGGCTGCTGCTTCAATTACGACAGAAATATTTCGACCGGTTTTTACAGGAATACGTATTTGTGGAATAGCAATTCCTGCTATTTCGATAGTATCGCCAGAGTTTCCCAAACGGTCAAATACCTTACCTGTTTCAAAATTTTCAAGATAGACAGCTAATTGCACTTCTGATGAATCTTTCACGGCACTAGCACCGTATAGACTCATGATGTCGATAATGCCGACCCCTCGAATTTCTAATAAGTGGCGCAGAATTTCCGCAGGTTCACCCCAGAGAGTAACATCATCTTTTGCATAGACATCAACACGGTCATCAGCCACCAATCGGTGTCCTCGTTTAACCAACTCAAGACCAGTCTCACTCTTACCGATACCAGAATCACCCTGGATAAGCACACCCATACCGTAAATGTCCATCAAGATACCGTGTACACTCGTCCGCTGAGCCAGGCGACTATCCAAGTAAGAAGACAATTCTCCCGATAGACGACTGGTTGCTGTCTTGCTTCGGCAGATAGCAATTTGTTTTTCTTTTGCAGCCTTGTACATCTCCTCAGGGATTTCCAAGCCACGTGCCACTATGACAACAGGGGTTTCTGGCTGGAACATCTGAGAAAGAACCTGATAGCGGTTATGGGCAGTCATGGCCATCAAATAAGACCACTCCTTCATCCCAATCAACTGGATGCGCTCTGGAGCATAATAATCAAAATAGCCAGTCATTTCCAATCCTGGTCGGGTAATATCTGCCGTCGTAATTTGCTTTTGCAGGAGCTCTTCCGTACTGTAAACACATTCAATCCGCAGATTATCGACCAAATCTTTCACATAAACGGTCATTTCTTCCCTCACTTTCAGTTTTATTATATTATACCATAAGCTAGGGGTTGGGGGAAAAACAAGTGGCTGATTTGGCAAAAAGAATGAGTTCTTTCTTTTTCTCACAAAATTAGCAAAACTTCCACAGATTAAATGTACTTCTCTTCCTTCGCTACATATTTTTAACAAATCTGTTATACTTTATATAGATCAATACTTACTACTAAGGAGAAAATCATGGAACCCTTGTTTCTCACACCTGTTATGCACGAAAAAATTTGGGGGGGCAATCGCTTAAGGACCAACTACCACTACGACATTCCTAGTGATAAGACTGGGGAATGTTGGGCAATCTCTGCCCATCCAAATGGCGTAACTACTGTCTCAAACGGTCAATATAAAGGAAGAGGACTGGATGACCTCTATAAGAATGAAAAACATTTATTTGGCAATCCAACAGATGATGTCTTTCCATTATTAACAAAAATCCTTGATGCAGACGATTGGCTTAGCGTCCAAGTTCATCCCGATGATAGCTATGGCTTGGCTCACGAAGGGGAACTGGGCAAGACAGAATGTTGGTACATTTTGGAAGCCGAGGAAGGCGCTGAAATCATTTATGGTCACAATGCCCAATCCAAAGAAGAACTCCGTCAGCAAATCGAAGCCGGAGATTGGGACAAGCTGTTGACCCATGTACCCGTCAAAAAGGGTGATTTCTTCTTTGTACCAAGCGGCACCATGCACGCCATCGGTAAGGGAATCCTGATTTTAGAAACCCAACAATCTAGTGATACAACCTACCGTGTCTATGACTTTGACCGCCGTGACGATGCAGGCAACCTCCGTGAACTACACATTGAGAAATCGATTGACGTGCTGACCATCGGACCTGTTGCTAACTCAACACCTGCCCACCTCAAAGCAGGCAATCTTGACTCGACACTTCTGGTTGCCAATCCCTTCTTTACCGTATATAAATGGAATATCCAACAAGAAATCAAAATGAAACAGACAGTTCCTTACCTGCTTGTCAGTGTCATTGAAGGGGAAGGTGCCATCCAAGTCGGTGAAACCAGCTACCCACTTCAAAAAGGAAGCCACTTTATCTTACCAGCCAATGTGACAGACTGGACATTTACAGGCCAAATGGACATCATCGCCAGTCACGCGAACTAAGCATACAAAAAACTTGAGCCTTTAAACTCAAGTTTTTTTGCATTATTCAAACCAAGACTTATTTATCTTTTCCGCTTCTTTTATCTTACGTGGACCTGTTCCATAGCGTTCCGCGTCCCTATCTTCCTTATAAGGTAAAAAATAAGCTGCTGCAATATAGAGAGCAATTAGAAGGAGGAAGGATTTGCCTAAGAGGAGACCTGCAATATAGTTAAATGAAACAAAAACAGTACATTTATGATATAATGTATTTATGGCATATTCATTAGATTTTCGTAAAAAAGTTCTCGCATACTGTGAGAAAACCGGCAGTATTACTGAAGCATCAGCTATTTTCCAAGTTTCACGTAACACTATCTATCAATGGCTAAAATTAAAAGAGAAAACCGGCGAGCTTCATCACCAAGTTAAAGGAACCAAGCCAAGAAAAGTGGATAGAGATAAATTAAAGAATTATCTTGAAACTCATCCAGATGCTTATTTGACTGAAATAGCTTCTGAATTTGACTGTCATCCAACAGCTATTCATTACGCCCTCAAAGCTATGGGATATACTCGAAAAAAAAGAGCTGTACCTACTATGAACAAGACCCTGAAAAAGTAGAACTGTTCCTTAAAGAATTGAATAACTTAAGCCACTTGACTCCTGTTTATATTGACGAGACAGGGTTTGAGACATATTTTCATCGAAAATATGGTCGCTCTTTGAAAGGTCAGTTGATAAAAGGTAAGGTCTCTGGAAGAAGATACCAGCGGATATCTTTAGTAGCAGGTCTCATAAATGGTGCGCTTATAGCCCCGATGACATACAAAGATACTATGACGAGTGGCTTTTTCGAAGCTTGGTTCAAAACATTCTTACTACCCACTTTAGGTAAACCATCTGTTATCATTATGGACAATGCAAAGTTTCATAGGATGAGTAAGCTAAAAGATTTATGCGAGGAGCAGGGACATAGACTTTTACCACTTCCTCCTTACTCACCGGAATATAATCCCATTGAGAAAATATGGGCTCACATCAAAAAACACCTCAGAAGAGTATTGCCAAATTGCGATACTTTTCTTGAGGCACTTTCGTCCTGCTCTTGTTTCAGTTGACTATAAATATCGCGCGTGTTACCCAGGATTCCCAGACCAATTTATGCGCTATGCCGGCAAGAACCCCAGATACTATCTTCCCCTGCCTTACTTTATATAATTCAATTGACATCTTTTATTCCTTTCACGTAAAAGCCCCCTTGACCTGTTTGTACCTTCAAGAAAAGTAAATCATTGCCAGATTTTTCAAACTGATAGGGACTATTTTTCTTTTTCCGGTTAACCAAGACATGACCTGATTGCGACTCAATCTGCCCCCGAATTCCCTGGCCTTTGCCAGTTTGTAAAGTCAAGGGAGCCTGAGCTAGTTGCACATACAAGTGTTGGGGATAACCACCGCAAGTCGTCAAGCGAATATCCTGTTGTTTTTTATCCCTTGAACTGCGGATAGAAATATCTTCAAATGGTAAGTAATCCAAGCGAGCATCTGCCTGACCAAGTTCCAAATCCAGCACCGACATCCATTCCTGAGGCAAGTTGATTGTCAAACGACAGGCCAAGCTACTGTGAAAATAAAGCCCCTTTTTTTCAACATAAAGACGAGGAAGCTTATCTTCTGGTGCATCTTGATTGTAGCAAATCTCCACACTAATCTGATTATTTTTAGACTTAGCCAAAGTTAGACGTCCCTCAGATAATTTTAAAAAGAGTGATTCAATCCCTTCAAAACTATAGGATTGTTTCAATTTGGAGGAAGCAAAGACCTTAAAACTTGGCAAGGTAAAATTCAATTTTACTTTTTCTTCCACAAAAAGAAAGTCTGGTTCTTGATTCATTTCCTTAAAACAGGCACGCGCCTCTTCCTTGGTCAAGACACCTTTTTCATATAACTCAATTAAGCGTTCTTCTCTCTTTTGCGTCATAGACTCACCTCAATTCTACTCTAGTATATCACATTTCTCCACAAAAAAATCAGCCCGAAGACTGATTCTCTATTCTTTCAAAGTAAGTTTACCCCGACACTTCCCACATCGGTATTTTTTTAGGTCAATGCGGCGCTTGCGCTGGTAGACTTGTCCACAGGACTGACAGCAGTAAATCAGACTAGGCTTAGTAGCTTGTTCCAGTTGGGGAGCATAGCGCAGGCCATCCACCGCAGCTAGCAATTCTTTAAAATCCCTGTCTCCATGCCGATAGCCTTTCTTCTCAAAGTAGAGATGGTAGTGGCAGAGCTCGTGGCGGACAATCTTCCGAAAGACTTCTAAACCTTGCTCCTCCAAATGCTTGGGATTGAAATCCAAATGCCCATCCCTTGGAAAAAAGCGACCACCTGTTGAGCGTAATCGCCTGTTCCAGATTGCTACATGCCGAAATTCCTTACCGAAGTCTTGCAAGGAGACTTCTTGCACATACTTATTCAGATCCATTTGGTTTCAAAAGGCTAAGACCGATACGATTTCGTTTGATGTCCACTTCAACCACCCAGACGGTTACGATTTCCCCAACTGCGAGAACTTCGCTTGGATGTGGCAAGGCTTGTTGGCGTCCATTTTTATCTCGTTTGCGTTTGACCATGCGTGAAATGTGGACCAGACCATCCTCGTGGACACCGATGTCCACAAAGGCTCCAAAGTCCACAATATTGCGGACCGTACCTTGCAATTCCTGTCCGACTACCAGGTCCTTGACATCCAAGACATCTTGACGAAGGACTGGTGCTTCAAAGTCATCCCGTAAATCACGACCAGGTTTGAGCAAGTCTGCGATGATGTCCTTCAATGTTTCTTGACCGACACCGATTTTTTCTGCCGTATCTGCGATGGCAAGCTGCTTCAATTTTTCCTGCGCAGCCTCATCTAAGTGGTCAATAGCTAGAAGTTCTAACAGATTTTCCACAGCCTTGTAAGACTCAGGGTGCACGCCAGTATTGTCCAAAAAGTTAGTCGCATCAGGAATCCGCAAGAAACCAGCTGCCTGCTCAAAGGCCTTGTCACCCAAACGTGGAACCTTTTTGAGTTGCTGACGAGAGGTCAGAGCACCGTTTTCCTCGCGGTACTTGACGATGTTCTCCGAAATGGTCTTGTTAAGACCAGCAACGTGAGCCAAAAGGGCAGGACTGGCCGTATTGACATTGACACCGACCTGGTTGACCACCGTATCGACCACAAAATCCAGACTTTCAGACAGAGACTTCTGGTTGACATCGTGCTGGTACTGGCCGACACCGATAGACTTGGGATCAATTTTGACCAGCTCAGCCAGAGGGTCTTGCAGACGGCGGGCGATGGAAATGGCAGAGCGTTTTTCCACAGGGAGGTCTGGAAACTCATATCGCGCCAGTTCAGAAGCTGAGTAGACAGAAGCTACTATTATAGCATGAAAGCGGTACAAATGGCTCAATAGAAAAAGCACGTAGATAAACTACATGCTCTCAATAGCTAATTAAAATTCAGCCTGATCCGGGTCAAGTCGACCTTTTACTCCTTCTAGTTTATCCAACTTTGCAACTGCTGTCGGACTAATAGCCAAGCCATCAATTTCCAAATTCGCCTTAATATTTTCTGGACTAGTTGATTTCGGGAGAGGGAGAAAACCTTTATCTAAAGACCAAGCTAGTGCCAGCTGGGCAACACTACAACCAGCTTCTTTAGCCAAATCGGCTGCTTCTTGGCTTTGGAAAAGGCTTCCTGTACCAAATGGGCTATAGGCCTCCAAGAGAATCCCTTTGGCTTTGCAGTAGGCCACTAATTCTGACTGAGGAGTTCCTGGGGCCAGCATAATCTGATTAGCCATCGGGATAATCTCAGCCGTTTCCAGCAAAGCTTCTAGATGGTGTTCCATAAAGTTAGAAACTCCAATTACTTTCACTTTTCCAGCACGATAGAGCTCTTCTAATGCCTTCCAAACCTGGGCATTGCGTTCCTTCCAGCCAATGCTGTCGCGAACAGCCTTGGGATTTGGCCAATGGATCAGTAACAAATCCAGATAATCCACCTGAAGTTTTTGCATGGATTCTTCTACTGAAGCAAGGGTATCTTCATAGCCAATCTTGTCATTCCAAACCTTAGTTGTTAAAAAAATGTCCTCACGAGCTAGACCACTATCAGCTATAGCTCGACCAACACTAGCTTCGTTGCCATAAATCTGTGCCGTGTCAATGTGACGATAACCAGCTTCCAATGCATAAGAAACCGCACCGTACGTCACTTCACCATCGGGTATCTGCCAAGTTCCAAAACCAATTTTAGGAACAGTTACACCATTTGAAAACGTATATCTTGTCATAAAAGACCTCCTATTTCTTCTATCCCCAGTATAAACTAAATTGTCAATCAATACAAAATAATGCGACCTAAAAATAAAAGACACCCGAAAGTGTCTGCTCACATTTATTGTATACTTACTTTTCAAAATTTATTTTCTTGGATAGTTTGTCGATAACAACAGCTCCAACTAATAGAGAAAGCAATTCTCCTGCTGCTGTTGTCAACCAAGTTAGAAAGAATGGTAGATCATATAAGACTTTTAATTCTAAAGCAATGGTAAACATAGTTGCCGCAAAAAAGAATGAGAAATAAAAGAAAGCCTTGTTAAATAATCCACCGAATAGATAGTCCTTCTTGTATTT
This sequence comes from Streptococcus suis S735, assembly GCF_000294495.1. Taxonomy (NCBI): domain Bacteria; kingdom Bacillati; phylum Bacillota; class Bacilli; order Lactobacillales; family Streptococcaceae; genus Streptococcus; species Streptococcus suis. Next base: position 1,418,279 of record NC_018526.1, read on the forward strand.
TTCAAACAGGATAACTCCCAATGTAACGAAGATTAATGTCGAGAATCCACCCACAAAGAGGTCAATCACACCAAAACCAATCAAGTTAGAAATCATGCAGCCAATGGTCACGGCGATAATATACTTACGATTATAAAAAGCCAAGAAATTGAGCATTTCAGACAAACGAAACTGAACAGCCCCGAAGGAAATAGCATTCAATGGCGGTGTCAAGGTAAGAGCGACATAAATCGCCGCAACAAGAGCAATTTCTGCCATATCTCTGGCAGTCCATTTAGATGTATTCATAAAATTCTCCTTTAGCGAAAAAGCTTAAAATATGCTTGGGTAAAGTGAGCAAGCCCCAAGGGTCATTGAATTTATCAACAACGTTGATTAGTATAGCATATTTTTGCTAAAAATGATAGACTAGTCCTATGAAAAAACTATTTTATCAACTCATCAATAACGAAGTTATTCTCTATTTGATTGCAGGTGTGGCAGCAACCCTTGTCTATATGGTCACTCGAATGGGGCTATTTTTAGTCATTCCTTCCATTCTATTGGTTACTCTTTTAGCCAATGCAGTAGCTATCCTCTTTGCCTTTTGGACCAACGACCGTTTCGTTTTCAAACAAGCCAGAGAGGGTTGGCCTCAGCGATTGGTCAAGTTTGTATCTGCCCGCATCGCGACCTTGGTCATGGATATGGCTCTAGCCTATTTATTAGTACAAGCCTACCCACAATTGATTGGGCAGTTTGTCAACCATGATTTGACACTTGTCAACGCCATTTCCACTCTCTTCTCTCAAGTCTTGGTCATTGTGGTCAACTATTTCTTGAGCAAACTCTTTATCTTTAAAAATACGAAATGAGGCTCCAACGGAACCTCATTTTTATATATAGCTTGATTTTCCTACTTCATTCTTTATCTATCGCTGTAAATCTTGCCTTTAGCCTATTCAAGATAGAAACAATATCCCCATCTCTGGCATGAAACTCTTCTACCTGCATACTTTGAACCGTAGCATTAATCATTGCACCAATGATGAGTACCTGAGCCATAAAAATGAACCAAAGCATAAAAACAAGAAAGACGACAGCTGTTACTATTCTAAAATCCAGCAACTTATTAGCATAATTATCAACATAAATCGAAAATAACTTTCCAATAGAAGTCATCGTCAACAGAACAAATAACGTTCCTGGAAAAACATATCGAACTTTTTTTATCCGAACATTTGGCAAAAAGAAATAAAGCATAACCAAGGCGGTAAACAGAGCCATTAAACCTACTAACTGTGTTTGACTAAGAAGCCCCTTCAGCCAGGCGTCTTCAATAGGAACCAGCTTATTAATATAAGAAAAAACTGCCTGCCCGAAAGTCAAAAGCGTAATACTTAAGAGGATAATTACCTGCAGACCAATTCCTAAAAATATGCCAATCAAGTGCCCAATAATAAAATCACGGTGTTCATTGATACCATAAGCCTTATTAAAGGCCTTCTGCAAAATAGTCATACTACGTGACAGGGTCCAAAGAGTTGTCAGAATTGAAATCCCTAACCACGATGACGACGGCTTTGTTAATACAGAAGTGATAAAAGATGAAACCGAAGGATAGAGCTTGTCTGGCACAAATTCAGCTACAACCGATAAAATCATATCCACATCAAATGGATAATATGGCAGTAAATTCGCGAGAGTTAGAAGAATAGGGAAAATAGAAATTAACAAATAGTAAGCTACTGCAACGCTTGTTACATCGCTATCAGCAGAACGATAAAAAGAAAAGAAGGTTGAGCAGAATGTTTTCAAACCTTCAACTATTTTGGTTTTCTTCATTCTCTCCTCCTTCCTCATTCATCTATTATTCACGACCACACCGAGAATTAATAGGTCCCTTCTTCACCTTGACTGGTCAAAATAACCGGTCCATCTTTGGTGATGACAAATTGGTGTTCGTATTGACAAGACAAACCACCATCAAGTGTCTTATGAGCCCAACCAGTCTTCATATCCGTATCAATTTCCCAAGTACCTGTATTAATCATAGGCTCGATAGTCAAAACCATACCTTCACGCAAGCGAAGACCACGACCTTTAGTTCCATAATGAGGAACCATCGGCTCTTCGTGGAAGGTTGGTCCAACGCCGTGCCCTACCAAGTCACGAACAACACCGTAGCCAAGACCTTCCGCATATTCTTGAATGGCAGCACCGATATCGCCGATACGATTGCCAACAACTGCTTGCTCGATACCACGATACAAACATTCCTTAGTCACGTCCATCAAGTTTTGAACTTCCTCAGAGACCTGACCAACCGCATAAGCCCAGCAGGAATCCGCACAACCACCACGATAGGTCTGGGTGATTTTCTTCATAGCCTTGACATCATTAAAGTTGAGCTTAGAAACATCAACTACCGCTTTATCCAAAGGCTCGCTCAAAACCATATCGACCTTCAGTAAATCACCTTCTTTAAGTTTGTAATGACGCGGAAAAGCATGAGCGACCTCGTCATTCAATCCACAACAAGTCGCATAAGGATAATCCATCAATTCTCCATCAACACCAATTTGGAGTGGCAAAACATTCTTTTCCTTACACGTTTTACGGACATATTCCTCTACTTCCCACATGTCCACACCTGGCTTGATAATCTCTCGCAAACCAATATGAATACCAGCCAGAACATCTCCAGCACGGTTCATTGCATCAATTTCTCGTTGTGATTTAATGGTAATCATTGATTCTCCTCATACATTTCTAAACTAAATTCAGCCCTCTTCAAGCTAAATTTTAGATAATTTCTTGTTTTATGGCTATAGCGGTCACTTCCGCGATACTGCGCAACCTGTACCAAACCAGCTTTTTTCGCCACCATCTGACTGGCCACATTTTCCTCATGGGTGACAATAACCAGCTCCCTCAGACCAAACTCATAAAAAGCTAGATAGACTAAAGTCCTCACTACTTCCGTCATTAAGCCTCTTCTCCAGTAGTCTTTTTTTAGGAAATAGCTGAGCTCCGCAGAAAGTTGACGTTCATCTACCTTTTCAAAGCAAAGCGCACCAATCATCCTCTCCGAATACTTATCAACTAAGGCCCAGTTTCCCAATGGTGAACGCATAAATTTTTCAACCATTGTCGAAAAAGCAATATTTCTGTCCTCCAAAGCTGGAAAGATAAAAGGAAGATTTTCGGGATTTGATACAATTTCATAGAAACTTTCTCCATCTTCAAAAGAAAATGGTCGTAAATACAAACGGTCCGTTTCAAAGCAAGCAAACTTCGCTAGTCTTGTCCAAAGTGTCATAGTGTACCCAAGGGGCTGAGAATTACTCCCAGCCCCAGATTGTTTCGTTTTTTAAATCGATTACGTTTTGAGAAAGTAGTTCTCAATTAGACTCTCTAATCCTCAATCAATTGAATATCTGCACCCAATTCTGTCAGTTTATCAATAATATTTGAGTAACCACGTAGAATAAACTCAATGTTTGTAATTTCTGTACGCCCTTGAGCCATTAAACCAGCGATAACCATTGCGGCTCCCGCACGCAAATCAGTAGCTTTAACAGATGTACCAGTCAGTTGATTTGGACCTTCAAAGGCAATATGGTTGTTACGAGTAGAGATTTTTGCTCCAAGATTTGCAAGCTCCTGCACATGACCAACACGTTTTTCATAAATCGTATCAACAATCGTACCAGTCCCTTCTGCCTTAAGCAGTAAAGGAGTAATGGGTTGCTGCAAGTCTGTCGCAAAACCTGGATAAGGTGAAGTTTTCACACTTACCGCCTTCAATTTCTCTTGCTTTTCAACAAAAATACTATCTTCAGAAATGGTCATGCGAACACCCATTTCTTCCAACTTAGCGATGTAACTCTCTAAGTGTTCATAAAGGACATTATCGATACGAATACCTTCACCAACAGCAGCAGCAAGGGCAATATAAGTCCCTGCTTCAATACGGTCTGGAATCACCTGATGACGTGTTCCTTTTAGACTATCTACGCCTTCAATGGTGATAATATCTGTACCCGCACCACGGATACGTGCCCCCATATTATTAAGCAAAGTTGCCACATCAATAATTTCAGGTTCACGCGCCGCATTTTCAATAACTGTACGGCCTTCTGCTTTGACAGCTGCTAAGATAGTATTAATTGTCGCACCGACGCTGACAACATCCATGAAGATATGTGCCCCTTGAATACGCTGACCATTAGTTGCCAAGCGCATATAGTCACCTTCATAGGTTGTCTCAGCTCCCATTGCCGCGAATGCTTTCAAGTGCAAATCAATCGGACGCGGTCCCAAATCACAACCACCTGGCAAGCCAACAACAGCTTGACCAAAGCGACCAAGGAGGGAACCGTAAAAATAGTAGGATGCACGCAAGCTATTAATTTTGCCAAATGGCATAGGCATGTCTTTTACACCACGAGGGTCAATCTCCAAGGTTTCACCATCACGCTTGACCGTCGCGCCCATTGTTTCCATAATATCAACTAAGCTATCTACATCCGAGATTGCAGGTACTCCGTCCAGAGTAACAATCCCGTCTGCAAGAATAATGGCCGGAATAAGAGCAACAACTGAGTTTTTTGCACCACTAACGGTAACCGACCCTTTCAGTGTTTTTCCACCATTAATTACAATTTTTCTCATACTAACATTCACTTTCTTAATTTGCCTAAAAAGGCATACGTTTCATTCTATCATAAAGTCTTGGAAAAAGCTAGTTATATAGCATGCAAAAGGACCGAGCCAATGAGCTCAGTCCTTCATATTTATATACGATTAGTGAATCTCTCTTCATCATTTATGAAAAATTCTCTGAATTTGCTCCCTTGCATCCACGAGATACAACTCCAGCTCTTCTCTCGTTAAATAAGGTACTCGCCCATAGAAGATATGGTCAATGACTTGAGCACCGTTGCTATTGAAGAGCCATTCTGAGGTCAGGGTTTTCATCGCTTGATCAATCGGTGTCAGACTTCCATCTGCATTTTGTGGCTGCCCTGTTGGCATAAAGAAAATAGCTTTCTTAGTGGAAAATAATTTACGTGGTTCATCAGATTCAAAACTGTAAGCAAAGCCATGTTGAAATACACGGTCTACGTAACCTTTCATAATAGCAGGCATTCCATTCCACCAACTCGGAAATATATAGACTAGTAAGTCGCTTTCGGCAATCAAATCCATTTCAACTTGAACATCTGCTGGAAAAACAGTTGCCTGACGTACAAATTTACCATCCTCAATATGAATGGTATCTTCTCCACGTAACACGGGATCGAATCCTATTTCGTATAAATCTCGGATGACAACTTCTGCTCCATTTTCTAGCAGAGCTTCCGCCACTCTATCAACCAAAGCATGTGTAAAGCTTTCTTTTCTAGGGTGTGCAAAGACAGACAATTAACGCTTTCATAAACTTCTCACTAAGTGGACAACTATTTCATTACAAAACCGCAGTTTTCAAGGCTTCCACCTTGTCCAATTTCTCCCATGGGAGATCAATATCGGTACGTCCCATGTGTCCATAGGCTGCAGTTTGCTTGTAAATCGGGCGCTTAAGATCCAACATCTGGATAATACCAGCTGGGCGCAAATCGAAAATATGACGAACAGCTGCTTCTAGCTTGCTTTCCGCTACTGTGCTCGTACCAAAGGTATCGATGCGAACTGAAACTGGGTGAGCAACACCGATAGCGTAAGCCAATTGAACTTCCGCCTTTTTAGCCAAACCAGCTGCGACGATATTTTTTGCGATGTAGCGTGCCGCATAAGATGCAGAACGGTCCACTTTGGTCGCATCCTTACCAGAGAAGGCACCGCCGCCATGACGAGAATAACCACCATAGGTATCAACGATAATCTTACGGCCTGTCAAACCAGAGTCCCCTTGAGGTCCGCCAATGACAAAGCGACCAGTTGGGTTGATAAAGTAGTTGGTTTGGTCATCCAGATAATGAGCTGGAATGATTTCCTTAATCACACGTTCAATGACATCCTGACGAATTTGCTCCTGGCTAACTTCTGGATCATGCTGGGTCGAAATAACGACTGTATCCACACGAACAGGTTGATTATCTTCATCGTATTCAACTGTTACCTGTGACTTAGCATCTGGACGGAGATAAGCAATTTCACCAGATTTTCTCAACTCGGCCAAACGACGCACCAATTTGTGACTAAGTGAAATTGGCAACGGCATAAGTTCAGGCGTTTCATCTACTGCAAAACCAAACATGAGCCCCTGGTCACCTGCACCAATCAAATCCAATGGATCTTGACTAGCATCTTGACGAGTTTCCAAGGCTTCATTGACGCCTTGGGCAATATCTGGCGATTGCTCTACAAGTGACGGATGAACCCCAACCGACTCAGCTGAAAAACCATACTCACCTTTTGTATAGCCAATCTCCGCAATCGTATCCCGTACCACACGGTTAATATCCACATAGGCAGTGGTTGAAATCTCTCCAAACACATGAACACTACCTGTATAAACAGCCGTCTCTGCCGCTACGTGCGCATCTGGATCCTCTGCTAAAATAGCGTCCAAAATGGCATCTGAAATCTGGTCTGCAATCTTATCCGGATGACCCTCCGAAACAGATTCAGACGTAAACAACTTACGTTCTGACATAAAAATGTCCCCCTTAAAATAGAATATATGCTAGAAACCTAGCGGGTTACTAAGGTTACAAAGAACTAGTCAAAGACTAGTTCTTTGCGAAAGACAACTGTCTTAAGCAAAGGGAAATTTCCAGATACCCAACGAGAAAGACAATACCAGACTATATGAGAGTAGCCTAGCTTTGAAGAAAATAGTGACTGAAGTGTAGTAAAGTTTTTACGCTTACTATTCAATATTACCAGTTTCTTTAATTGTGTTTCAAGTGTTTCTGCAAATATTAACTAGTCTATAAACTACCTTTTCGGGACTTAATAACGTTTCTAGTATAGCATAGATTGACCGACTATCCTAGCATTTTCTTAAAAATAAAGAGGGTTGTTCTATGCAACCACTCTTCTACAAAATCATTAGATAAATTCGGCATCTGCAAATGCCTGTTTAACCACCTCTAGAGGCAAATGAACCAACTCACAGCCCTTTTCTTTATACAAGTACTGAGCATAGTCATCCATGCGGTATTCATTGATATAGACAACCCGCTTACAACCAACCTGTAACAATTGCTTAGAGCAGTTGAGACAGGGAAAATGAGTCACATAGGCAGTAAAACCTTTTGGAATTCCCCGCTCCGCTCCTTGTAAAATGGCATTGACTTCCGCATGCAAGGTTCTAGCACAATGACCATCAATCATAAGGCATTCCTGATCCAAACAATGTTCGGTTCCTGAAACAGAACCATTGTAGCCTGTTGCGATAACCTTATTGTCCTTAACCAAAACCGCACCGACTTTTGCTCTCTTACAGGTCGCCCGATTGGCAATCAAAAGCGCCTGAGCCGCAAAATACTCATCCCAAGCTAAACGATTTGTTGACATGATTTCTCCTTTCTCCACTCAATCCACCATCCCATAAATCTCTGCCAAGTCCTGTGCTGTGACAATACCAACAAGATCCTCTGGCGAATGAAGCTTCCCACTCGCCTGACGACTGACTAGGACGGTTGTGCGCTTACGCCCTTCAAAATGATTAATTACCTGATAAAGATGGGCTGTTATTGGTAGAACAATCACCTGAATACTATCTTCCTCACAAGCTAGTACGTCTTCAAGACTAGCCTCCACCAATTTTTCACGTATAGAGCCCGTTTCCTTGCTTGCCTTGGCCAACCAATTTGTCAATCCCTTGTCAGAAACCAGGCCTTGATAAACCTTGTCAGAAAAAATAGGAAACTTAGAAAAATGCTCTTGCTCCACAATTTCTAAAGCCTTTGTCAATTTGTCCTTGCCCTCAAAAATAACCGGCTTAATTTTCTGGGTCTTTTGCAAATAGTCGGCAATGGTAATCGGTTCTTGGTACTGGGCTATCACTTTTTCCAAAACAGTGATCAATTCCTGCGAAGGTTGGGCTACTTCCTTCAAACCTGTTCGTTTCTCATGAACCATGAGATTACGCAACTGACGAGCCACATAGAGTTTATCCCAGTTCGCCTCAACGGGATTATGTCGCGTCAATTCCTTTGCTTTGGTCAACATAGAGCCTACATCTGCATATTCCCCATCCGCAACACCGCACACCTTACGCAAGACCTTATCCAAGTCATTGAATAACTCTAAAAAACGGGTTTCATTCATCTTAATCTACCATTGCTGATTTCAAATAGGCATCTACCATCCGCTCAGTCGCAACTACAGAATCCAAATGCGTCCGTTCATAGGAATGGCTAGACTCAATGCCAGCACCAAGCAGTGCATGCTTGACATCTGCACCTGCTCGCATAGCTGCCGAAGCATCGGAACCATAGTAAGGATAAATATCCAGCTTATAAGGAATTCCATCTCTTTCAGCCAAGGCTATCAAGTGCTGACGAAGTTCATAATGGTAGGGACCTGATCCGTCCTTGACACAGATAGAAACCGTGTACTCATCCGTCTGCTGGTCATCTCCCATTGCCCCCATATCGACTGCCAAATATTCAACCACCTGAGCAGGAATGCTGGAGTTGGCACCGTAGCCAATCTCTTCATTGTTTGAAAAATAGAAATGTGTCGTATAAGGCAAGGTCGCTCCCTCTTCCTTATAGACCTTCAATAGATGGAGCAAGATAGCTGCGGATACCTTATCATCCAAGTGACGACTCTTGATAAAGCCAGTTTCTGTCACGACGGTACGAGGATCAAAGGAGATAAAATCTCCGACTTCAATACCTAAGGCCTGCGTCTCGTCCGCATTGGTCACTTTTTCGTCCAAACGAATTTCCATGTTGGTCTGATTGCGCTCAGCGGTACTGGCATCCCGATAGACATGGACAGAGGTCTGGTGCATGAGAATAGTACCTGTGAAAGTCTTGCCATTTTTAGCGCAATGAATTAAGCAGTTTTCTCCCTCAATAGAAGGGTATCCAAATCCTCCCACCAAATCCATTTTGAGTCGGCCATCCGGTTTCACTGCACGAACCATGGCCCCCAGTGTGTCCAGGTGAGCAGTCACCATACGGTGTTCCTGATCATTTTCCCCCGGAACTGTCACCAAAACACCACCTTTAGCGGTCTTACTAGCAACATAGCCGAAACTTTCAACCTCTGCCTTGATATAATTCATAATATCCGTCGTAAAACCAGTTGGCGACGGAGTGTTGGTCAATGTAACAATGTAATCAAGTGTCTTCATGAAAACCTCCTTATTTAAAACTATTATATCACGTTTTAGGTGATTTTTTTGCTATAATGAAGGTATGAAAACCTATCAGAAAATATATCTCCTTTTAAAAGAGAGAGAGGATTATGTCAGCGGAGAAGATTTGGCACAGGAATTGGGCATTTCACGGACATCCATTTGGAAGGCCATTCGCCAGTTAGAAACGCATGGTTTAACTATTGAGGCTGCCCGTAATCGTGGCTACAGATTAGCCGAAGGCGATTTACTCCTACCCGAATTAATCTCTCAGGAGCTTCAACTACCTGTCCATCTGAATATGGATAGCGACTCCACCCAGCTAGATGCCAAACAAGGTATTGAATCAGGTCATACTAGTCCTGCCCTATATCTAGCTCCCTATCAGAATAAAGCCAAGGGACGATTTGGGAGACCCTTTTATGCCTCCAAGTCAGGTGGTATTTATATGTCGCTTCGTCTCTCTCCCAATGTTCCATTTCTAGAATTTAAGCCCTACACCATTTTAGCTGCAGCTGCTGTTGTGAAGGCCATTCAATCTCTTTGCGACTTGGACGTCCAAATCAAGTGGGTCAATGACATCTATCTCGGACACAAAAAGGTCGCTGGCATCCTCACTGAGGCTATCTCTTCCATGGAAAACCAACGGGTAACCGATGTCATTATCGGTGTCGGCATCAATGTCCGCATAGACGATTTCCCTAAGGAATTACAACAATCTGCAGGAAATCTTTTCGAGGAACAACCACCATTTACCCGCAACCAACTCATTACTGCCATCTGGAAAGCCTTCTTAGAAACCGATGAGAAGGAACTAATTGCCCTTTACAAAGAAAAATCACTTGTCGTTGGCCAACAAGTGAGCTTTGTAGAAAATCAAGTTGAATTTAAGGGTACTGCCATCGCTGTTACTGATACAGGAAACCTGGTTATCCAGTTAGATAACGGCAAAGCAAAAATTATCTCCAGCGGAGAAATCAGCCTTACTTCTTGGTCTGCTTCTCCACCAAACGAATAAATTTAGTCACCTTGTAAGCAAAATGAAGATTCCGATAGGCGATAAAGGCGTAGATACCTGCAATCAAGAAATCTCCTGTCAAAATCGATGCATTCATAAAATAAACAGCTAAAATAGTTGTAATGGCTAAAAAAAGAAATTGTGGAAGTTTCATAAAATAGATTATACCAAAAATTCAGTCAACTGGCTGAATTTTTATATGCTTTCTTGATAGGTTTCGATTCTTTTCTAAACAAGAAAACACCAATCTAATTGGTGCTTTCTTAAGGAGATATGAAAAATATTTAGGATTGAATATAGTATAAAATATCTATCAAAACTATTCATCAGTCTTAGGACTGATATTTTCTAATCATTTCTAATCTCAACTGTATCTGCGAGAAAGCCAAATTCTTCTGGGACTGGACTGGCTTCTTTTTCGATTTCCTGTGTCTTTTGCCCTTTTGCTTTCGCCGAAAATTCAGCACGAATACTTACCCAATCTTCCTGAGCAATAGCTAAAATCTGTGGGGAAAAACCAGCTGCCTTGCTGAGAATATTTCCAAACATGGTATTGAGATTGTCACGCTTCATCGTCTGTTCAGCATTAAGCGGAGAATCAAAGGCTAGAATCGCATGATTTTCATTGGCAGCAACTGGCTGGGAACCAACCAACAAGGCACGATCTGCACCTGACAGACTCTCGATAATTTCTCCCCAAGCATTCTGCAAGCGAGTCAAATTTTCACGCGCCAAGGTTGGATTTTCCATAGCTTCCTGCAAAATAGCATGAACCTTGCTGGTATCCAATCGGTACTTCTTCGGAGCCTGCGGCTTGCGTGAAACTGGCTTAACAGCACTTGGTTGACTAGATAATTGACTTAGTTGTTTCTGTAAATCCGCAACTTGTTGTTGCAGACTGGCTAGTTGCCCCAGTAAATCAGCTGGCAGCTCTGCCATTGCCTCCGAAGGAGAACTATCTTCAGCCAAACGAATGGTCATCATTTCAGCGTAAATCTTGGGTTGAGGACTGGACTTGATGTCCGCCAAACCCCTGGTCACCATCTCTATCATGGTAAAAATCCGTGCCTGCTCAAGAGCTAGATTTTCTGAAAAAACTGTTGTTAAATGCGTATCCTCTCCACCCGTCTGCACGATAAGGACATCTCTCAAATAGTGCAAAAGATCTGTCGCAAAACGGCTCATACTCTTTCCTTGGTCAAACAAGGTTTGTAGATGCTGGAGAGCTGTGACACTATCCCCTTGACGCAGACTTGCCACATAGTCATCCAAGGCACGCAAGCTGATAGAACCCGTAATTTCCTCAGCAATTTCCAAGGTCACTTGCTGGTCCTGACTAAGGCTGAGAGCCTGATCCAAAATAGATAGGGCATCCCGCATCCCTCCTTCTGCCCGACGCGCAATGATTGTCAGAGCCTGTTCGTCAAAGATTAGCCCTTCCTTGGTTAAAATTGCAGCCAAGTGCTCCTGAATGTCCGTCACCTTGATGGACTTAAATTCAAATCGTTGCACCCTTGACAGAATGGTAGCAGGAATCTTGTGCAATTCCGTCGTTGCTAGAATAAAGACCACATTTTCAGTCGGTTCTTCCAAGGTCTTCAAGAGGGCGTTGAAGGCTCCAGTAGACAGCATGTGAACCTCGTCGATGATATAGACCTTATAGGTCGCAAGACTAGGTGCATAGGTCGATTTATCACGAATATCACGAATCTCATCCACACCATTGTTGGAAGCCGCATCAATCTCAATCACATCTTCCAGGCTACCTTCCGTAATGGCCTGACAGATATAACAATCGTTACAAGGCTCGCCTCCAACCTGATTAGGACAGTTCATGGCCTTGGCAAAAATCTTAGCTGCCGATGTCTTACCCGTACCACGAGGACCTGAAAAGAGATAGGCATGACTGATTTTCCCTTGTTCAATGGCCTGTTTGAGTGTGGTCGCAACCACCTCCTGCCCCACCATCTCCCCAAAGGTCTGGCTTCGGTACTTCCTATATAAAGCTTGGTACATTAGCGTTTTTCTCCAAACATAGCAAAATTCCAGTCCGTCTTCTCAACCAAGAGAGCAACGAACTTTTCCAGATAGTCTTGGTCAATCGTATCATAATCAGCTACCAATCTCGAATCCAAGTCCAAAACGCCCAGCAACTGGTCGTTTTTCACCATTGGCACAACGATTTCTGATAGGGCTGTCGCATCGCAGGAAATATAGTTATCATGTAGACGAACATCGTCTACGAGAATAGTCTGGCGCTTAGCTGCAACCTCACCGCAGACACCCTTTCCAAGTGCAATATGAACACAGGAAACGCCCCCCTGAAAAGGCCCCAAAATCAATTCACTACCATCATACAAGTAAAATCCTGTAAAGACAGAGTTTGGTAGAGCTTGATTGAGCAAAGCAGAAGCATTTGATAGATTGGCTAAAGCATTGGTTTCCCCATCAAGAAGAGCTTCCAATTGAGCCAACAATAATTGATAGTTTGAAATTTTTTCTTGTTTTGTCATAGGAACATTATAGCATAGTTAAGCCGACTTTTATAGTCCGAGCGATAAAGAAAAAGGCTTGCGCCTATTTCCACATCCAGTACATAATCACTGCATCAATCAATACCCCTATAGCCCAGGCTAGTTGAAAATACTTTTTCTGTGTCTTATGCCGAAAATGGGTTCCACCTGCCCAGGCACCCAGCCCGCCACCAAAATAGGACATGAGTAATAAGGTCTTTTCTGAAATCCGATAGGCGTTTTTTCTTGCCTTCCCTTTATCCATACCATAGGTAATGAAGACAAGTAAATTCCAAACTACTAGCGCCATACTAACCATCTGTTTGATTGACATACATTCCTCCAATTAAGTCACATTTCTTCTTACTCTAACATAATCCAAAACAGGACACAAGGAAAAACGATTCGGAAATCCGAATCGTTACATTTCTGCCAGTGTATCCTCTAACCATTTGAGCTGGGCACGGTTGCGTTCAATAGCCCGTGTCAAAATCAAATAGTGTCCATAATTGTCTTGGATACTTTCCTTGGTTGAGAACAGCTCAACTTTACGACTGTCTAGGTGTTTTAAGTGCTTGGTGACTAGTTCAATTTGACTCTGCAACAAACCAGGAATCCGTGGGTCATCCTTTTCACGGATAAAAAACATCTTGATTGAAAACAAGTTTTTTTGCTGAGGCGTTTCTTCATTTGGAATGGATAGCCATTCGTCTAAAATCTGACGACCAGTAGCCGTCATCGCATACTGCTTTTCCTTTTCATTTCCAGGTACTGCATGACAAGTAATCAATTCTTCCTTGGTCATACGTTTTAATTCTGGATAGACTTGGCTATGGGCAACCTGCCAAAATTCGCCTAAATCACGTTGAACATAGTCGGTAATCTGCTTGCCAGTTACCATTTGACCGCTAGCACCCATAATCCCTAATATGATATGAGGTAATATTCTTTGCTTCGGCATCTTAACCACGCTCTCTTAATATACTCTCCACCTTGGTGTTAATCAAGTCGATGGCTACAACGTTGCTGACGCCTTCAGGAATGACGATATCTGCATAGCACTTGGTTGGCTCGATAAACTGGTGATACATTGGTTTCACCACCGAGGTGTACTGCTCAATGATACTATCTAAGCTACGGCCACGCTCTTCCATGTCTCTCTTAATGCGGCGAATGATACGAATATCGTCATCAGTATCAACGAATATCTTAATATCCATTAAATCCCGCAACCGTTTGTCTTCCAATACTAAAATACCTTCCACAATAAATACATCTTGTGGTTCCTGACGATAGGTCTTCTCTGAACGTGTGTGCTGAGTGTAATCATAAATCGGAATATCCACTGAACGTCCTGCTAATAGCTCACTGATATGATAAATCATCAAATCCGTATCAAAAGCCAGTGGATGGTCATAATTGGTCAGTATCCGTTCTTCAAAGGTCAGGTGAGACTGATTCTTATAATAAGAATCGTGTTCAATCATAGATATACGAGCATTTGGGAAATTATCCAGAATGGCACGTGACACACTTGTCTTGCCACCCCCAGATCCGCCGGTTACGCCAATAATAATGGGTTTCTGAGTCATCATCATCTCCTTCTATTTTCAATACTATTTTACCATGAAACATGGTATAATGAAAAGGATAACACAAAAGAAATGAGAATTTATGCTTAATTTTGGTATTGTTGGCACCTCAGACATCTCTCATCGTTTTATAGAGGCAGCCCATTTAAGTGGACATTATCAGCTACAGGCTGTTTTCTCCCGTAGACTAGAAACTGCTGCTGCCTTTTCAGAGCAGTATGAAGGAGTCGATTTATACACAGAATGGGTAAAATTTCTTTCTGCTCCCATTGATGTTGTCTATATTGCCAGTCCAAATGCCCTGCACTTTGAACAGGCAAAAGCTGTTCTAGCTGCTGGTAAACATGCTATTGTTGAGAAACCCATGGTTTCTACACCTCAGGAATTAGAACAATTGCGTCGCGTTGCCCAAGAAAATAATGTTTTCCTCTTTGAGGCTGCTCGAAACTATCACGAACAAGCTCAAGCCATTATCCGTGAATTTTTGACGGATAAAACGATTTTAGGTGGTTCATTTGGGTATGCCAAGTATTCTTCTAAGATGCCTGAATTGTTAGCTGGGCAAATGCCAAATATCTTTTCAACTGATTTTTCCGGTGGTGCTCTCATGGATTTTGGTGTCTATACGCTCTACGCCGCTATCGGCATTTTGGGAACTCCCAGAACGGCCCGCTATGTAGCACAACAGCTACCTTTTGGTATTGACTTAAACGGTTCGGGACAACTCATTTATGACAACTATATCGTCCACATTCAAGCATGAAAAAATATTACAAGCAATCTAGCGAGCGAAATCTATACAAATGATGGAACACTAACACTCAACGCATGCCAGCATATCAGCTCCGCTATTTTCACAAAACATGACGGAGAGCAAATTGTTTTACCAATCCAAGCGGCCCAGCATCCTATGCTCGAAGAAGTGTTAGAAATTGCACAGGCAATCAAGCAACAAAACCGCAAGCTTGTGGACCAGTGGCTGGCTGTGGCAGAAAGCGTCCATCAAACACTTTACACCATGCGTCAAGACGCAGGAATAATCTTTAAGGCGGATAACAATGAAATCTAAATTTCCCTCCAGCTGGACGGACCAGCTTACCCTACTTGGCTTTGAGGACTTTACTCCTATCCAAGTCCAGGCCTTTGAGCCTATTGCAAACGGCAAGTCCCTTCTAGCTATCAGCCCAACAGGCACAGGAAAAACCCTTGCCTACCTCTGGCCTAGCCTATTAGCCCTAACTCCTAAAAAAGCCCAACAATTGCTCATCCTCGCACCCAATACAGAGCTGGCTGGTCAAATATTTGAGGTTTGTAAGACTTGGTCGGAGACAATTGGGTTGACTGCTCAACTATTCTTGTCTGGTTCCAGTCAAAAACGCCAGATTGAGCGACTAAAAAAAGGACCAGAAATCCTGATTGGAACACCTGGTCGTATTTTCGAGTTGATTAAATTGAAAAAAATCAAGATGATGAATATCAACACCATCGTCCTAGATGAGTTTGATCAGCTGTTCTCCGATTCTCAATATCAGTTTGTCGAAAAGATTATCAACTATGTGCCTCGTGACCACCAGTTAATCTACATGAGTGCAACAGCTAAATTTGACCGTCAAAAAATTGCTGAAGACATTGAAAGCATTGATTTATCTGAGCAGAAATTGGATAATATCCAACATTGCTATATGATGGTAGATAAGCGTGAACGTTTGGAAACTCTACGTAAGTTTGCCAATATCCCTGATTTTCGTGCTCTTGCATTTTTTAACAGCCTATCAGACCTTGGTGCAAGCGAAGATAAACTACTCTATAATGGTGTGAATGCAGTTTCATTGGTTTCTGATGTCAACGTAAAATTCCGCAAGGTCATCATCGAACGTTTCAAGAATCACGAACTCAATCTTCTACTTGCTACAGATATGGTCGCACGTGGTATTGATATTGATAACTTAGAATGTGTCCTCAACTTTGAAGTTCCTTTTGACCAAGAAGCCTACACTCATCGTTCTGGACGTACTGGACGCATGGGCAAGGAAGGTCTTGTCATCACTCTAGTATCTAGTCCTAGCGAACTAAAACAATTGAAAAAGTATGCCTCCGTCCAAGAAGTCATTCTCAAGAATCAAGAGCTCTACAAAATATAATGAACAATATACAAAAGGCTTAGAACCAGTGTTTCTACTAACATGATTCTAAGCCTTTTATCATTCTTACTGGGCTGGGCCGGATAATTCTTGTGAATAATAGATTAATTGAGGATTGAGAGGACTAGCGAGTAAGTCTGTTACAGTAACCATATTGTAGCCCTCACCTGTTAAATATTGCAATACAGACTCGAGGCTATCAACTGTTGACTGATGAATATCATGCATTAGGATAATACTTCCTGGACAAGTCTGTTCTTTTATTTCTTTCAAAATGGCTTGGGGATTGCGACTCTTCCAATCTTTAGAATTGACCGACCAATAAATCGATGGAAGTCCCATCTGATTGACAACGGCCTGGTTAACAGAACCATAAGGAGGACGGACCATTGTTGGTACAATACCTGTAGCTTCAGTAATAGCTGCCTGTGTATCTTGAATTTCTCTCTGTACTTGCTCCCCAGAAATAGTGACTAGATTGGGATGATTCCACGTATGGTTGGCGATGACGTGCCCTTCTGCTACCATTCTACGGAGAATAGCTTCATTCCCAACTACAGCCTTACCAACAACAAAGAAAGTTGCTTTGGCATTATATTTTTTCAGTAAATCTAAAACTACCGGTGTTGTGTTCGGATTGGGTCCATCATCAAAGGTTAGAGCGACCTGTCTCAAATGTTTCTTATCCACAACTTGTGCAGCCATATACTCATCATAGCCAACCTTATCAGCATCTACTAGATAATCACTCTTCACTACTGGGTACAAATCTGAAATTGGTAGAACCAACTGGTTGATGCCGTAACCATCTGGTAATTGTAAGGTTAATTGGCTGTCTCCATAACTAAAGGAAATAGCATTTAAGTCTAGTGTTTCAAATTTTTTGACAATCGCTTCTACATCAGTCTCTTTCATTCCTTGAGCAAGTAAGGCTTCTCTTAGATGATCAACAATAATACTTGCTGCAGAGGATAAATTAGGTAATAAATCTTCTAGAGTAAACAATTCATTGTCCTGCGTCAATAACACACGCTCAGACGGGAGTTTATCCTGCTTTTTAATTTGCAAGTTGTCTACTTTATAGTGCTCCGCTTGAATTTCACGAGCTGTTACATTTTTAAAATTTGTTTTTCCCTCTATTGATGAAACAAAGACCAGTTTTTGAATTTTTCCTGCTGGTTTTTTATGACCAAAGCGTCTTTGAACATAGGAAATCATTCGACTTTCTACAGGTCCTAAGACATGACCTGCATCATCTGTAGGTAAGGCAGCCACAACATGGGTCGTATCAATATTTCCCTCTTGAATTTTGCCCTTGCCTTTAGCGAGGATGGTTTGTTGTTTTTCCTCAATAAACTGACTAACCTGTCTTTCTTGAAGTCCTGCAAATAACCATACAGCCAAACTTACCATTATGCCGAGCAAGGCGATGTTGATTCCCAACCAAAAACTAACTTTTTTCATCTCCAACCTCCCATTCAAAACATATATAAACTATGCTAAATCATTTAAAGGCTCTTGTCAAGACAGTTCTATAAAAACTCATAAAAAGATTAGGTAATACTCTTCGAAAATCAAAATTATCCGTTGTCAACTTTCCTTGATGAACTCCAGTTCCATCTTCGGCTTCGTTTCCTAGACTACTTTTGATTTTCATTGAGTATAAATAATTGATTTGCTTCCTAATTCCCCCCTCCTGCCATTTTCTGATTTTTTTTTGAAAAGAAAAAGACTGCCTAGGCAATCTTTTCTAAATTAATCTGCACGAATGACTTCCACACGGTAGCCATCTGGATCTGTCACAAAATAATAACGACCTGGACTTCCTGGCAATCCCTTGATGTCTGTCGTTGGATAGCCCAGCTCCTTATGTTTCGCATTGTCCCCTTCTAAATCATCTGAAGAAAGAGCTAGATGCGAGAAACCGTCGCCTACGATATAGGGACCATGATCATAATTGTAGGTCAATTCAATCTCAAAGTCATCTCCTTCAAGTGCTAAGTAAACCAAGGTAAACTTGTGCTCTGGATAGTCCTTGCGACGGGTTTCCTTAAATCCAAATGCTTCTTCATAAAATTTTTGAGATGCTTCTAAGTTCTCAACACGCAAACAAGCGTGCAACATTTTTTTACTTGCCATAATAAATTCCTCCTACCATTTAATACCACCAGTATACCATACTCTCTATGAAAAATCCGATATTCAAAATCATGACCACCCGTCAAACGGGTGGTTTGAACAAGGGCTATAAGCCCACATCACCAGCCAGCGCCTAAAGACGCTGGCTTTCACTTTGTTCAAGCCTCACTGCTTTTGACTCGTCACTAGCCTCTTAAAGAGGCATTCGTACTACTTGCCATTATCCCTAAAGGGATCTTCATACTCTTTTACACTCAACTTATCAAGTGCTATATCATGTTTAACTCGCTTTTTAAGCTGAAGCTCGTGAAGAAATCATCCACTGGATAATTTCTTTATTCTTGTATATATTTCTTAATTGTGGCTTCATTAAGTCCAACCGTACTGACATAATATCCCTCTGCCCAGAAATGACGATTACCAAATTTGTATTTGAGATTGGCGTGTTTATCAAACATCATTAGAGCACTCTTACCTTTTAAATATCCCATAAAGCTTGATACACTTAATCGCGGAGGAATACTGACTAACATATGAACATGATCCGGCATCAGATGTCCTTCGATAATTTCTACGCCTTTATAAGTACACAAACGTCGGAATATTTCTCCCAAACTACTTCGATATTGATTATAGATGATTTTTCGTCTATACTTAAGTGTGAAGACAATGTGGTAGAACACAGCCACTTTGTATGTGATAAACTATGTGCCTTTTGCGCCATATTTTTCTCCTTTCGCTTTACAATAGGCTTGAACACCTTTATTGTATCGCGTTTGGAGTTTTTTTGGTGTAACCTTCGTCGCGCACCCGCATAGCGGGTGGTTTATTTGTCACGCACCTTACGGAGCGTGACGGACTAAAAGTCACATAACTAAAAAAGCCTGAGCGAACTCAGGCCTTAAATGAATTATGCTTCCAAGTAGTACTCTTTCACAATGTTCAAGTTTTCATCCAATTCGAATACAAGTGGTGGGAAGTTTGGAATTTCCACATCCATGATTTCGTCATCAGACAATTGTTTGATGTGTTTTACAAGGGCACGGATTGAGTTACCGTGTGCACCCACGAATACGTTTTTACCGTCTTTCAATGCTGGAGCAATTTTATCTTCCCAGAATGGAAGGGCACGCTCAAGCGTTACTTTCAAGTTTTCTGCATCTGGAATAACTGAATCATCAAGGTGTGCATAGCGACGGTCAGTGTGTGCTGAATGCTCATGATCTTTAGCCATTTCTGGTGGCAAAGTATCATAAGAACGACGCCAGATGTGAACTTGCTCATCACCAAATTCAGCAGCTGCTTCAGCTTTGTTCAAGCCAGTCAAACCACCGTAGTGACGTTCGTTCAAACGCCACGAT
Source organism: Streptococcus suis S735 (assembly GCF_000294495.1). Lineage (NCBI taxonomy): Bacteria > Bacillati > Bacillota > Bacilli > Lactobacillales > Streptococcaceae > Streptococcus > Streptococcus suis. The sequence continues at coordinate 1,438,347 of NC_018526.1, forward strand.
TTTTCAACTGGTACCCACAATTGATCTGCAGCTTCAAGAGCCAAGTTTGTAGTCTTGATAGCACGTTTCAATACAGATGTGAAAGCAAGGTCAAATTCGATACCTGCTTCTTTGATCAATTTACCTGCATCGATTGCTTGTTGTGTACCTTTTTCAGACAAATCAACATCAGCCCAACCAGTGAAAAGGTTAGCTTTGTTCCATTCAGACTCACCATGGCGAGCAAAAACCAATTTTACCATTTATGAATTCTCCTTTAAATTTTGAGGTTCCCCTCTTATACTTCTCTATTTTACACGAAAAGGTAAAAAAATGCCAGCCTTTCCACAATCTGTGTACGCTTTCATTACTCTTTCATGTAAATTCAGTCTCTAGACCTATCTTTCTTCTTAGAAAAAATACAAAATAATGGTATAATAGTAAGGCTGAACACGACAGTTCAAAACGATACCACTATAGGAGTTATCATGAAAAAAGTAGCTATCGTGTCTGCCTATCGTTCTGCCATCGGCAGTTTCGGAGGTAGTCTGAAAGATATTGAAATCGCTGATTTAGGGGCGCAAGTCCTCGAAACAGCCTTAGCTAGTAAAAACATCCCTGCAGACAGCGTTGATGAAGTTATCTTCGGAAATGTTCTTTCAGCAGGACAAGGACAAAATATTGCACGTCAAATTGCTATTCGTGCAGGCATTCCTCAGACAGCCTCTGCCTATGCAGTCAATAAAGTCTGTGGTTCCGGTCTCAAATCAGTCCTCCTGGCTGCCCAGTCAATCATGCTAGGTGACAATGATGTAGTTGTGGCTGGAGGCATTGAAATTATGAGCCAGGCACCTTATCTATCCAAAACTAGCAGGTTTGGTAGTAAATTTGGTCATATTACTCTAGAAGATTCTATGCTGACAGACGGTCTAACAGATGCCTTCAACGACTATCACATGGGCATTACTGCAGAAAATGTTGCTGAACACTATCAAGTCAGTCGCGCAGAGCAAGATGCTTTTACATACAGTAGCCAAGAGAAGGCTGCGAAAGCTATTGCTGAGGGAAGATTTGTTGACGAAATTGTTCCTATTAGATTAAAAAATCGGAAAGGCGAAACTATTTTTGCCACAGATGAGTACCCTCGTCTGACGCCAATTGAAAAATTGGCAACACTTCGGCCATCTTTTAAAAAGGATGGAACCGTCACCGCAGCCAATGCTTCTGGCATCAACGACGGCTGTGCTGTCTTGATACTCATGTCTGATGAAAAAGCCAGTGAGCTAAATATCCAGCCACTCACCTATATTGAGGCCTATGCAACAAGCGGTTTAGATCCCGCATTGATGGGGCTTGGACCTATTACTGCTAGCCAAAAAGCGCTACAAAAACTGAATAAAACAGTCGAGGATATCGATCTATTCGAACTCAACGAGGCATTTGCAGCCCAATCAATTCCAGTTGTCAAACAACTCGGCATTGATCCTGCAAAAGTCAATGTCAATGGTGGTGCTATCGCCCTTGGACATCCAATCGGAGCTAGTGGTAGTCGAATCCTAGTCACTCTGATTCACGAATTAATCAAGCAAGAAAAAGAGCTTGGTCTTTGCTCACTTTGTATCGGAGGCGGTCAAGGCATCTCCCTAATCGTTTCCAATGCGCAAACAAGTTAACCTATCATTTGTACACAAAGGATATATTATGAACATCGGTATTGATAAAATCGGATTTGCGGCACCCGATTATGTTTTAGATTTGGCTGATTTAGCCCAAGCCCGCAATGTGGACCCAAATAAATTTAAGATTGGTCTTCTTCAGTCTGAAATGGCTGTAGCTCCTGTCACTCAAGATATTATCAGTCTTGGGGCAAAGGCTGCCGAAGCCATTCTGACAGAAGAAGATAAACAAACCATTGACATGGTTATTGTCGGCACAGAATCTAGCGTAGATCAAAGTAAGGCTGCCGCCGTCACCATTCATGGATTACTCGGTATTCAGCCCTTCGCTCGCTCCATCGAGATGAAGGAGGCTTGTTACGGTGCAACGGCTGGACTAAGTCTTGCCAAAAGCCATATCGCTCAATTCCCAGAATCAAAAGTCCTAGTCATTGCTAGTGATATTGCAAAGTATGGAGTCGCTTCTGGCGGTGAACCTACCCAAGGTGCTGGGGCAGTTGCCATGTTGGTAACCGCAAACCCACGAATTTTGGTCCTCAACAATGATAATGTCTGCCAGACACGTGACATCTACGACTTCTGGCGTCCCAACTACGACAAATATCCACGTGTTGATGGTAAATTTTCAACTGAACAGTACACCGATTGCTTGACGACAACTTTCGACTACTATCAACAAAAAACAGGCAAAACCCTCAACGATTTTGCTGCCATGTGCTTACATATTCCTTTCTCCAAGCAAGGGCTTAAAGGACTGCAAGCTATTGCTCAGGATGAAGAAACTCTTAGTCGCTTGACAGAACGTTTCCAGGAAGCTATCGTCTATAATAAAGTCGTCGGCAACATCTACACTGGCTCTATCTTCCTCTCTCTTCTTTCCCTTTTGGAAAATAGCAGAGCGTTAGAGACAGGGGATCAAATCCTCTTTTATAGCTATGGTAGCGGCGCTGTCTGTGAAATTTTCAGCGGTCAACTCGTTGAAGGTTATCGCAACCACTTACAAGAAAATCGTTTAGAACAACTCAATCAGCGTACAAAACTCAGCGTTAAGGAATACGAACAAGTCTTCTTTGAAGAAATTACCCTTGATGAAACCGGTTCATCCCTTGACCTACCAGAAGACCAAAGTCCCTTTGCCCTTATCAAAGTGGATAATCACAAACGTATCTATCGTAAATAAAAGCCAAAACGGCGCCCTTTGGCTCTCACCAAGGGGCGCTTTCCTATAGAAAGAGGAACCTATGTCAACTTTTTCCGGATTTTATAAAAAATCACGCCAAGAGCGCATTGATATTCTCCGTCAGAATCGTTCCCTAGCCGAAGATAGCTTAGACATTCTATACAAAGACGAAAACCTGCCAGAAGCAATTGCGGGAAAGATGGCAGAAAATCATCTAGGAACGTTTTCCTTACCTTTTTCTGTACTTCCAGAACTTCTAGTGGATGGACAAACTTACTCTGTACCGATGGTTACTGAAGAACCTTCTGTGGTTGCAGCTGCATCTTTCGGAGCCAAAATCATCGCTAAATCTGGCGGTTTTACAACGACTATTCACAACCGTATCATGATTGGACAAGTTGCTCTCTACGATATTTCGGACCATAGCAGAGCGACACAGGCGATTCTTGACCATAAGGAGAGTATTTTAGAAAATGCCAATCAAGCACACCCTTCCATTGTCAAACGAGGGGGCGGTGCAAGAGAATTGACTGTTGAGAGTAAGGATGAGTTTTTGATTGTCTATCTTCAGGTTGATGTACAAGAAGCCATGGGAGCCAATATCCTCAATAACATGTTAGAAGCTGTTAAGGATGACTTAGAAGAGCTCAGCAAGGGACAGGCTTTGATGGGAATCCTCTCCAACTATGCAACGGAGTCACTGATCACCGCCCAATGCCATATTGCCATCTCTAGTCTGGCTACCAGCTCTGCCATTGCTCAAGAAACTGCTCAAAAAATAGCCCTGGCAAGCAAACTGGCGCAAGTGGACCCTTATCGTGCTGCGACACATAACAAAGGGATTTTTAATGGTATAGATGCTGTCGTTATCGCTGCAGGAAATGACTGGCGGGCAGTCGAAGCCGGAGCCCATGCTTATGCCAGCCGTGATGGACAATACAAGGGGCTTTCTACTTGGTCTATTGATGGCGAGCACTTGGTCGGCTCCATCACCCTACCTCTTCCGATCGCCTCCGTCGGCGGCTCGATCGGGCTCAATCCAAAGGTAGCAGTCGCTTTTGACCTTCTCCAACAACCAAAGGCACGCCAATTAGCTTCTATCATCGCTTCTGTCGGTCTCTGTCAGAACTTTGCTGCCCTGCGTGCTCTTGTTACTTCAGGGATTCAGGCTGGTCACATGAAGCTCCACGCAAAATCCCTAGCGCTACTTGCTGGCGCCGAGGAGCATGAAGTAGACCAACTAGCCCAACTCCTGCGGAAAGAAAAGCACAGCAACCTAGAAACTGCTCAAAACTTATTAGCAAAAATGAGAGAACATTGGGAGTGGGAAAGACATCCATGATGGCTCCGCCCTCACCCACAGAATAATGAAAACGAACATAAAGCCCTCACTAGGTGTATAATCTTAGTGAGGGCTTTGTGGTTGACGAGTTACTGATGTTAGTCATCGCGGGAAAAACTAACCCACTCTACTGACGAGCACCCCAAAATATGCGATAGGCATGAGTATAAAAATACGACTACAATTCGGTAGATAAGCTCTCTAATTTTTAGAAGGAGGGAATTATCATGGAGGTTCTCTATCAATCTTGTGCAGGTATTGATGTCCATCAAGCCAATATTGTCGTCTGTATCCTACATGGACCACTCACCTCAACTCGTCCAAAGCGTGAGATGGCTACATTTGATACAACGACTAAAGGCCTACGTGCTTGCCACGATTTTCTCAGTCAATTTCATGTGGAAGCTGTTGGTATGGAAAGCACCGGTGTCTATTGGCGACCTGTCTGGCATGCTCTATGTGATGACTTCGAGTTGATACTCGCTCAACCAGCCCACATGAAGGCTATTCCAGGTCAGAAAACCGACAAGAAGGACGCTCACTGGATTGCCAAATTAACACGGATTGGTCTGCTTCCTCGGAGTTTCGTTCCCGATGAAACCATTCAAGAATTGAGGGAGTTGACCAGACAACGAAAACATTATGTGGAAAGTCGCAATCGAGAAACAAACCGTATCCATAAAATTCTTCAGTCAGGTGGTATCAAGCTAACAACCTATATTGAAGATATTATGGGGCTATCTGGTCGCAATCTCCTTCAGCTACTGGTTGATGGGACGCCTATTACACCTCGCATTGTCCATCAATCAGTTTACACCAGCTTGAAGAAGAAAGTGCCGCAGCTTCTGGAAGCCTTGGATGACTATTTTTCTGACCATCACCGCTTTATGTTAAAGCAGTCCTTAGAGATTTATGATTTTTATCAGAAGCAGATTGAGTTGTTGGAAGAGCGAATGAATGTCTATCTATCACAATATGAAAAACATGTAGAAATATTGGATTCCATCCCAGGCATTGATGTCATTACAGCTTCTGTTATCATTTCTGAGGTTGGAGTTGACATGAGTCAGTTTCCGACATTTGGACATTTAGCTTCTTGGGCTGGACTCTGTCCAGGTAATAATGAGAGTGCTGGTAAAAAACGAAGTACCAAGATTCGACACGGAAATTCATATTTGAAGAAATGTTTATGCCAAGCGGCCTTCGCTGTCAAAAGACAAAAAGGCAGCCCATTAGCAGAACGATATTATCAGATTCAAAGTCGGCGTGGCTCACAAAAAGCAACCATTGCACTTGCGCATCAACTATTAAAAATAGCCTATATCCTTTTAAAAGAACAGATGACTTATCCTGAATTTTTAGCACAAAAAAAAAGACTACTAGGGACGAGCTAGTAGCCTAACATAAAAAATTTTTCGCTTTGATTATATCATAGGGAGGGAGTTTTTGCATTCTTTTGAGTTTTCGTATAAGAACTCGACCAAGATAAAAAGAGTTCGTCTTCCCACCCCCGCACAGTTGATTAGGCCAGATTTGGAGTGCAAAACACGAACAAATCTGCCAATCAACCACTGCGCTGAGATGTTGACACGAACTCTGAGTAGTGGTCCTGGGCTTTTTGCCCAGCCTCACTCTATTATTTGCTCCATACGGAACTTTTGTGGTTTCATTCCTTGGCGTTCATAAAAACGGACAGCTCCTGCATTGTCAGCCCATACATCCAAGGTAAGATTGTGGCAACCCTGCTCCTTAGCATAGGAAAGAGCAAATTCATAAAGCTGCTCGCCAATTCTTTGACCACGCGCAGAATTGGCTACACACAAATCATCAATAAACAAGGTTTTAATTGGTTCTAAAACATCGCCTGTTGCGGTAGATAATTCACAAAAAAGATGCCCAACCACTTGTCCCTCTAACTCAAAGACAAAAATAGGCTTATCTGGATTTTCCAAAAGTGCTACTAATTCAGCCTCAGAAAATTTTTGACCTGCACTTTTAAAAATATCTGGTCGTGCTTGGTGATGCACCTGTAAAATATCTTGAAGCAATTCATTTAATATCGGAATGTCAGATTGTCTAGCTTTACGGATTGTCATAATACTCTCCTTTTGAGTTTTTATTATTATAGCACATGTTCATTTTTTAACAAAATAGGTCTACAGACCGATGAAGAATCTGAAAATTCGAGTATACTATAGGTGTATCCTAAAATTTTTCATAAATCTCCTAAAAAATCAGCTGGCCAAGGCTGGTTTTTTGTTGTCTTAAAACGAGAATGTGTAGTGTAGAAAACTACTAAAGTTTCTCTCTCTTTGACGCAAAATGCTTTTGCTTCATTTCCAACCTCCCAGAGTCACTCCCCTGACTCTTTGACGCAAAATACTTTTGCTTCATTTCCAACCTCCCAGAGTCACTCCCCTGACTCTGGGAGCCCCAAAACACAGAAACATACTAAGATTAGTAGTGAGGAAATCTCCGACGGGAGAAAGTACTCACTACTTTTTCTTTATGATAAAGTAGAGGTGTCTTGTTAAGTCGTAGGGCTTTTTGACGCTAGACGTCGCAACAAAAACTGGCAAGACACCTGTTTTAGAAAGAATGTTATCAAAGTATGTGGGACGCCAGACGTCGAGTATTGAAAATGACATCGCTAAAACAAGGAATCATTCAAGACAAAGAGGTAATATCATGCGAGTAGTTTTTGGGATTGATGTGAGTAAGGCAAGTTCAGAAGTGGCCATTCTAGTCAATGGTGAGAAAGTTCATGGCTATACCATATCCAATGACGCCATCGGCTTTGCTCGGCTACTTGGCGATTTGAGAACCGTCCATAAGCCAGAAATCATCTTTGAAGCAACAGGTGTCTATTCTCGCCGTCTCCAAACTTTTCTAGATGATAATGGCTATGCTTATACACGGCTTAATCCCTTAGAAACTAAGAAGCAACTGGATAGCTTGCGTGTGCGGAAAACAGATCAAATTGACGCTGAAAAACTGGCTCAATCTCAATTTGTGCTGAATCGTAAACCCACTTATGTCCAAGAAGAAGTCTACCAAAACTTGCGGGATCTCAGCCGTTTCTATCAGAATCTGACCGAGGATATTGTTCGAGCTAAAAACCGCCTGCACAGGGTCTTACAGGTCACTTTCCCTGAATTGGAAAATATCTTATCGACACCATCTGGCGAACAATACTGGAACTTAGTTATAGCTTTTCCTTGTAAGGACTGTGTACTTGAGTTAAGCAATGATGAACTCTCAAAGAGCATCCGTCTGTCCACTTCAAAACGGATTTCTGACAAGCGTGTGGCTTACTTAGCCGAGAAGCTTATAGCACTAGCTAATCAATCTTATTGTGCCGTCAAGAAAACCTCTCCAATACTGGAAGAGGTCCGTTACTATGCAAAAGAATTGCTTAGACTTTATGAACAGAGACAAGCTGTCTTAGACGAAATGGTGGAACTAGCTCAGCCATTACCTGAATATGACATTCTGCTCTCTATTCCTGGAATAGCTGAGACTACTGCAACAAGTATTATTGGTGAACTGGGAGATATTCGCCGTTTTCAGTATGCCAACCAAATCAATGCCTTTATCGGTATTGACCTGAGACACTATGAATCTGGTAACTTCCTCGCTAAGGAACACATTACCAAGCGTGGCAATCCCTACGCTAGAAAGATTCTGTTCAAGTGTATCCACAATATCGCTTCAGCCAGTCATACCAATCCTTGCCATATCGCAGACTTTTATGAGAAACGAAAAAGACAATCGCAAACGACTTCAACGAAGCCGCACACGATTGCCTCCATACATCGTCTCATTCGGACAATGTATTACCTCATTATGCATAACAAACTTTACGATTACGCTTCAACCCAAAATCGGTAAAACTGTTTATGCTCTATCATTGTAACACCTTATCAAAAAATTTCAACATAAGGTGTTGGTTTTGTATGCACTTTTTACACTAAAATGTAGTCCAAAATAAAACAATTTCCTTATTTTGACTATTGAACTCAAAATATTTTTCGTCAAATACCTTGATGGACTTGACAAATAGTAGAAAAAAAGCCCGTCGGACAAGCTAGAAAGCTTGATATGACGGGCTTTTTGATGCTTAGCCTCGCTCTTTTGTTTTTAAGCGAGGGATAAAACAGTCTATCCCCAGACTGTTTTATTTTACAGCATCCTTAAGTGCTTTACCAGCTTTGAAAGCAGGTACTTTAGATGCTGCGATTTTGATTTCTGCACCTGTTTGAGGGTTGCGGCCTGTACGTGCTGAACGCTCACGAACTTCAAAGTTACCGAAACCGATCAATTGTACTTTTTCACCAGCTGCAAGGTAGTCTGCTACTGCTCCGAATACTGCATCAACAGCTGCTGCTGAGTCTTTTTTAGTCAATGAAGTTGCTTCTGCAACTTTTGCAATCAAATCTTGTTTATTAGCCATTTGCTAAGTCCTCCAATAATTTTCTGAGTTATTACTCACTTCTATATAGTACCGAATTTTAGGCGTTTGGTCAAGTTTTTAATGCTATTTTACTGTCTTTTTCTGTAGATATCAACAATGAATTGGTCGTTGTACAAATCAATCGTATTCGCCTTTCCATACAGACCAAATTTGTTCTTCAGTTCTGTCAGTTGAACCTGTACTTGCGCTTGTTCTGAGTCTATTTTTACAAAGGCAGGTAGTTTATAATTTTTTTGTAAATAAGCTAATACCTCTGCTTTCGGCAAGGATAAACTTCCAACTGATATTTCTGTTATCCGTAACAAAATACTGCCATCTTCCATTTTGCTAGGTTGAAAATAAATATAGAGTGGGATAGTCACACCAAAAATCTGATAGCTGCCTTCAAAAACAACTTGCTGACTCGTTACGAATAATTGATAGGAAAACTCTTCCGTCTGATACTCTTTTAGATAGTTAGTGAGGGTTTGGTTGAGCTGTTCCCTATTAGTGGAGAAGGTCCCAACCTTTGTGTCTTCTGTACTAGTCTGAACGAGCTTTGTTAAATCCTCTCTATCTGTTTGAATCCGTGTATAGAGGACTATTCCGCAACCAATCAATAAAGACAACTGGGCTAAAAATAACCATTTCCAAATATTAAGGTTCCCAGCTTTCCGTGGTCTCATTCATTCTCTCCAATATCGCTTTTTTCATAATCTCATATCCAGTATTATTGGGATGGAAACTGTCTTCCTCATACAGTAAATTATTGGTAACTTGGCTACCATTTTGACTAATACCAGCCTCCCCTTCCAATCCTTTATAAAGCAAATCATTGATCGGAACAAAGTAGACATGCTGATATTTTTCAGTTATCTGTTCTGTCATCGTATTCCAATTATCAACAATTGTCTGCATTTCTGTCAATTCAGGAAAATTGAGGTAGAGTGGATTGTAAATCCCGACAACATAGATGGGAAGATTTGGTTTATTCTTACGCGCTGTCTTAATAATTGTATCCAATTGTTTTCCGTAATCTTTTGCGGGCTTATCAAAAGTTGAAACTTTGAGATTGGCAATGTTTTTAATAATAGCCTTGCGCAAATCGTTGCCACCAACTGTCAGAGTTAACAGATCTGCTGTTTTTAAGTAACTTATCAGCTCTCCATCTTCCTTCATTCGTTTAAGAATCTGATTACTGGTATTCCCAGAAACTCCGAAATTTTTATAATCTACTTCATAACCATAATCATTAGTTAGAGATTGAGCCAACAAGGGAACAAATCCCCCCTGTCCAGTTGTATCTCCAACACCTTCTGTCAAAGAATCACCAAGTGCCACATATCGAAAACTGATTTTTTCTGATACGGTAAGCTCTTGTCTGGAGATGCGAGATGAGGCAACAGGAATGAGCTGATGAAATAGAAAAATCGACCCTAGAATTGTCAGAAAAAAGAAAACAAAGCCTTGAATCAACTTCCTATTATTCATAACGAAGCAAAATAGCCCAGGCATCCTCACCAGTATGAGTTTGAATGATGGAACCTGTCTCTAAAACAGAAATTTCTTTTGAGACGTACTCTTGTAATTGACTCTTCATTTCATTTGCAAAATCTGCCGTTCCTGAATAGGAAATACCAATCTCGGCTACTTTTTTATCTGCTAGAGTTGCCGTGAACTCTTCCAGCCATTTTTTAAAGGTCTTATTGCCTCGTCCCTTGACAATCGGAGTCAGCTGATGGTCTTTCATTTCCATGATGACACGGATATTGAGTAGGCTACTCAGCATCCCTTGAACACGTCCAATACGACCACCCTTGACTAGATTTTCTAGGGTTGATACACCGATGTATAATTCCGTTTTTTCTTTGACTGTTTCAATAGCTGCAAGGATTTCTTCTTTGCTGGCACCAGCTTGTGCCATGCGTGCTGCTTCTACAACTTGGAATTTTTCAGCCTGATCTGTAAAGCTTGAATCGAGTATTGTCACATCAGCACCAGAAAGGGTTGCTCCTTGTCTAGCAGCTTCTACTGTCCCTGACAAGGCATGCGACAAGAGAATGGCAATAATCTGACTGCCGTCTTTAGCCAATTCAGCAAAAGTTTCCGCAAAGAGTCCTACTGGGGGCTGGCTTGTTTTTGGCAAGTTTTTCGACCCACGCATGAGCTCTAAGAATTCTCCTTCTTTTAAATCGTTGTCAGAGTATACGACTCCGTCAACCATTACAGATAATGGAACAACTGTTATATTCAATTCTTCGACCAAACTGGGTTCGATAGTCGTACTTGAATCCGTAACAATCTTAATCTTTGACATATTTCATCCTACAATTCTCTTCAATTTTGCCATCTATTATAACAAATTTTAACTAAAAAATAAACTTTGGACATAAGCAAAAAGGCTAGTCGCCTAACCTTTTTCTACTAATTCTTTTGCTTGATTACGGGCTGCATCTGTGATTTTGTCACCGGCTAACATCTTGGCAATTTCCTCAATACGCTCTTCTTTGGTCAAGAGACGGACACGAGAAACGGTCGAATGTTCGTCGGATATTTTCTCAATAAAGAACTGATAATCTGCAATAGCAATGACTTGTGGTAGATGAGAAATCGCCAATACTTGCCCATATTGTCCGATTTTATAAATTTTCTGGGCAATGGCCTGGGCCACACGTCCAGACACCCCTGTATCCACCTCGTCAAAGACGATGGAAGTCTTGCCTTCTTTACGGGCAAAGGCTGACTTAATGGCCAACATCAAGCGAGACAATTCTCCTCCAGAAGCCACCTTAACCAGAGGCTTGAAGTCTTCACCTGGGTTGGTAGAGATGTAAAATTCTACTGTTTCATTTCCTTCTCGATTAAATTTTCCTTTAGTAAATCGAACTTGGAAACGAGCTTTCTCCATATACAAGTCTTGCAATTCTTGGCGGATAATATCTTCTAAAACAACAGCCAATTCATGGCGTGATTGGCTGAGCTGACCTGCTCGTTCAACCAATTCTTTCTCTAAGTTCTTAAGCTGAACTTCCAAATCATCTCCAGATAAATCATTGCCTGTCAATAGATTGTATTCTTCGCTGATTTTACTAAAATAGTCCAAAACATCATCGACAGTTCCACCATATTTCTTCGTAATGGTATTGAGCAAATCCAGACGACTTTCCAATTGCATGAGACGATTGCCGTCAAAATCTAGATTATCGACCACATCGCTGAGACGCTTGGTTATATCTTCAACGACATAATAAGCTTCTGTCAGGCTAGAAGAGAGCTGTTTGTAGTCTGGATCAAATTCTTCCAGACTTTGCAAGTCACTCATAGCTGAGCGTAGGTTGTTCAAGCTTGAAAAATCTTCATTGTCTAACAGTGCATAGGCATTGGTCAGTGTATCTGCAATTTGTTTGTGGTTGAGCAGTTTATCGCGTTCCTGATTGAGTTGAATATCTTCCCCAGACTTCAAATCCGCTGCTTCGATTTCAGCAATTTGGTATTCTAGCATCTCAATCCGCGCCTTGTGTTCTTGCTCATTTTTTTGCTTTTCAAGAACTCGTTTGCGAAGACTACGATAGGCATCAAAGGTTGTCTGATAACGGTCTTTAAGACTCCAAAATTCATCTTCTCCGAAACTGTCCAAAAGACGGATATGGTGCTGGGATTTCATCAATTCTTCCTGGTCATGTTGACCATGAATATCTACTAAATATTGCCCAATCTGTTTCAAGACAGATAAATTGACCATTTGTCCATTGACACGGCTGACCGAACGGCCATTTTGCAGGATTTCACGGCGGATAATGAGTTCGTCAGCTACTTCAATCCCCTGTTCAAGCAAAATTTGCTCGAGAGCTCTGCTATTTTCAAAGGAAAAGAGCCCTTCAATCTCAGCCTTGGCGGCCCCATGTCTGATAACATCTGTCGTCGCACGCGCCCCTAGCATCAGGTTCATGGCATCAATGATAATGGATTTACCTGCACCTGTTTCACCAGATAGGATGGTCATCCCGTTTTCAAAATTCAGTGATACCTGCTCAATAATGGCGAAGTTTTTAATGGACACTTCTAGTAACATGGCTACCACCCTCTAACCGTCTGTTCGATTTGCGAAATAATACCTTCGTTTGTAACAATGAGCAGAATACTGTCATCATCAGCAATCACTGAAAAAACATGTTCTTGAAATTGTTCCAAAATCTGGCGTTTGACCACAGCAGAGCTTCCAGGTACCAGACGGAGATTAATCATTTTATCCATCACTGAGACTTCAAAAACATTCTGCGATTTTACCTTAACAAGACCTGCCTTTGGTAAACCATAAATATATCCCTTATCTGCTGATGGAACCTTAATAATGCCAAGTTCCTTGATATCACGTGAAACCGTTGCTTGTGTCGCATTGACACCCATTGCTTCTAGACGTTCAACAATTTCTTCCTGTGTATCAATAGGAAATCGGACTACCAAATCTTTAATGACTTCTAATCGTTCTCGTTTATTCATCCTTTTTAAATTCCTCATGTGCTTGATAGACTGTAGTTGTTATGACCTCTTTATCAATCTGGTTTGGTTGTGTTGATTTTTCTAAGTGCGCTAAAAATTCGATATTGCCATGACCGCCTTGAACAGGGGAAAAGCTAAGGGCTTTGACTGAGAAGCCTGTTTCCACGGCCATTTTTGTCACTTCTTCCAAGACTTTCAAGTGAACGGATTTATCCTTAACAATGCCATTTTTCCCAATCTGTTCACGTCCAGCCTCGAATTGGGGTTTGACAAGGGCAACAACCTGGCCACCCTCCGCTAAAATACGATGGAGTGCTGGCAAAATCAGACTCAATGAGATAAAGCTGACGTCAATGGACGCAAAACTTGGTTGACCAAGTTCGAAATCTCCCAACTCAGCATAGCGGAAATTGTACTGTTCCATGCTGATTACACGTTCGTCCTGACGTAATTTCCAAGCGAGTTGGTTGGTCCCTACATCCACAGCATAGACCTGCTTGGCACCAGCCTGCAACATAACATCCGTAAATCCGCCTGTTGAAGCCCCAATATCAATCGTTGTTTGACCCTCAACTGATAAGTGGAAAACCTGCAAGGCTTTCTCCAATTTGAGACCACCACGGCTGACATACTTGAGTTTTTCCCCCTTGAGCTTGAGTTCAATTCCCTCGTCAATCTTCTCACCTGGTTTATCGTAGCGTTCCCCGTTAATGACGGATATAACTAAGCCAGCCATAACACCGCGTTTGGCCTGCTCCCGCGTCTCGAAAAGCCCCTGTTTAAAAGCTAGTACATCTACTCTTTCCTTAGCCATTGATTCGTAAACTTTCTATGATTTCTTTGATTTTTTCTGTTGAAAATGGGACTTGTTTAGCCACTTGATCTAGCTCGTTGATTGCTTGATTCAAGCTATCTTCTAGAAAGACTTTTGAGGCTTCCAGTCCCATTAGGGCAGGGTAGGTAGACTTCTCAGCCAATACATCTTTTTGGGGAGTTTTTCCGATTTCCTCAAAAGTGGCTGTCACATCCAAAATATCATCCCGAACTTGAAAGGCTAGACCAATTAATTGACCCGCTTGTCGCAAATGGTTGATTACCACATCTGATTGTCCTGCAATCAAACCTGCTGCTACAAAGGGAAATGTCAATAATTTTCCAGTCTTATTGGCATGGATGGCTTGTAATTGTTCTAAGGTCAAATTCTGCCCTTCACCAGCCATATCCAAGACTTGACCAGCAACCATTCCAAAGGTCCCAGATGCCTGGGAAAGCTCTCTCACGAGAGCAAGGATGGTCTCAGCTGGTAAATCAACTTGGGCTAGGAAACCAAATGGATCTAGAAAGAGACTGTCCCCTGCTAAAATAGCCGTTGCTTCATCGTAAACCTTGTGGTTGGTCAAGCGACCACGACGGTAATCATCATTATCCATAGCAGGCAGGTCATCGTGAATCAAACTTCCCGTATGGATCAACTCGACACATGCTGCCACTTGGTAATGAGCTTGTTTTAATTCCATCCCAAAGGACTCTAAGATGGTCAATAAAAGCAAGGGGCGGATTCGTTTACCACCAGCCTGTAGCGAATAAAGAACCGATTGGTTGAGGCGTTCAGCTACCTGGGGTTGGTAAAAGTCTGCCATGGCTTCCTCAAGTCGCTGCAATTTACTGGCAACCATTAATCCATCTCCGCTTCACTGCCATCCGCCTGCATGACCTTGACCAAGGTCTTTTCAGCTTCTGCTAGTGTCTTTTGTAGGTCTTTCGATAGAACCATTCCTTTTTGAAACTCGGCCAGTGCTTCTTCCAGAGCCACATCGCCTCGCTCCAATTTGGTTACGATTCCTTCTAATTCAGCTAAGTTTTCTTCAAATGTTTTCGTCTGTTTGGACATGTTTTACCTCCACATCAAGTTGACCATCCTTCATCTGGATGGTTAGGTTTTCACCCATTTGTACATTTTCTACACTATCGATCACCCGACCATCTTGACGAATCATGGCGTAGCCACGGGCTACGATGCGACTGGTATCCAGCATAGTCAGGGCCTCAATCAGCTTGTCCGCCTTGGCCATCTTATTGTCATAGATATTAGCCATATTGCTCTTCAAGAGTCGTTCCTGCTGGATAATTCTCTCTTGGAAACTTTCTACTTTACGACCTGGATGCACACCTTGTAATCGTTGCTGTAGTAGGAGACAAGCCTGTTTCTGCTGGCTGTAGAGTTCTTTCATCCGTGTCTGCAATTGATTGGTCAAGCGGTCTAATTTTTGCAAATAACCATCATACAAGCGTTCAGGCTGGCGGAACATGACTGACTGGCTAATTTTCTCAAGCTGACCTCTTAGGAATCTCAAACGATTGGTCATGGCCTGATAGGCTCTATTTTCCTGCTGATTGAGGTAGCCCAGTAAGTCCGCCTTGGTCACAGGTGTTGCTAATTCTGCGGCAGCTGTTGGGGTAGCAGCTCGTTTATCTGCTACAAAATCAGCCAAGGTCGTATCTGTTTCATGACCTACGCTGGAAATGATTGGAATACGGGATTCAAAAATAGCCCGAACCACAATTTCTTCATTGAAAGCCCAAAGGTCTTCGATAGAACCACCGCCACGACCAACAATCAGAACATCCAAGTCATCCCGTTCATTGGCTCTTTGAATATTAGTAACAACCTCCTGAGCAGCACCATCTCCTTGCACCTTGGTCGGATAGAGAACAATCTCTACGCCTGGAAAACGTCGGCTAACGGTTGTAATAATATCCTGAATAACAGCTCCACTCGGACTGGTAATGACACCGATTTTCTTGGTAAACCGTGGCAAGGCCTGCTTGAATTCTTCTTTAAATAAGCCTTCCTGTGTCAGAGCTTGTTTGAGCTGTTCAAACTTGATTGCCAAGGCTCCAATACCATCTGGCTCAGCTTTTTCAATGACAATAGAATAAGAACCATTTGGTTCATAGAGCTGAATGCGCCCAATGACATTGATTTTCATTCCCTCTTCAAGCTCAAAGCCCAGATTCTTATAGACGCCTGCCCACATGGTCACTTGGATGACTGCCTTGTCATCCTTGAGCGAAAAATATTGATGGCTAGGGCGTTTACGGAAGTTGGACACTTGACCTGTCAAATACACCTTCTCCAAATACGGATCGCGGTCAAACTTTAATTTTAAATACTTAGTTAGATGACTAACCGATAAATATTCAACCATGTCCACTCCTTCTATATTGTATCCCTACTATTATACCAAATTTTGCACTTTTATACAGAACTAGGCCTATTATTTCCGATAGCTTTCCTATGTTTTTTTTCAACAATTTGCTATATAATAGTTTGTGAGAAAATAAGAACTTGTTGACAGGTTCTAAGGAGATTTATATGAAAATTGATGATTTGCGAAAAAGTTCTAACATTGAGGACCGCAGGGGACAATCCAGTTCTAACTCATCTTTCTCGTCTGGTTCATCTGGCGGAAATGTTCTATTGGGACTAATCTTTTCACGACTTGGTTGGAAAGGAAAACTACTTGTTCTTGTCCTTTTAGTAGCCTTCGGAGACATGTCAAACCTTGGTGGGTTGCTTTCCCCATCAACAGGGACTAATCCTTACCAATCGAGTCAAGTCACAACGACTGGTACAGATGTGTCTGATGCAGATGCTGAATTCATGAGTAAGGTTTTAGGATCGACAGAAGATTTTTGGGTCCAAGAATTTAAAGCCAATGGTTTAACCTACAATGCACCGACTATGGTTTTCTATACTAACCAGACCCAAACCGGATGTGGAGTTGGTTCCGCCCAAGCCGGTCCATTCTATTGCTCTGCTGACCGCAAGATTTATATTGATACTTCTTTCTATCAAGAATTATCTAGCAAGTATAAGGCTGCTGGTGACTTTGCCATGGCCTATGTCATCGCTCATGAAGTTGGTCACCATGTTCAGAATGAATTAGAAGTTCTTGGGGCCTACCATCAAAAACGGGCTCAACTATCCGATAAGGAAGGCAATGCGCTAAATGTTCGTTTAGAATTGCAAGCTGACTATTATGCAGGAGCCTGGGCCAAATATGTTGATGGACAAGGCATCTTGGATGCTGGTGATATTGACGAAGCCATGAATGCTGCCCATGCAGTTGGTGACGATACTCTTCAACAGGAAGCCTACGGCCGTACTGTTCCAGACAGTTTTACCCACGGCACTTCTGAGCAAAGGAAAAAATGGTTTAATCTCGGTTATACCTATGGTGACCTTGCTCACGCCAATACATTCTCCGTAGAGAAACCGTAAACATCCATAGCCTCTCGTAGCAATAAAGAAACTCTTGCAACATACACTTTTGCAAGAGTTTCTTTATAATATACAACTGACAAAAGCCAATTTACACATACGGTACCACTTTTAAATATGAAAACTGAATCATGTAAACTTACTCATCAACTCTAATTAGAGCGGTATCCTAGTTTCAAACAATATCACAATTATTATTTAGCAAACTTTAATTATTTCCAGTTATCTCTGCTGCAGACTGCACAGTTCCGTTTGGAATAATCACTGTTTTCAACAAATTATTTTCCTCGTGAATACGTCTGTATAAGATAACCATGTAGACTGGGAATAAGATGAGAAAACTATATGTTGCATGACACAATAAAGCTAAACCGATTAATTCTGGTATAATATTTAGGAAATAGTTAGGATGCTTTACAACACGAAACAACCAATGATCAACAAAACGATGATCTTTTACCAACATGAGCTTAACTGTCCAAATATCACCTAACAATCGTGTTACCCAAAATAACATTCCCATTGAAAACAGCAAGAATATCAAACCTAAGCTACTAAGCGTATCAAACTTGGTGTGTCGCACTACTGCTTCAACCAAACATGATAAATAAAATAGAATATGTACAATTGTTAATAATTTAGTATTTTGAACACCAAATTCTGAACCGCCGTTTTTCAAAATCCGTTTTTCGTTTTTAATTGAAATCTTCAAAAAATAGATTCTCACCAAAAAAACACAAATAACCAAAAAAACAATCATAAATCCCTCCTGTATTTTAACAGATTTTATCAAACACATCCATTATACAAAGTTAGACTGTCGCCATTCTATTCCTCTCCTGTTTTTTTTCTATTTTCCATTTGAGACTACAATAAAAGAGACCTGTTTTCAAAAATGGATGAAATCATGTCTCTTTTATAGTCTTTTAGTTTACTTTTAGTACCAGTCAACGAGCTGCAGACAGCTTGTACAGTCGAGTGACTGTGCAAGGTTGGAGATAGCACTTGCGGAGCAAGTCACCCCTGCAGAGTACAGCAAAGCGAGTTCAAACAATCCAGTGGAGTGTTTGAAGTTGGAAATAAGGAAACGGAGTTTCCTCTTACGTCGAAGTAATAAAAGAAAAACTAAATATTGTCTATATTTTACCTATATCAATTCATTACTATTCGCTGTACTTTGTGATTGCAAATGAATCATAAAACGCATAGTTTGTGTATCAGAAGCATAAAAAGTGTACGGAAAGCCGTGTTTTTCTAATATTTTCTGTACAATAAACAAACCAATCCCTATGCCACCATCTTTCTTATCACGACTGTAGTCTGGACGATAGAATGGACGAAAGACTTGATCCAATTCCTCGTCACTTAAAACACGTTCAACCTGATTTTCGATTATTAATTGATTTTGGCGTAGTACTACACGAATAATAGCCTCTTTACATGAGTACCGAAAGGCATTATCTAAAATATTCTTAATAGCTTTTAAGAAATAAACAGGATTTGCCTCAATGAGAACCGGTGATAGTTCTACTTCAAATTGATAGCCCTTAACCTCTGCCAAACTCTGATAACTTGTTAAAGAGGAATCAATCAACTGATCTAATCGGATTTGTTCTCTGCTTTCCTTTAAAGCCATATCAAGATTTGTCGCTTCTAAAATAGAATGAACTAACTCAGATTGTTCCTGCAAGATTTCCTTGC
Organism: Streptococcus suis S735; assembly: GCF_000294495.1. Taxonomy (NCBI): domain Bacteria; kingdom Bacillati; phylum Bacillota; class Bacilli; order Lactobacillales; family Streptococcaceae; genus Streptococcus; species Streptococcus suis. Next base: position 1,457,463 of record NC_018526.1, read on the forward strand.
ATTTTTTTAAATATGTATCATGGTCCTTAAATGGCCCCACATTATAAATCATGCCTTCGACTAACCCCAACATACTAGCTATTGGAGTTTTTAATTCGTGTGATGTGATACGGAGGAAATCAGACTTCTCCTTCTCACGTGCCATAGCACGTTCATTTTCCGTTCTTAATTCATCGATACTTGACAATAACTTGCTATACAGGCTGTTAATATCCTGAGCCAATATTGTTATTTCATCAGTTCCTGCAACAGCACAACTGATTCCAGACTCTAACGATTGCATTCGTCTTGTTGTTTCTGAAATTCTTGCTATTCTACGAGTGGACAGTCTACTGTAAACAAAAGCTACCGAAACTGCCAGAACAATAATCAACAGCAATATGAATGGATAAAAAGTTACCAATGTTTGACTGACATCAGATAACGAGTGAAATCCATAATTAAATAACAGATAATATGTAACTCCTTCTGCAGATGTTATCTCGGCTCCCCAAGAACCAATTTCATCAAAATCCCCATTTTCTAAATACTCGTTCTCATGCTTTTTAGCCATTTCATCATTGGGGTCTGGATAAATAATTTTTCTATCACTCGAAAAAAGACTAATAATAATATTCGGAGTTTTTATGTCGAAATCATCAATCTCAGATATAATCTTAGCTTCTGGCATCCCATCCAATTGTTTAGCCACAGTCATATAATCGTGTCTCAATTCCTGTTTCTTAACCTGATTATAATATATAGGCATAGCATAATACAATAACCCTAACAATGTTACAGAGATGAAAGAAATCATCGCAGCAACAATAATAAAATTTTTTCTGGCAATCCCCATATTAAGTACCCTCTATTTGATAACCACGACCAACTATTGTCTTCAAAGGAAGTGACGGCAATTTCTTACGGATATTCTTGATATGATTATCTAAGACACGACTATCCAATTCCGTATATCCCCATATTCCCATCATCAAGTTATCACGACTAACAATTTTCCCACGTCGTTTAGCTAAATATAGTAAAACTTCATATTCTTTTTTCGTCAATTGAACTTCTTCTTCTTCCATATAAACTGCCCCGCTAGTTGGTTGAATAAGAATTGTTCCTATCTCAATGCTATCTGTCTCTCCTTTTCCTCTCAAAATATTCTCAATCCGTTTTACCAATATAGTTGGTGAAAATGGTTTAACAACATAATCACTTATAATCTGATTAAAACTAATAAGCTGTGTATATTCGTCACCCATGGCTGTCAGCATCAAAATTGGAATCTGAGAAGTTTTGCGAATTTCCTTCAGTACTTCCAAACCTGTCATAGATGGAATCATGATATCTAAAACAATTAAATCGAATTGTTCTTCTTGAAACCTTTCTAAAGCAACCTTTCCATCAAAAACAGATTCTACCTGATAACCATGTTCTTTTAAAAACTCACAAACAACTTGACTAATAACTATGTCATCCTCTACAACCAAAATCCTTGACATTTTTATACCTCCTCGTAAAGTTCTATTATAAAATATTATTATACTTCAATTATATACCGATTCGTACAATGGTGCAACTCTATCATAGATAAATAGAGCACCATGTTCTGCTATTTCAGCTTTCTTTTGACTTCTTTTGTTTAAAACAGATAAAAAACAGACGAAACCGAGAGCATATATAGATTTGTTTGATAAACTGAACTAAACAAAAATGAAAGGAACTATCCCATTATGTGGAGTCCAAAAAAATTAACCGTATTAAAATGGTTTGATATTCTCATTCTAACAATTATTTTATTTGGAGATGGAATCATCAACTCTACTCTCCAATACATAGCCTTACAAAATCAAACTACAACTCTTCAAGAAAATTTGACATTTTCAACAATGGATAATTATAAGGCTTTGGCTCTACAGTTAGTTTGGCTCACAATAGCCATCTTCTATCTATTACTCCGAAATTTTGATTTCTCAATTTGGAAAAAACATATTTTTATTACTCCTTGGGTTCCATTACAAGCTGTTGCCTTATTCATTTTTTCTGCATTATGCTTGGATATCTATAATCTAGTATCCTATCAGTTTCTAGCTTCCAACACTCCATCCATGTTTCAACTATTTCCTAACATTGATTTATCACTGATCTTGTACTCATTGTTGAACGGATTTTATGAAGAAATTTTCTTCCTTAACTTGTGCTTACTGGTTAACCCTAAATATGCAAAATGGGCATTTTTATATTCGTTAATTATTCGATGTAGTTTCCATACCTATCAAGGTTTACTTAGTGCACTCGGTTTAGGCTTAATTCTAGGAACTATTTTCTATCTACTTTATCAAAAAATAAAACCTAAAAATTTATTACCATTTTTCCTAGCACATGCTGTGGCTGATGTTATCGGTTTAACTATTCTATCATATATTCTATACTAGTTATCTAACAGATAATTTGAACACAAGCTATCCTCATATCACCAAAGACTGAGTGGACCCCTACTAGTCATGACCACCCGTGAAAACGGGTGGTTTATTTTGTGTAATTTAGGAAAAGAGTGCCAAAAAACGCATAAAATCGTGTTGCTAAGAACGTTGATTTTATGCGTTTTATTATATGACTTATCTCAATATTTTTATTGAAATTTATATTTATGCCCAACTATACTTCTCAGAATCAATGTCCATATCTCATCTCAGCCTAGTATAGATTGACAGATTTATTCTACATTCCCAGTTCAGCCTCTGCAGCTATTGCGAATGGCTCGTTTTATATTCAATCTCCAAAGATTTCCTAAAACTTGGATCTGTACGGAGGGTAAAACAATTCCATCACTATTATAGGCATAATCTCTACTCTATTAACCATATGTATATACAAGTAGAAATTACACGACCAACATTTACTTCGATTCTTGCTTACGTTTTGTACGATAAAGTACCTGAGCTCCTACAAGAAGAGAGAGGGCAGTTAACGTATAGATTGGAGAATCAGCTTGTCCAGTAGATGGAAGCGAGTTTGACTTCTCGGTTGAACGATTCACACTAGATACTTTCTCCACATTGTCAGAAAGACGTGATTTCTGATTCATAGCAAGCTCTACCTGATTTGCCACCGTTTCGGCATTCACTTTATCCTTGATAGTAGAAATTGGAGCAGAGTTATCTGAATCTTTAATAGTCTTAGAAGAATCTGGAGTATCACTATTTTCTGCTTTACCAATCTCTTCAGTTGACTCTGGTTCCATTGGGCGAGACAAATCTGGGGTATCCATTACTTTTGGAATATCCAATTTTTGTGTACCTGCTGAACTGTCTGTATCTTCGATAGGCTTAGGTGATTCTGGTTTAACACTGTTTTCTGTTTCACCAATTTCTTTAGGTGACTCTGACTTCATTGGAAAAGTGGAATTTGGAATAATAATATTGTCCGTTGCTTTCGGAATTGTTGAGTCTGGTTTATTTGCTGAATCATCGGTTGAGTCTTCGATAATCTTAGGTGATTCTGGTTCAACATTATTTCCTGGTTTTTCGGTCTCTTCAGTTGAATCTGGCTTCATTGGAAGAGTGGGATTTGGAATAATAATATTGTCCGTTGTTTTCGGAGTTGTTGAGTCTGGTTTATTTGCTGAATCATCGGTTGAGTTTTCGATAGGCTTAGGTGATTCTGTCTCAACATTATTACCTGGTTTTCCAGTCTCTTTAGGTAACTCTGGTTGCATTGGAAGAGTTGAGTCTGGAACATTTGGTTCTGTCTGTTTAGGCATTTCAGGTGTCACCATAGGTGTCATATTTTCTACTTTTGATATACCTGTTGACTTGTCTACCACCTTATCTGTATCTTTTGGCTCAATAGGAACAGGAACCAAAACTTTCTTAGTTTCATGGTTAAGAGACACTTTTGAGGATGAGTATTTTGCTGTTTTTTCTCTATCATTATTAAGAGAATAACGAACCTCAGTTCTTACCAATTCTTGGAAACCTTTATTCTTTTTATTTTTTTTATGTTGCAATTGATATGTTAAAGATAGTGGCTTGTTAGTTTGATAAGCCTTGATTAAGTCTTCTTTATCTAAGTTCCAAGTAATAGTTGTTTTCGAGTTAGAGAAAAACGACCATAATAAACTAGATGTACCATTTGTGATTTTTACTTTAGAACTATCTGGTTTTTTCGCGAACTCAACATCATTTTCAAGCGAATCTACTAAGCTCACTTTAGTCAATACATCTTTAAATTTTTCTGCAACATTCTCGTCAATATTTAAAAACTCGCCCTTATCCCCAGACATTTTTTTCAAGTAGTCATCAAATTTATTCTTTTCTTCGCCAGCTTTGTCTTTGGTCACATCAACAGCGTAGAAATGAATCCCTTTCTCAGTAGCAATCTTTGCTTCTGCCTGAGCAGAGAGGTTATGATTGTAAAAGACATTTTTTCGACCGTAGAAAATGTAATCAACGAGGGAATTTGCAAACAAGTCAATTGCTTTTTCAGAGGTATTTGTCAAACCAATCTTTTTACCGATATAACTGAGAGTATTTGTAGGCAATGCAGCCTTATCTAATTCTTTTTTTAAATTATACTTTATTTTCTTTACAATAGCGTCTTTAAATGGTAATGGATCAAGTTTACGTTCATAAAAGCTACGGAAATGGTACCCCTCACCAATTTGTTTCTCATAATTGAATTTTTGTTCTTCTAATTTGGAGCTATCAATATCAGCTAAGTCAATATAGTCTAACGGGTTTCTGAAAAACTTTCCAATAAAGTCAGTTAAACCTGCGACAGTAGATACTCCATCTAATGCCTCATTAAACCTTGTAATTCCCAATTTATTCAAGAATTCAATCAAGCTCTTGGCATCTTTTAACAAATTTGCTCTGCGGACAGTCACATCAAATGTAAATGGCCAAGGCAATAGAGGGTTAGTATGCACCACTTTATCTTCATTGATTGTCTTATACTTAGTTTCTGTTTTCGCAGCATCCGTCAAATCATAACTAAATGTAGACTCCCCTTGTGACAGAAGTACAATATGTTTGCGTTTCCCTGATTTCTCGCTTTCTAAAATGCGACGTGCTTCATGGATTGCTCCCTGCATATCTACGCCCCAATTGTAATTTTGTTCAGCATCAGTGAAAAGCTTCTCAACCGTGTCTTCTACAGTAATACTGTTAACCTCTTGAGCTTCAGATAACTTGCGATTGAAACCGATCACACGCACAGAGTTACGAGAATTATGATTATTGGTTGGGTCAGTCATTTCTTTGACAAGCTTGACAATGTTATCTTTAGCTGCTTTTTTAGCCTCTTCATCCATTTTTTTAGATGTATCCACCAAGACAACTATTTCTGCACCCTTATCAATTTCTTTCGGCACAATTTGAGTTGTTACTGTGACAACTCCATCTTGCCCTACTTCTGCTGTTCGAGAAACTGTAAAAAGCTCTTTAGGAGTTTTATCCACTGTACTAGATACTGTTTCATTTGGTTTTTCAACCTTAGTAGAATAGTCATCTACTTCCTTCTCCACATACTGAACGGCTGGTTCTTCTTTTTCTGTTGCTTTTCCTTCAGAAGAACTAGTGTTTTCAGCAACTTGCCCCGTTGGCTCTGAAGCGTTTTCATTCGTTAATGCCTCAGGAGAAGCAGATTCTGCATTCGATTTTGGTAAGGCAGAAAATAGAAGAGGAGTCAACCACCTCTCCTTCCTTATTTTCATTAGCTTGGACAACTTTAGGGTCTTCAACAGCAATAGGACGTGTAATCGAAGAAGTATTATCTATCTCCTCATTTTTTTTCTAAAGTAGTACTTTCTGTAACAGGCGTTTCTGCATATACTGTCACTGTATTTTGAGGATAGAGTGTTCCCGATAAAGCTACCCCCGCTCCCAGCGAAACAAGTCCAATTGATAGCTTCCGCAAAGTGAATTTTGGATGATTCATTATGATTCCTTCTCCTTGTTCTCTATAAATTTAGAATGTATTTTCGCCCTTCTTTAGGTATTTTCAAAAAAGGAAGTATGGATGTCAATGGTAAATAACTTTAGTATCATTTTGTTCAAGAAGCGTAGAGCTTTTGGGAAAAGAATGGGCACCTTGTGTATTCATAAGGTGCCTAAGTCCTTCTGTTAACTGCTTACTTCACCTATCAAGTCAAGCAAGCATGATTACAACTCAAAGTTCCTATTTATCATTAACAATGACCATATCACAAAATGTGCGAGTCTATTACTACATAATTCATTCTACCATATAATTTAAAAACAGAATTTGTTTTTTCTCTATCGTTTGTTTATGTTTATTCTATTACAAAAATGATAATTGGTCTTTGAGTCTGTTATCACACACATTTATACAAGTGATAAATATTGCAATGAGTCTTCAAACTCTACTTTCACCTCTATAAGCAAATAATTCATTGAAAGAAAAATTTTAACTCTTTTAATTTAAAGCTACACAATGCCTCTCATCTGTCGCAAACGAATTTTTGAGAGAGCTTTGTCATCGCCTTTTACTCACTTTCTGTTATCTTTTTCTTGCCAATGAATAAAGCAAATAAGAATAATATGATCGATAACATTATATTGGCAACCAAGCTCGTTTTTTCACCGGTCTTAGGCAGGCTTTGAACTTGGGTATTCTCACCACTATCATGCACAGATACGTTTCCTTTTGTCCCTTTGTCTCTTACAGTACGAGCCATTTTCTCTTGCTTAGTAGGCATATCTTTTTTCGAATCATCAAAAATAGAAACCGTTTCTTCTTTTGATGGCTCTGCATTTTGCTCTACTTTTTTGTCAGTCAGCGTTTGGCGTACAGGTGGCAAAGTAGTTTGCTCAAGTGTGTTTGATTGTTCGATATTTTTGGTAATTTCTTTGCTAGGTTGCTCTTCCTTCTCGTCCTTTTTATCTGGTTTATTAATGCGGTGACCATTTCCTTTTTGAACCGTTACGACTTCCCAAGCTACCTGTTCACCTTCTTTATCAAACGCTCTAAACGATAAGGTTTCTCCATTTTTTAAAACACGACTACCCAAATCAAATTCGAATCGACCTGTTGAATCAGTTGAAGTTTTACCAATTATCTCCTCGCCATTCTGAGTTGATACTAGTTCAATCATTACATCTGGAGCTGTTTTGCCACTGATGTAACCATGATCTGTAGTGACTTTTTCTACTTGAAATGGTAAATCCATCACGTCTTCATCTTCCAAATATTGCCCTACAACTTCTTCCTTACTAGCGATGATATTATTTGTAACCGGGTCAATGATTTCAAAGCGAATTCTCTCACCTTTTTCAAAAGGCAATTGTAAATCTTGAATTTGGAAACCAAAAAATCCTAATTCGTCCACTTGAACTGGAGGATACTGTTTTCCTTTGATTGACGAAACCATGCGAACGTAGGCATTAAGATGTATCGTTCGACCGACAATATAATCTTTTTTATTATGCAGTTTAGGTACAATGATAGGATCTTCATCTGTCGCTTCATCCATATCTGCATCTTGTAAATAAGTTGCTAAAGATGCCATAACAGATTTATCCAATAATATACTTGAACCATCAACTGTATCAAGATGGACAGATACCAAGTCCTCTTGTTGATTGTGAGTCAATCTGTAGTACTTATCCTCGGATTGTAGGGCAGGCAAAGCAATCTTATAGTGACCTGTCTCATCAGCAATAGCTTCCATGATAAACTCTGAAGTATCAGCATTGTATAGATGCACACGACCTAAAGGAAATGTAGTTCCTTCCAAAACTGAAGTCGCACTTGATAAAGGTTTTACTGTCATTTGTGAAGATACTTTTTCTTTTACCAATGGTTTTACAATAGTATTAGTAATCACCGGCTGACCATCTTCTGATACAAAAGACAAAACCAATCTATCATCTGCTTTAAATTTTGAACCTGCTAAACTCTCGGAAAAAGTAACCTCAAACCGTCCATCTTTAGGATCAATTAGTGTCTTATCAGAGACAAAACTACCATTTATTGATAGATAGACTGAACCTTTGACAGAGGTATGACCAATAACTTTGCTCGTATGTTCAAAAACTGGTTCGATGAACACTTGATGCATTCCATTAGATGTTTTTTCTAATCTTTTTGCTGGAATTTCATAAGCCTCTGGATGTCGATTAGTCCTCACTACTACCTTACGCTCTTCAGAATCTGCCTCTAGAGTCCAAAACTGTTTCGGCAAAGCACTAATTTCCACAGTTTGGCTGTGAGCAAGTGGTTTACTCAACCGATAAGAAAAATCTCCCTTATCATCTGCTTCCAAAATATTCTCAATAGAAGTAATTGCTTCCCCATCTATCGTAATCGCTACATATCCACCAGGAGTGGTATTCCCTGAGATGGTTTGATCTCCAGCTTGAATCGGAGCAACCTCTAGATGGTTTTCAATAAATGAAAGTTCTTCCTCCATATCCTCCATCTCTTCCGATTTTTTTCTTCACTCGGTACCTCATCAGTCACTTCCTCAGCTTCAGCATTTTCCGAAACTGTATTGGTAAGCGATGATTCCGTGCTTTCTAATTGAGTTTCAAGAGCTGTAGCGTCAGTCTCCTCAGCCATTGCGGTTTCCATATTCATCCCTGTACCAATCCATAGAAAAGCAATTGCCACCGAAACTAAACCCATCTTACTTTTTCTCAACGAAAAAATCTTGCTATTCATCTTTTCTCCTTATATCTGTATTAACAATTAACGACACATATTGTCCTAGTTTTATTATAAAAAAAACATCTCATAGAACATTGTTTTTCATTAGTTTTTTATCTGTTTCACAGTTGTCTGTAATAAATAGCATGCTACATTTCGCAAAAACTTTGCTGGTTCTCATAGTCATTTAGTTTTTCTTTTATTACTTGTAAATACAATTTCTAAGTTATGGCACATTCAAAGTAAAGAACAAGCGCCTGAATTTTTCTATGATGCAGATCATTGTTTTTATCTCGGAGTGCTCGCTTTAATTCGTCAACTTATACTCAATGAAAATCAAACTAGGCGATGCATATGCAGATAGAACTGAAGTTTATCAAATCAAGTCAACAATGTCTGATTTTGATTTTCGAAGAGTATTAAATAGGAGTGGGTTTATTTGTCATGATGCCACTTGTTTATTTTGTTAACTATCACTTCATAAAACATGATTGTCCTCACAATAAAAAAAGCACCCGAAGGTGCTAGGTAAGATCATCCTACCGACTTCACGTTGAGGTAGGTAGAAAAATTCATTAGGCGTTGAAAGCGTCAGTCAACTGTGGCACCACTTGTTTCTTACGTGAAACGGCACCTGCAAGGAAGGCGTGGTTGTTTTCCAACTTGAAGTTGAAGGCTGCTTCTACCTTGTCCATGTTGCTACCGAGCGCAAGGATTTCTGAGTTTGAGTTAACGATGTCTGTAATCATCAAAACAAAGTCAGAGTAGCCATTTGCTACTGATGCTGCTGTCATAGCTGCTTCGATTTCTGCTTGGCGTTCCAAGACTTCCGCAATGTCCACTGTGTTAACTTGGGCTACACGCACGTCATTGCCATTCAAGCCAAATGTTTTGGCATCGATGTCAATCAATTCTTCTGCTGACTTGCTGGCAAGGTTGGTACCAGCTTTCAAGAGTGCCAAACCGTATTCTTCTAAGTTGACACCAGCAATTTCAGCCAATTCAGCTGCTACCTGTGGATCTGTTACATGAGTAGTTGGCGATTTAAGCAAGAGGGTATCTGAAATCAAACCTGATAGGAGAAGTCCAGCTACTTCTTTTGGAGGTATTACTCCGTTTTCTTTAAAGGCACGGTAAACGATTGATGATGCTGAACCTACTGGCTCCAAACGCATGTACAATGGATTTGCCGTTTCAAAGTTTGCGACACGGTGGTGGTCAATGACAGCTGCCACTTCCACTTCCTTGATGTCTGCGATAGACTGTTGGAATTCATTGTGGTCAGTCAAGATGACTTGGCTAACACCTTCTGCTTTTGCAGACTCAACCACGCGCGGTGCAGTAACACCAAAATAGTCAAGAGCAAAAGCAGTTTCTTCATTTGGCGTTCCTAGAACTACTGCTTCCGCATCACGACCAAACACTTCACGCTCCAAGTGAGCCCAGCCGTATGATGATGCAATGGCATCTGTATCAGGATTTTGGTGACCAAAAACTAAAAATTTAGACATGTCTACAACCTCATTTTTTCTAATAATCTCCTACATTTTACCATAAATAGAAAGACTTGTGAACATGGACGGGTCGGGATTTGCCAAACGTTTTCAAAAAGAGTAAGATAGAAGGTAGCAATACAAAAGGAGAAACATATGAAATTTTCAGACTATACCTATGTCCGTCCAGATTATGAAGCTATCAAGGCTCAATTTACTGACCTGACCGACCAGTTGGCTCAGGCAAGTGACTTGGAAACAACTCGCACACTTGTGGCAGCCGTTACCAAATTACTCAACCTGGTCGATACCCAGTATAATCTCTGGATGATCCGTCATACTATTGACATGAACGATGAGTTCTACAATGAAGAAACCAAGTTTTGGAATGAATATTCGCCACTTTTTGAAGAATTGACCACCAACTACTACCGTATCATTGTCCAGACGCCGTACAAGGAAGAACTGTCAGACATCTTGCCTCAAACCTTCTTCATGCAGGCAGAAAACAAGCTCAAGACCTTCTCATCAGACGTCATTCCATTATTGCAAAAAGAAAATGAATTGACCGATGAGTACAGCAAGCTGATTGCTGGTGCAGAGATTGATTTCCAAGGTCAGACCTACAACTTGTCACAAATGGGGCCATTCGGTCAATCAACCGACCGTGAAGTCCGCAAGGCTGCTTCTGCTGCCACAACTACCTTCTTTGAAAGCAAGGAAGCTGATTTTGACCGTGTTTACGATGAATTAGTAAAAGTCCGCACAGAAATCGCCCACAAACTTGGCTTCAAGGACTATGTGGAATACGGCTACCTCAAGATGAACCGTTTCGATTACAATCGTGACATGGTTAAGGTTTACCGTGAAGAAATCCTCAAGCATATCGTACCGATTGTACAAAATCTGCGTCAACGCCAAGCCAATCGCTTGCAGGTGCCAAGCCTCAAACACTACGACCTAAACCTTGAGTTCTTGGATGGAAATGCTGTTCCTCAAGGTGACCCCGACTTTATCGTCAGCCAAGCCCAAGACATGTACCGCGAATTGTCCGCAGAAACAGGCGAGTTCTTCGATTTCATGATTGAGCATGAACTCTTGGACTTGGTCGCAAAACCAGGCAAAAACAGCGGTGGCTACTGTACCTATATCCCTGACTTCAAGAGCCCATTCATCTTCTCCAACTTCAACGGAACCAGCGGTGATATTGATGTCTTGACCCACGAAGCAGGTCACGCCTTCCAAGTCTATCGTTCGCGTTGGATTCAAAGTCCAGAAGTTGTTTGGCCAACCTACGAAACCTGTGAAATCCACTCCATGTCTATGGAATTTATGACCTGGCCATGGATGGACCGTTTCTTCAAGGAACAAGTGGATAAATATAAATTTACTCACTTGGCAAGTGCCCTTCTCTTCTTGCCTTACGGTGTCTTGGTAGACCACTTCCAGCACGAAGTCTATGAACGCCCAGAGATGACACCAGCAGAACGCAAGGCAACTTGGAAAAAACTCCAAGACCTCTACTTGCCAGACCGTGACTATTCCGAGTCAGAAGCCCTCAACCGCGGTATCTTCTGGTATCGTCAAGGTCATATCTTTGCTAGTCCATTCTACTACATCGACTATACCTTGGCCCAAGTTTGTGCCCTCCAATTCTGGAAACGTACACAGGTAGATCACGATGAAAATGCTTGGGAAGACTACATCCGCATCTGTGATTTGGGCGGCACCAAGTCCTTCTTGCAAGTGGTTGAAGCCGCAAACCTCCAATCACCGTTCAAAGAAGGTGCCCTTGAAAGCACAGCTAAAGCTGCTGCTGATTGGTTAAATACAGTTAAGGATAGCGACTTATAAAACACAAAAATCTGAATGAATCAAATGACTCATTCAGATTTTTTGATTATATGATACTTGTCCCTAACACATTAAATCTTTTTCGCATCAATCTCCGACCTCTTCACTATTATCCCTTAATTCTATTCAAGTACTCCTGATAGGTCTCTGTCTCCATCAAGGCCTTTGCATTTTCCACTCGAGCCTTCGTTGGGGGCTTGGTCCCCTCTAGTGGATAGGGTCTGCCCAACTCACGCCACTTAAATTCACCAAGATTGTGATAAGGTAGCACCTCAAAACGTTCGACATTTTTTAAGGTTTTAACAAACTTACCAAGTTCAATCAAGTCCTCATCTCGGTCAGTCAAATTTGGTACCAGGACATGACGAATCCAAACAGGCTTACCAATGTCTGATAGATATTGAGCACATTCTAAAATAGTCTTGTTACTGTGACCTGTCACAATGCGGTGTTGCTCAGGATTCATTTCCTTAATATCAAGGAGCACCAAATCTGTTACTTCCATAAGCCGACTATATTTTTCCAAGTAACGCTCTGTCTTACGGAAAGTCAACGCACAGGTATCCAAAGTAGTGTGAATCCCTTTTTCTTTTGCAAGGGTAAACAGAGCAATTAAAAAATCAATCTGGATGGTTGCTTCACCACCTGAAACAGTAATCCCCCCTTCTTTTCCCCAAAACATACGAAAACGCAGAGCTTCATTCAAGACATCTTCCGCCGTTCTCTCAGTCGCTGCTGGATTGACCAGATCCCAAGTATCTGGGTTATGGCAATACTGGCAACGCATGTGACAGCCCTGCATAAAGACTACAAAACGTACCCCTGGGCCATCAACCGAACCAAAACTCTCTGTTGAATGAACCAAACCTGTCACTTTACGATAATCAATTTCTGTCATCATCTCATCCTCATCATTTTATAAGACTAGTATATCACAAAAATGAAAACGCTTCTATCATTTACTTTCTTTCTTTCATAACCATCATCTTCCGCAAGAAAAAAGCTAAAAGACTAGGTTGCCCTAGTCCTTATCGGTTTCTTCTTTCTCCAGTGGTGTAATCAAGAGTTTTAATTTTGTTACGCGACCATTTTTTACCTTATCGTTAATAAGAACTAGGTGGTGATCTTTACTATCTACTTCAAAGGAAACTTTCTCATCTTGGCTCGGAATGGTACCGACTCCTGTCAGATAATAACCAGCAATCGTATCAACGTTATCACTTTCCAACTCCATCTCAAAATGCTCATTGAAGTCATTCAAGGTCATATTTCCTTGGACGATATAGGTGTTGTCAGCAATTTCTCGAACAAAAATTTCTGTCTTATCGGTCTCATCATCGATTTCCCCAACAATTTCTTCCAGCAAATCTTCCAAGGTAACGAGACCTGCAACTCCACCATACTCATCTAACAAGATGGCCATTTGATTTTGGGTATTTCTCAATGATGTCAACAAATCATCCACGAAAATCGTTTCTGGAACGAAGAGAGGCTCCTGCATAATGCGGCGGATGTTGAGATTGTCAAAGCCATTACTGAAAGCTTCTGACAAGATTTTCTTGGTATGAATCAGACCAATGATATTGTCCTTATCGCCATCATAAACAGGGATACGTGAAAAATTCTGCTTGAGGATAGCTGCCATGATGGTTGCTGTATCATCCTCAATATCCACCATGAAAGCATCCGTACGGGGAACCATTACTTCACGTGCCATCAGCTCATCTAAAGAGAACACACCTTGAAGCATTTCGATTTCTTCGGCATCTAAGGTTTTCTCACTCTTTGTCAAAATATATTCAATTTCATCCCGTGTCATTTGCTCATCCGCATCATCAAAATTCATAGGAGTAATACGGCTGATAAGATTCGTTGCAGCTGATAATAACCACACGAACGGACTAACAATTTTTCCAAGGAAAATAATCACTGGTGCAGTGACTACTGCCAGATTTTCCTTCATATTCATGGCAATCCGCTTAGGATACAATTCGCCAAGAACGATTGAAACGAAGGTCAACATAGCCAGTGCAAGCCAGTAACCAGCAGTTTGAGCTGTTGTTGAATTCCCCATCCATTTGGCAAATACAGCTCCTAAATCATTAGCCAAGCTGGCACCTGAAAGGATGGAGATGAAGGTAATACCGACCTGAATGGTTGATAGAAAATTGTTAGGATTCTCTAAAACTTGAAGCAAGCGAATATATTTCCTCTCACCGTCTGCTGCCTTTTGTTCTACTCTTGAACGATTGAGGGATACAAGGGCCATTTCTGAGGCTGAAAAGAAGGCATTGAACAGAGTCAATAAGAATAAAATTAACAGTTGTAAATAGATGGTCTGACTACCAGGGTCTTCCATGATGTTCTCCTATAATAAAATTTATAACATTTCCATTATACCACAAATTCTAAAAATTAACATATTTCTTGTTATAATTAGTCCCTCATATCTGTTTATGTTACAATAATCAAAAGGAATAGGAGAGCAACTATGATTATTTCGATGAAGAATGTCCACTATAAACGACAAGGTAAAACTATTTTAGAAGACATCAACTGGGAATTTAGAAAAGGAGAGCGTTGGGCTATTTTAGGGCTCAATGGGGCTGGAAAGTCAACCCTCCTTCGTATTTTAATGGCTGAGTTTTGGAAGACCTCTGGTGACCTGACTGTTCTGGGGGTGGAATTTGGTAAGGGAGATATTCCTAGTCTACGCACCAAGATTGGGGTAGTTGGCTCCTTTTTGGCAGAGCGTTTTCCAATCGATTTGACGGCTGAGCAGATTGTCTTGACAGGAAAATATAAATCCTCCATCCTCTATCGTGAATACGGTCAAGCTGAATTGGATGAAGCCATAGACATGCTCAAAACCATTAAGGCTGAGCACTTGATCGGTCGGGCCTATGCTAGTTTGTCACAAGGAGAACGCCAACTCCTGCTGATTGCCCGAAGTTTGATGGAAGAGCCGGCTATTTTGATTTTAGACGAAGCAACTGTCGGTTTGGACCTCCTAGCTCGCGAGCGCCTGCTCCACCACATTGACTACCTCTGTCAACTCCCAACGGCTCCTGCCATTATCTACGTCACCCATCACGCCGAGGAAATCACTGATAATTTCACCCATGTCCTCCTGCTCAAAGATGGCATGGTCTTGGCACAGGGACCCAAAGAAGATATCCTGACACCTGAACTCCTCAGCGATTTTTATGGAAATCAGGTGGAATTGATTGACTTGGGTGAGGGAAGATTGTTCATTAAGCCGATATTATAAAAAACAAATCCAGCTCTAGTTCGAGCTGGATTTTAATCGTTCCACCATGACCAAAAATGGTGGGGTATTAACTTGGTTGAGCGGTTTGTAGAGCATGGCTGTAAAGACGGTTTGGTCAAGCTGGCTGATAAAGTCTAAAACTGCATCCTTCTCAAGAGCTCCACCCTCGTGACCATAGTAAATCATGATAGCCAAGCGACCTCCAACCACCAATCTATTCAGGACTTTCTCAATGGCTTGAAGGGTGGTTGCAGGCAGGGTAATGACTGACTTGTCCGCCGAAGGTAGATAACCCAGATTGAAAATCGCTGCCTTGCATTCATCCACATACTGGTCTAGGTTTTCGTGTCCTGTCAAAACCAATTGGGCATTGGTCAAGCCAGCTTTTTCTAGTTTTTCAGCCGTTGTAGTCAGGGCTTGTTCCTGAATATCAAAGGCCACAACTTTTCCTGCTCGTTGGGCTAAAAATAGCGTGTCATGGCCATTTCCCATAGTCGCATCGACCGCTAGGTCCTGGTCTGTTAATATTTCATCTAAAAAGGCATGGGCCATGTGTAAAGGTCTAAGCATACTTTCTCCTAATTATCGTCAATACATAAAATCTATCACATCTAGTATAGCATACTTTCCATCTTCAAAAAATTTTTTAAAAATCTTCCATTTTTCCTATTCCTTTTGCGAATAAATAGGTATGAAGACAATTATCCTATTTTTCCTTGGAGCTTCTATCGGCTCCTTCTTGGGATTGGTCATCGACCGTTTCCCTGAACAGTCCATTATCGCCCCCTCTAGTCACTGCAATGCCTGCAAACGACGGCTCAAGGCCTGGGACTTAATTCCAGTCCTATCCCAGCTTTCGACAAAATCCAAATGCCGTTACTGCAAGGCGAAGATACCTTATTGGTATCTGGGATTGGAATTCTTAGCCGGTCTAGTTGTCCTGCTCT
Organism: Streptococcus suis S735; assembly: GCF_000294495.1. Taxonomy (NCBI): domain Bacteria; kingdom Bacillati; phylum Bacillota; class Bacilli; order Lactobacillales; family Streptococcaceae; genus Streptococcus; species Streptococcus suis. The sequence continues at coordinate 1,473,683 of NC_018526.1, forward strand.
GCCATTTTCAAGTCCTAAACCTAACCGAAACCATTCTCATCTTGGCAGGACTAGTTTTGACCATTTACGACATCAAGCATCAGGAATATCCTTTTGCTGTCTGGCTCATTTTTACTTTTATAGCTCTGATACTCTCCCAGCTCAACTGGCTTTTCTGTGGCTTTTTACTCTTGGCCTATCTGACTGAAAAATGGCAAATCAATATTGGTTCTGGTGACTTTCTCTATCTGGCAAGTTTGGCCTTAATATGTGGATTTACAGAACTCCTCTGGATTATCCAGAGGAGTTCCCTCCTAGGGCTTCTTGTCTTCGCCATTTTCAAACCCAAGTCTATTCCCTACGTACCACTCCTATTTCTTTCAAGTATTCCTATCATTCTGTGCACCTAAATCGAGTTTTTCTCGATTTTTTTGTTATAATAGAAGGCATATTAGAGTTCAACTCCATCAAAATAATTGGAGCACCTTCTTGATAGGAAGGCAAAAGGAGAAACGTTATGACACTATTTAAGGATGACAGTTTAACCCTGCATACCGACCTTTATCAAATCAACATGATGCAGGTCTATTTTGACCAAAACATCCACAATAAACACGCTGTATTCGAAGTCTATTTCCGTTCACAACCTTTTAAAAATGGCTACGCTGTATTTGCCGGTTTGGAACGCGTTGTAAACTACCTCAACAATCTCAGCTTTAGCCAGACAGACATTGACTATCTGACAGAACTAGGTTATCCGAAGGATTTCCTTGATTACTTGTCCCAATTGGAAATGACTCTCACTGTCCGTTCGGCTAAGGAGGGCGACCTGGTCTACGCTAACGAACCCATTCTGCAAATCGAAGGACCATTGGCACAATGCCAACTAATCGAAACTGCCCTCTTAAACATTGTCAACTACCAAACCCTAATTGCCACAAAAGCTCGCCGTATCAAGGCTGTCATTGAAGATGAGCCCTTGATGGAATTTGGCACTCGCCGTGCCCAAGAAATGGATGCTGCTATCTGGGGTACACGGGCAGCCTTTATTGGTGGAGCATCTGCGACTTCCAATGTTCGAGCTGGCAAAATCTTCGGCATCCCTGTCGCTGGTACCCATGCCCACGCCTTGGTTCAAACATACGGAGATGATTACAAGGCTTTCAAAGCCTACGCTGAAACCCATCATGACTGTGTCTTCCTCGTTGATACCTATGATACGCTTCGTATTGGTGTTCCAGCAGCCATCAAGGTTGCCAAAGAAATGGGAGATAAGATTAACTTCAAAGGGGTTCGGATTGATTCAGGCGATATGGCCTATATTTCTAAGAAAGTTCGTCAGCAATTAGATGATGCAGGTTTTACAGATGCGAAGATTTACGCATCTAATGACCTCGATGAAAATACCATCCTCAACCTCAAAATGCAAAAGGCAAAAATTGATGTCTGGGGAGTTGGTACCAAACTCATCACCGCCTACGACCAACCAGCTCTGGGCGCTGTCTACAAGATTGTATCCATCGAAGATGAAGATGGAAATATGCGTGACACCATCAAGCTGTCTTCTAATGCGGAAAAAGTCTCCACTCCTGGTAAGAAACAGGTTTGGCGCATCACCTCCAAAGAAAAAGGAAAATCAGAAGGGGACTACATCACCTTTGCGGACACTGACGTCACACAGATGGATAATATCTATATGTTCCATCCAACTTACACCTATATCAATAAAACCATCGAGAACTTTGATGCCCGTCCTCTCCTAGTTCCTATTTTCGAAAAAGGAAAACAGGTCTATGAACTTCCAAGCCTAGCGGAAATTCAAACCTATGCCAATCAAGAATTTGATAAACTCTGGGATGAATACAAACGCGTGCTCAACCCACAGCTCTATCCAGTCGACTTGGCACAAGATGTTTGGGATAATAAGATGAACCTCATCAATCGTATTCGCAAACAAACTCAGACCAAATCCATCTAAGAAAGGTATGTTATGACCCTACAGGAAACAATCATCAAAGAATTAGGCGTCAAGCCAAGCATTGACCCCAAAGAAGAAATCCGTCGCTCCATCGACTTTCTCAAAGACTATCTGAAAAAACACCCATTTTTGAAAACCTACGTCTTGGGGATTTCTGGTGGACAAGATTCGACCTTGGCTGGTCGTTTGGCCCAGCTGACTATGGAAGAAATGCGGGCGGAAACAGGTGACGATTCTTATCAATTTATCGCTATCCGCCTGCCTTACGGTGTGCAAGCTGATGAGTCTGACGCCCAAGCAGCCCTAGCCTTTATTCAACCAGATGTCAGCTTAACCATCAACATCAAGGAATCAACAGATGCCATGGTGGCTGCAGTCAATGCAAATGGGCTTGCTATGTCTGATTTTAATAAGGGAAATGCTAAAGCCCGCATGCGCATGATTGCCCAATACGCTATCGCTGGAGAACGCAAGGGGGCTGTTATTGGAACCGATCATGCCGCTGAAAATATCACTGGTTTCTTTACCAAGCACGGTGATGGAGGTGCAGATATCCTGCCCCTCTTCCGCCTTAACAAGCGTCAAGGTAAGCAACTTCTAGCTGCTTTGGGAGCAGATGAAAAACTCTACCTCAAAGTTCCTACTGCAGACTTGGAAGAAGACAAACCAGGCCTTGCTGACGAAGTCGCACTTGGTGTTACCTATAACCAAATCGACGACTATCTCGAAGGTAAAACCATCGACCCTCAATCCCAAACCATTATCGAAGGATGGTGGAACAAAACAGCCCATAAACGCCACCTGCCAATTACTATTTTTGATGATTTTTGGAAATAATACTCCTCGAAAATCAAAATCAGACGTTATTGACTTGATTTGATGACTGAAAAGCTCCTGTGGAGGTTTTCAGCCTGTTCCCTTGAAATATAAAAGGAACAGAGTTCTAACATCAACTTGAAGGCGCAAACAATGTTCGCTATATTTCCTAGCTTCAACTATCTCCCAGATAGTTTTGATGCGAAACATGTTCGCTATATTTCCAACCTTCAACTATCTCCCAGATAGTTGAAGCTAGGCTACTTTTGATTTTCATCGAATAATAAAAAATGGAGCCCTGACAGTTGAACCGTCAGGGGTTTTGTTTTTTATTATAACTTCAAACCATAATGAAAAAAGCCCACGCAGGAAAAAATATCCTGCGTGGGCGTCAATGGACACGGTGCCACCTCACTATGGACTCGACTAGAAAAGTCCATAACTTTTTCTCCTCTAACAAGGAGGCGCACGATAAGGGGTGCGGACCGAACTCTCATTGTTTCGAATTCATCGAACCAAACTCACTTTACTAAACCAGACAATCCATAAAATGGATACGAATGCTTGTTTGGCATCAGCCTATCTCATAAACCTCTATCATCTATTCACACCAACCATAGACTCTCTAAAGACAAAGTGTTTATTACATTTTCTGATTACTTGTAATTATACGTTACAAAATCAAAATGGTCAAGTGATTTTTAGAAATTTTCTAAACAATTTGAAAATTCAGTTTCCATTGCCTGAATCCATTAAAAACTAACAAAAAGCCACTCTGCTTAAGTGACTTTCTAAAAAACTGTACTCACGAGGCTGGGCTCAAGCCCAGCACCGCTTCTCAAAGTTAGTGTCACCATCTCAGCGCAGTGGTTGATTGGGTTTAACAGTCCAGTGGAGTGAAACAGTTCGGGGAACTGTTTCAGCCCGATCCTAGAAAGGGAAAAGCGAGGTTAAAGGTTGGAGATAAGATTTGCGAAGCAAATCTCAGCAATTCATGTTTTACACTCCAAATCTGACCTCTACGACTGATGCGAACTTTGTTCGCTATATCTCCAGCCTCCAAAGGTTCCCCGAACCTTCGGAGCTATGCGGAGGTGGGAGTGAAACAATTTGAGGAACTGTTTCAGCTGGTCACCTTAAAACTAGAAAGTGACCATAGAAGCCGAACCTAAATGTCTTTCCCACTCCCATATCAAAGATAGCTTTAGCTAGTCAAGGTCATTTTTAAGGGAATACTGACTGTATTTCAAAAAAATAACGATATGTAGCTTAAACAATAGCATTAGATGGACATTCTGAACCTGTGACGGTAGGTTCTAAGACTCCTGTTTGGAAAGGATTATCCCTCTCTTTATCAATGAATAGCTAAAATAGGCTAGTATTCCCCCCATTGTATTGGTCCATAAATCATCGATTTCAAAGACGCGTTGGGCATCAATCAGCAAATCCAGTAGTAATTGTGTGCATTCAATAAAAAGACTGATACAAAAACTATAACGAATCACCGCTCGAAGGCTCCGCCATTCTTCCCTAAGAAACAAAAGAAGAAAAATCAGAGGGAAAAGTAGAAAAATGTTAGTGATGTTTTGCAAGAAAATCCACCCTAGGTCCGCCAAACTATCTACCTTGTCCCCGTTGACGATGCTGTTGAAAGGAGTTGGTAAAAGATAGAGACGGCCAATTTGAATAATTCCTGGGGTCGAGAAATCCTTATACTGTGGGTACCAAGTCTGTGGTAGGAAACAAAGTAAAACAATAGCCAGAGCATAGGCTCCAGCTAAGGTCTTACAAATCTGTCTTCCCAGCTTGGTCAGGTTCCCATCTGCTTGGAAGAATTTTCTCATGCTCGAATACCTGCCTTTGCTTTTGCGGCTGCAATACGAGCACGGGCTTTTTCACGGTCTTTCTTGAGCGTATTGGAGCGCAATTGACCACAGGCAGCATCAATATCTGTACCATGTTCCTGACGAACGACACAGTTAACACCATTTTTCTTCAAAACATCAAAGAAAGCAAGAGTACGTTCCTTGGTTGAACGACTGTACTGGTCATGTTCACTAACTGGGTTATAAGGAATCAAGTTGATATAAGACAATTTACGGATATTCTTAGTCAAGTCAGCCAATTCCTGTGCCTGTTCCACTCCATCGTTGACCTCATTGAGCATAATATACTCAAAAGTCACACGGCGGTTGGTCACTTTGATATAGTCTTCGATTGCTTCAAAAAGAACTTCTATAGGGAATTTGCGATTAATGCGCATAATGCTCGAACGAAGGTCATTATTTGGCGCATGTAGAGATACTGCCAAGTTTACTTGGACACCTTCACGTGCAAACTCTCGAATTTTCGGTGCTAAACCTGACGTAGAAACAGTGATGTGACGGGCACCAATTGCCAAGCCCTTGTCGTCATTAACCACTCGCAAGAAGGTCATAACATTATCGTAGTTATCAAGCGGCTCACCAATCCCCATCACAACGATATGGCTAACACGCTCATTCTGATTGCGCTCATCCAAGTACTTTTGTACCAACATAATCTGAGCCACAATCTCACCGCTAGTCAAGTCACGTTGCTTAGGAATCAATCCAGATGCACAGAATGTACAGCCGATATTACAGCCAACTTGTGTCGTTACACAAACAGAAAGGCCATAGTGCTGGTGCATGAGAACTGTCTCAATCAACATGCCATCTGGCAGTTCAAAAAGGTATTTGATAGTACCGTCCTTAGACTCCTGTACAATCCGTTGTTTGAGCGGATTAACTACAAAATGTTCTTCCAACTTTTCAATCAAAGATTTTGGCAAGTTGGTCATTTCCGCAAAAGATTGGACACGAGAACGGTAGAGCCATTCCCAAATTTGAGTGGCACGGAACTTCTTCTCTCCGTTTTCTAAAATCCAATCAACCAGATTGGCTTGACTAAATGCATAAATTGATGGTTTCATATTTCTCCCTATTTCTGGCGGATAACAAAGTTACGCTTCACTTCATTCATCTCACGCTTGCTTTGTTTACGCTCACGTTTTTGAGAACGCTCCGTTTGACTCGCCTTAACACCAGCATTCTTCATAGTAAAATGACGCTGTTCCGACTGTTTGTTTTGCTGCTTCCCCTTTTTCTGACGGTCATTGCGATTACTTTTGTTTTCTTTTGGCGCAATAGGCTCCGTCCGCGGCTGATTTCTGTTCCGATTGCGAGAACGACTCCGCTTCCGACGCGGTCTATTCTCCTCCTCAGCAGGCAAGTCTTGTGGATTCGGATTGGCTAAGACGAAATAAGCACAACCAAAATTACAATACTCCGTCAAATAGTCGTCTAAGCGGCTGATTTTTAAGTCTGATTTAACATTTTTATCGTCTGTATAGAATCCCCTTAATCTCAGCTGCTCATTGCCCCAATCTCCCACAATATAATCAAATTTGAGCATGAGTTGTGAAAAACGTTGACCAAAAATCGTCTGATCAAAAGCATTCTTGTAATCTTCCAAAAGGTCCAATTCAATATTTTCAGATACAACCTTATCTCCGACACGAGCAAAACTCGGACCAGGGTATTTATTATAGTTATACATTTCAGGTGAAATTTCTTTTTTCATTTGTCCTCCTATCTTATAAAATCTTCATACGTAAAAATCATTTGATTAATAATCTATCTGGTCAGAATCTAAATTCTCACACTTAACCTTATCATTATAACACGATTTATCTGGAAATTCTTCTACTTTACCATTTAGGAGAAATTTCTGACAATTATAATATTATTCTCTAGCAAAAAAGGACGATTTACTCGCCCTTTGTTTTCTTCAAATAATCAATAGCCTCTTGAACAGTTTTCACAGGAACTACCTCAATATCTAGACCTGCTTTCTCGGCTGCTTCCTTAGCTTCTTCATAGTTCGTTTTAGCCTTTGGATTTTTCTTCAAAACTTCTACATCAACTGGATTGTTTGGTACAAAAAAGATACTTGCACCAGACTTAGCTGCCGAAATGACCTTCTTATCAGCCCCACCAATGTCACCTACTTTTCCATCCTGCTCGATAGTCCCCGTACCAGCAATAATCCGACCATCACGTAAGTCAGGCTCTGCGAGTTGAGTATAGATGGCAAGTGTAAACATCAGACCAGCACTTGGACCACCAATATCTCCTGTTTGGAAATCAATCGGAATCGAACTTTGAACCTCTGTATGATCTACGAGAGTGATACCTATCCCGTTTTTGCCATTAGACAATTTGATAATCTTACCGTCCGCAGATTTTTCCTGACCAGCGCTAATATAACCAACTGTTACATCACTTCCAACCTCCAAGCCACTCACATATTTAATCAAATCAGGAGAAGACTCAAATGTTTTTCCATTGATACTCACAACAGTGTCGGCAATATTAAGAACTTTTTTAAAGGTTGAATCATCCGTCAAGGCAAGCACATAGACACCAAAGAAATCAAGATTGACTTCTTTTCCTGCCAAGGTCAAACCTTGGTACTTCGCCATATTTTGCGATGTCTCCATGTAAAACCGTGCTATACGGAAATACTCCTCATTGTCGGCCCCTCCTGTCATCTCTTCAGAGGAACGAACTGTCGTATAGGGATCAAACTGAGCAGCGAATAGTTGTAAAGCTGTAGCCTGTTGGACTGATACATAGGTGAAGTTGTAAGAGCCATCCTCTTGGTCTATTTGATTGTTCACCGTTAGTACCTGACGAATATCGGCAGCTCCACCTGGACTTTCCAGATAATAAGGCAGACGAACAAAAACGGCAAACCAAATCAAAAGAGTTCCTAAAACAATAGATGCAATTAAGGTTAACTTCCTATTTTTCTTCATTCTTTCTAATCTCCTCACTAACAATTTCTGGAACATAAGGGCCTATATCCTGTTTGAAATACAGCAATTCTCTAACCTGGCTGGATGATACGAACTTAAGCTCTGGCTTGGCGATTAAATAAATAGTTTCCAAACCTGGCGCCAACTGACGATTGTAAAAATCAAAACTTGACTCGTATTCCAAATCGGTCGCATTACGCAATCCTCGGACCAAATGTGTTACTCCATAGCGCTTAGCTACATCGACTACCAATTCATTTTCAGACAGAACGACCTCGATATTCTCCATTCCTACAAAAAGCTTCTCCAAAATGGCTTTTCTCTCCAAACCTGTCAAGAGTCCTGCCTTTTTAGGATTGGTAAAAACTCCCACATATAATTTATCAAATAGTCCACTCGCTCGTTCAATTAAGTCCAAGTGTCCATTGGTAATGGGGTCAAATGAGCCCATAAACAATCCAATCTTATCTGACATATACTGTTACCTTACTAATTCCGTAGAGTTTCTCTTTCCATATCCCCAGCTCTGCTATTTCCTCCGGAAGAGAGACCGCCTTATCCGTTTCGCAGACTACCATAACATCATCTGCTAGTAAGTCACGCCGACAAAGTTCTGTTATCACATCTTCAATTTCCTGCTCTGCATAAGGAGGGTCCAAGAATACCAGGTCGAAAGGACCTCCCACACTGTTCAAAGCCTGTCTAGCTTCCATTGCTAGAAGCTGAAATTTATCTGCTTCCTTAGTCATTGCAATATTTTCACGGATAATGGCTTGTGCTCGTCGATCTCGCTCAACCAGAACTGCTGACTCCATGCCACGAGATATAGCCTCGATAGATAAACCACCACTGCCGGCGTACAAGTCAAGAACTCTACCACCCTCAAAATAGGGACCAATCATATTGAACATGGCTCCACGGACCTTATCCGATGTCGGTCTGGTTGTTTTTCCATCTAACGTTTTCAGTGGTCTTCCACCATAGCTTCCCGATACAATTCTCATAAGGTATATTATAGCAAAAAATGAAGCTCGTTGCTGAAACCAAGTGCACTTCCTGCTTTCCTTTTTGCACCAACTTTTTCAACCTTCTACCAAATACACTCTCAACCGCTATAGCAGGAAATTATTCTCGCACTATTCAACAAAATGATAAAAATAAAAAGCAAGGAAATTCTGTTTTACGCGAAATTCCTCACTCTTATCGTATGTATTTAAACTAGATCGTTACAAGAAAAAATTGATGTTGAAATACAAATAGCTATTTTTTCCAGTATGCTAATACGCCATAAAGAACCAGTAGCTAAAAAGTCTACGGATTATCTGGTGAACTCTCGTCAGCTGTTGGAACTGTTTCTACTGACTCAACCAGGCTAGTTGTTGAATCCGTCGTTTCCGCCGGGGCTTCAGAAACTGTTGGAGTTTCTACCACAGGTGCTCCTTCACTAGTCGGAGGCACTGAAGTACTTGTACTAGTTGACGCCACGCTGCTTGTATACTGGCTTGTTGAACTCACACTTTGATTTCCATATATATTTTGATTAGGCACTACATAGGATTCTTGTGAGGTCTCACTAGCTTCAGCAAGGTCCGTTGACTGACTAGTCCCTGTTTCAGATACTTTTTTCTCATCAGCTACTTTTTGGGCTGCTTCCGCTCTGACCAACTCCGCTTTTAGCTTAGCCTGTGTTTGAGCATCTGTCTGCTGTCCCACTAGCTCTTTTACTTGGTCAATCCGTTTCTGTAATGCTGCTTTTTTAGTCGCATCCGTAACCTTGTTTACTGCAGATTGTGCCTCTGCAAGTTTCTCTTCAGTATGTGTTCCTTCTAATACAATGACAGCATTCTCAGCATCCTGAAATAATGTATCAACCGTTTTTTTCTGATTGGACACTTGCTGTACTGTCTTTGTATCACTTGTTTCGCTTTGAGCATTTTTATACCAACTAGCGCCTAAGCTAATCAATAAAATAAGTCCCATAAAAGAAATAATGCCAATTTCTGCCAATGACAACTTTTCAAATTTCTTTTCCATATTTTTTCCCTTATCCGTCTTATTGCATAAGAAAATACTCTAGCCTACTGACAATGCTACTTAGTTGTTTTTACCTTACCATTCCATCCGTTTAGACCATAGCTTAAAATATAGATTTCGTTAAAGCCCTGTTTCTTCAGATGAAGGGCTGCAGGCGTTACCAACTGACCACGATCATTCTCATAGATTAAGACAGGTCTGTCCTTACGCAAAGCAGCTGTAGACTGGCGCAATTGCTGGTAAGGAATATTTCTCGCACCTAAGATATGCTTACGATTAAACTCACTCGGGTCTCGCAGGTCAATCAACTGACCTCCGTGTATCTTTTCTGCAAATTCTGCATTATCAATCACAGTCGCTGCACGACGCAATCTCCAGTAATTAAAGCCCATCCAGGCTCCCAATACTGCCAAAAATACTAAAAATACCCAAAATGTTTCCATCACTCATTCTCCCTTGATTTCTGATACTCTAATTCCAAACGATGTTCACGCCTCAAAACAAGCTCTGCTTCCATATATTCCAACCGATCTAAGACACCTGCCTGATAGATTCTATTTAATTCTATCTGCATCATTTCAATATCGTAGAGACGGTTGCCCATATAGACAATTATACCAAACCGTTTGAGTAATTGTTGCACATCATAAAGTCTTTTCATAAAAAAATTGTAGCAGAATTTTAGGTGTTTTTCAATATAATACTCAATGAAAATCAAAAACAGACTAGCTCCAAAGGTTTGGGGAACCTTTAGAGGTTGGAGATAGAGCGAACGTAGTTCGTTACTACTTACGCAGATAGAACCCTGTTACTATTTTGTTTCAAGGGAACAGGCTGAAAGGCTCCACTGGAGCCTTTTACTCATCAAATCAAGTCAACAACGTCTGATTTTGATTTTCGAAGAGTATAAAAACTCAGTCAAAAATCAGGTCTATAAAAAGATTGGACAAATGCCCAATCTCATTCGTTTATACTAACCAACCCTTTTCCTGTGCCACCTTAACAGCGGCGGTGCGGTTTTCGGCGCCTAGCTTGGACAGGATAGAGGTCATGTAGTTGCGGACTGTCCCGTCAGACAGGTGGAGCTGGCAGGCAATTTCCTTATTGGACAGCCCCTCTGCCACCAGCTTGAGTAGTTGACTTTCTAGGTTGGTCAAAGGGCTGCGTTGGGTTAAGAGAATATCCATCAACTCTGGCGAATACTCCTTCCGCCCTGCCAAGACCGTCTCAATGGTCCGCATGAGGTCTGCGATGGAGCGTTCCTTGAGCACATAGGCATCCACATCTGCCTTGACCGCTCGCTCGAAATAGCCCGGTCGCTTGAAGGTGGTCATGATGACAACCTTGACAGGCAAGGCTTGACCCCGCACCCATTCCAAGACATCTAGGCCCGTCTTTTCAGGCATTTCTATATCTAATAACACCACATCTACTGGCTCTTTTTCCAAAAGAGCAATGGCCTGGCTGCCGTTTTCTGCCTGTAAAACAGCCTCAACCGCATCTTGAAAACACAAGAGCTGACAGAGGGCGTCCCGCAGCATTGCTTGGTCTTCTGCGACTAAGATTCTCATTCTACCACCTCCTCAAACGGAATTCGGATGGACAGGCGGGTGGGATTTGCCAGAGAAAGAAACTCCAAACTGCCTTTCACCGTCACCAACCTGTCTTTTATGGTATGTAATTCCTGACCAGTCAACTTGGCAAAGCCCACACCATTGTCTTCGTAGTATAAAACCAATTCTTGCTGGTCTTTTTCAAAAACCAACCGGCATCTGCTAGCCTGACTGTGCTTGAGCAGGTTATTGCCCAACTCTCTCAGCACCATAGCCAGCTTGTTCTGGACAGGTAAGCTGAGATGCTCTGCTATTTCCCCGCCCAAGACAAGCAAATCCACTCCTGCCAGGTCCAACATCTGCTGTAAAATCTGGAGTTCCTCTGCCACGGTGTACTGCTTGAGGGACTGGACAATCTGGCGAACATCCTGCATGGAGTCTTTGGCTAAGGTCTGGAGCTCCTGCACTTCCTTCTTGGCCTGGTCAATCTGATCATGGTCTAAAAGTGTCTGGACCAGCTCAGCCTTGACAGACAGCATGGCAAAGACATGCCCCAGCGTATCGTGCAAGTCCTGACCGATACGGTTGCGTTCATTCTCAGCCAGCAGGAGATTGATGGACGCATTCTGCTCCTGTAGGCGTTGCTGAAGGGCTTCCCGCTTGATCTCAATCCAGCTGAAAATCAGCAAGGCCAAGCCAAAGAAGTGGATAACAAGTGCAAAAGCTCTCATCTCAAAAGGAACAGGGCCAAAGAGAGCCCAGAGGATAATGGCCAGTAACAAGATCCCATAGGACACCGTCCGATAGGTCGGCCGAGTTTCCTTGTAGTACCAGCCTAGCATATTGGACAGGTTAAAGATGAAGAGGGAAAATTGCAGATTGCCCCAAAAACTCATGACGGCGATATAGCCAATCAGGTAAAACCAAGCCAGCAGGGAATAGAGCTTGTGGTCGGTATAAAAGAGGGAGCAATAAACCAAGGCAAAGAGAATAGTCGCTAGGACAACTGCTGTTGGATTGGGACTATACTGGGCATAGTAAAAGGGAAAATAGAGAAAGACCATGCCCACGAAGAACATGAGCGGCACCTTTCTTTTTTCAAAAATCACGGCTTACCTCACTGTTGCTCGGATTTTCTATTCAGAACTAGAGCAATTCCTAAGAAAATTATCGCATAGCCTAGGACAATTAGCAAGGATTTCCAGAGAAAATCTCCCTCTTGGGCATAGGTGGTCACCAGCTGGTTGACATGGTAGCTAGGCATAAGTTTACAAATCCGCTGCACCCAGTCTGGAAAGAGGGAAACAGGCATCCAAGAGCCACCCATGATAGCCAGAACAAAGTAGAGCAAGTTTGCCACAACCGACATGGCCTGTTCAGACTGGATTTGCACCAAGAGCAAGCCGATAGCTAGAAATACGATAGAAGTTACAAGGAGTATGAGTGCGGACACGACCCATTCCTGAGCTGACAAGTCTACTCCCTTGACCAAGCCACCCACCGCAAAGACAACGGCAATGGAAGATACAAAGCAGAGCAAGACCCGTACCAGTTTGGATAGGTAGTAGTGCCAGATTGGCAGGGGTGAATGCTGGATAAAGGTCAACCAGCTATTCTTTCTGTCCTCTGCCAACATCATGGGAAAGGTGAAAAGGGCAAAGCCCGACATGGAAAAACCTGTCATTGTCAGCATGTAGGACTGGATAAAGGCCTTTTGCATGGCTGCATCATCAAACCGGACCGTTGATGAGAAAATCAGGAAAAAGATGACGGGCATACCGATAGACAGGAGAAATACTCCCAAACTTCTGGATAATTTTACCGCCTCTACTTGAACTAATGCTTTCATGATTCTTCCTCCCTCGTCTTGTCAAATAGGCTATTGAGCAGAGTTTTATTCTGCACTTCCAGGTCTGAAATCCGACAACCTGCCTCCTGCAAACTAGCCCAAACCTGCTCAATAGCTCGGGTCTTGAAGCTGACCGTATCTTGTTTGTAGCTGATCCCATTGATTTCAGCCAAGCTCTCCACCACCGCCGCAAAGGCAATCGGCAAAGTCACTTCTTTTTCTTGCTCCTCACTCCGCATAGCAAATGGCGTGGTATCTCTTAGTAGCCGCCCCTGATGCAAGACCAAAATCCGCTCCGCCGTATGCTCCACTTCCTCAATATAGTGGCTGGTATAAAAAATAGTCACACCCTGAGCCTTAAGTTCATGGACAATCTCCCAAAAACGCTGGCGGGTCGAAGTATCCATGCCCGCCGTCGGCTCGTCCAAGAAGAGCAACTTGGGCTTGCCAATTAGGCAGATGACGAAAGCCAAGAGCCGCTTCTGACCACCCGATAGCTTGCCGGCCAGTTGATTTTTTTGCTCTTGGGAAAAGCAGAGCAGGCTGTCGATTTCCACATCTGTCAGACTATCCTTGTAAATAGCTTGGAAAAAGCGGAGTAATTCCTTGACCTTCAGGTCTGTCGGGATAGCATTTTCTTGTGGTAAGACTGCTACCGTTTCTTTATTGGACCGAGCCTGTGGAGCCAGACCGTCCAACAAAACCTGGCCTTTCGTCGCCTTTCTATCACCCAACAAACAAGACATAAGCGTCGTTTTTCCAGCCCCGTTTGGACCGATTAAAGCCACACATTCTCCTGACTTGATTTCAAAGGAAATAGTGGACAAAATCGTCCGTCCTTTGATGATTTTTTCTAGTGCTTGTACTTCTATCATTTTTCTACCTCCTACTTCTTGAACATCTTATAGTCTTTTAGTTTACTTTTAGTACTAGGCAACGAGCCGCAGGCATAACTGGAATTAGGCAAGGCGAGTTAACGAAGTAATAAAAGAAAAACTAAATGACGATACATAGACAGTATATCTCGAAAAAGGAGACCCCACTAGAAGCCTTTGTCATGGACTCATGTGACAAATGTCATATTATACTCAATGAAAATCAAAAGTAGCCTAGGAAACGAAGTCGAAGATAGATCTGGAGTTCATCAAGGCAAGTTGACAACGGATAATTTTGATATTCGAAGAGTATTAAATAATGTAGCAAAAAAAGAGTCCTACTGTGGACCCTTCATCTATTTACAACTTAGGTGCTTGACCAAGTTCTGCCTGCAGCATCCAAATATGTTTTTCAATACTAGCCTTAGCCACATTGAAAATGTCGTTGGTTACGCTGTCACCTTCTTCATCACTGACATCAAACCCCTTTTGGAAAAGAGCAGCCAGATAGCGGAACACCTCTACCACACGCGCCAATTGCTCTTCAATCGTTACATTGTAATCACCAAGAACTTCCTTGAGCTGACTATTTTCACTAAACTCTTTAAGGGTAGAAAATGGTGCCCCACCTAAGGTGATTAAACGCTCACTCATCTCATCCAAATAACCATCAATTTCTTCCATATATTCATCCATCTTTGGATGCCAAATCATAAAGCCACGACCACGCATATACCAGTGAACTTGATGGAGGATTGAATGGGCTACTGATAAATCGGCCACCGCTTGATTCAAAACAGCCTTAGAATCAGCCAGTGATGGACGCGGGCTGAAAGACGCAATTTCTGCTGGAGATTGATAATATTTTTGTTTCATCATATATCACCCTTTCTTTTATTTATAATAATTATAAATAAAAGAAGAAAAAATTGCAAGAATTATCCCTCCTCCTCTGAATTATTGGCAGACAAATTCCTTGCTATATTAACTTATATACGTTAGACTAGTAAGTAAGAATAGTATGTGATTTTCTTTTTAGAAAATCATCGCCCCCATATGTGTATATCGAGGAGGGATTTTATGTCAGAAGAAAAATTTGACGCAAAACTAGAACAGCTATCTGGATCTGCAAAAGAGGTAATTGGTAAGCTGACCGGCGACAAGGAAATCGAAGTTGAAGGACTTGTTGAGAAAGGAATTGGCAAAGCAAAAGAGCTAGTCGAAGATGCAAAAGATGGGCTTGAAGGTGCCATTAACGGCATCAAAAATGCTTTCGACAAAGAAGAGAAATAAACAAAGAGTTCAATATAGGTAGGATTGGTCGTGCACTGTTTGATAATGAACATTACACTTAATTTGGTCTTTTACCTATAGCCCGAACAAAAATATGCAAGAGAGGGGAACTCAGACATTTACCTGTCGAGTCTACCTTCTCTTTTCTTATGTCACGAAAGGAGTATCTATGAAAAAAATCGTTTTTGTCTGTCTTGGAAATATTTGTCGTAGCCCTATGGCTGAATTTGTCATGAAAGACATGACAAGTCAATTTCACATTGAAAGCCGTGCTACTTCAAACTGGGAACATGGTAATCCTATCTACCCTGGAACACAGAAAATTTTCCAAAAGCACAAGATTTCCTATGACCAAGATAAATCATCACAGCAAATGAGCCAGACAGATTTCGAAGCATTTGATATTATCATCGGTATGGACAGCAATAATGTCCGAGATTTACAGAAAATAGCACCAGCACATGCCCAAAATAAGATTTTTCAATTCGCAGAAAAATCCGTACCAGACCCTTGGTATACTGGAGATTTTGACGAAACCTACGAAATGGTAAAGAAAGGTTGTCAAGACTGGTTGGACAGGTTACAGTCATTTGATCAAGAATAAGATTTTCTATGTAATATTTTTGTAATATTTGTAAAAAAATGGTAAACTATTTCTGACTGAACTGATAATTTCTTACTGTATCCTAGAAAGAACTGATTAGCATCGGTCAAATCCTATGAAAGAGTAAAACGATGAAAGAGTTCAAATTACCTAGTATAAAATGGCATGATATAACAAGTCATTTCACCCGTCCAAAACTTGAAATCCTCTCCCTTATTATTATCCTCATCTGTGCCCTCTCTGTATTTACAGGGCGAATTGCCAGCAAGCAAGCCATGACTTTCAATAATGGCGCCCTGCAGTACAACGGTTATGTGGTCGCAAATAAAATGAATGGTCAAGGAAAATTGACCTTTGATAATGGAGATGTCTACGAAGGACAATTTACAAATGGAATTTTCCACGGTCAAGGAACCTACACATCTGCAAGTGGGTGGGTTTATACCGGGCAATTTAAAAACGGCTATGCCGATGGAAAAGGAAAATTGACCACCGAAGGACAAGCTACCTACGAAGGAACTTTTAAACAGGGGATTTATCAATATGAAAATTAAATGGTTATCCGTTATACGTGTGATTGGATTAGTCTTTGTCCTACTCTATCATTTCTTTATCAAATATTTCCCAGGTGGCTTTGTGGGGGTTGACCTCTTCTTTACCCTGTCTGGATATTTGACAACCGCCCTTTTGATTGATGAGTTTGCAAAACATAAAAAAATAGATATTGTCAGCTTTTTCAGAAGAAGGTTCTATCGGATTCTCCCCCCTCTGGTTTTAACGATTCTTTTGGTTCTTCCACTTGCTCTGCTTGTCCGCAATGATTTCATTGCCAATATCGGCAATCAGATAGTCGCTGCGCTCGGATTCATGACAAACTTCTTTGAAATTCTATCAGGTGGTAGTTACGAGAATCAATTTTCACCTCATCTATTTGTGCATACTTGGACACTAGCCATAGAAGTTCAGTATTACCTTGTCTGGGCTGGTTTAGTTTGGTATCGGACTCGCATCTCAAAAAGTGTGGGGCAACTACGTGGATCAATTTTTCTAACATCTATAAGCCTCTTCTCGCTAAGTTTTTTAGCAATGTCTATCTCAAGTTTCTTTGTAGATAATTTCTCAACCATTTACTACTCGAGCTTCACACATACCTTCCCATTCTTCCTCGGAAGCATTCTCGCAACCATCGCTGGTATCGGAAATACAACAACTGCCTTCCAGCAACAAGTGAATACATTGAGTATCAAACAAGCTATAGGTCTGTTTCTTGGAGGACTAGGAGTAGAACTTCTTCTTCTCTTTACTCTTCAATTCAGTTCCATCTGGACCTATCTAATTGGTTTTCTTCTATCCAGTTTAGCTACAGCAACTATGATTTTTGCTGCTCGGGTACTTCACGAGAAAACCGAAGATGTCAAAGAACCTGCAATTATCCTCTTCTTTGCAAGTATTTCTTATGGTATCTACCTCTTCCATTGGCCCTTGCTCATTATCTTTACACAACTGACAAATGCCACTATCGCTGCGGGATTATCCTTTGTTTTTTCTACTATCCTATCAACTATTTCCTTCTATATTCTAGAACCATATATTGCTGGTAAAGTAGGAAGCTTGTTTGGATTAGCAATAGACTTAAAACCCTATAAAAAATGGCTTCTTAGCAGCTTTGCTTGCTTGACCATAGTTGGCTTAGGTATCTGTCTATTTGGACCAAAATTAGGAAGTTTTGAACAAGAGAGCATGGTTAGCAATCTTTATCAAGCTCAGACCCAACTAAATACAACACGATCTGCTGCTGAAAACGCTAAAGCTACTAGTTTTGAAATTCAAAAAGGAGTTATCATCTTTGGCGATTCTGTTACTGTTCGCGCTAGTTCTGCCATACAGACCGCGCTACCAGATGCACAGATCGATGGAACTGTCAGTCGAAATCTCTCTGAAATTGCTAAATTGATAAATCTTTATAAGCAAAATAATAGCTTGAAAGAGACTGTAGTTGTAGCGCTAGGTACAAATACTACGGATAATTATCAGGAACTACTAGACCAACTAGTCAAAGATTTTCCTAAAGGACGTCGCCTTATTTTTGTCACTCCTTACGATGGAAACTTCACTCCGAGCGAATCCATTTCTTATCAAACTGGTCAATACGAGAAAGAATTGGCTGAAAAATATGATTATATTTCCATTGCAGACTGGTATCAAGTTGCAAAGGATAATCCACCAATTTGGTACAATACCGACCTTGTTCATTTCAATCTTGAAAGCAATGGAGGCGAAGTCTTCGCCCAAACGATAAAAAATGCTGTTGAAGCCGTTGCTGATGGTCCAATCAAAAACTAGATTTATACATCATCATCCTCTGAGAATTTCTCGGAGGATTTTTGCACGATTTTCCGATAAGTCCAGTGCGAACTCTAAGAAATGGCGCTGTGCCTGAGCTCAGTCTCAATAAATCTTGTGAAATAAGCCACTTCTACAAAGGACGGAAAAGCGAAGTAACGATAATAGAAAGATGACAAGTTAAAAAAACTCCTACCTTTTACAGTAGGAGTTGGTGTCAAATTGACTATTTTTGCTTACTTTGGAAACGCCATTCAAAGCGTTTCTGATCGTAAAATGGATACATCATTTGTAAAAGAGTGACGGCAAGTAGCCAACCACCGATAATATCTGTCGGGTAGTGAACCCCAATATAGATACGGGATACAGCTACCAGGACAGCAAGTAGAATCAACATGGCTTGTAGCACAAGTCTAGCTATGCCTTTCTTCATCCTCTGGTGAACAATAATAACAACTGCTCCTCCAATCATCATAGTTGATGCAGTATGCCAGCTAGGAAATGAATAACCGATGGTATCAATCAACCATTCAATACTTGGACGCGGACGTTGGTAGACATATTTCAGGGCTGTGGATGCCACACCCATCGCCGCAAAACTAGCAAGTAGGAAATAAGCTTCTATCTTCCATTTTTTATAGTAGTAAAAGATAGCAGCTAGAATCATGGTAATAGCTAAAATAATAACCGTATTTCCTAAAACAGTAATAGAGGTCCAAAATTGACTGGCTCCACTTGGTAAATTTCCACGAATGGCAGACTGGACAGTCGAATCAAAACCTGCTAGGGTACTAGGATAAAATTTTACTACATAGCCCAATGTCACAAAGGCCAGAGCAAAAAAAGATGCGTTTCGTAAATGGATTTGTTTATTCTTCATACAGTATAGTTTACCTTATAAAGGTTAAACTTTCTTTAAAATAGGTTGGGCTGCTTTGTAACAGATATAAAATATTGCCGAAAGCACAATCCCTTGTAAAAGATTAAAAGGAAGTACCATCATAAAAAGATAGTTAGTCAGACCCAAGATTTCTTTAATATCAAAATTTGCAAAAGCAGCATAAACAGGCACCGCATAAACGTAATTTAATGCCAGCATCACTGCTGTCGAACCAATTGTCGCAACAGCGGCTGCTTTTAAATAATTTTTTAACGTTTGTTCATTTTTCCAGAAATAAGCTACTGCTAAAATGAAAACTGACATAGCTGCAATATTCATCGGTAAGCCAATAATTGTCGATGGTCCCTGATTATTTAAAATCAGTTTGAGAAAAGTTCGTACCAAAAGGATAGCAAAACTAGACTTCATATCTAGAATAAGCAGACCAAATAAAATCGGTACGAGAGAAAAATCCACTTCCAGGAAACTGGCTGTTGGAATCAGTGGAAATTTCAAATACATGAGCAGAAAGGATACTGCTGAGAGAATGGCGATAATCGTCATTTTGCGTGTGTTTGTCATAAGGTTCCTCCAATTTTGAAAATTGAAGAAGCGTGGAAGAGCAGGCAAAAGGCCTCCACTTCGTCTTCTCCCATCCAGACTTTACTGTCGGTTGTGGAATTGCACCACATCAGCTTTCGCTCGCAGACTACCAACGGTCTATTTTGTTCTAAAACTGCGTTAGCTCATCTCGACATACATTCAGTATGGTCTTCGATTCGCTGCCTAGTCGTAAAACAAATTACCACGTTTTACACTGCCGGTCGGGAATTTCACCCTGCCCTGAAGACTATTTCATCATACCAAAAAAGCCTTGCATTTGCAAGAGCTTGGTAAGTTTTCACTATTTTAACTTGTCCCCATCATAGGTGTGAACCAAATCTAGACCAGCGAACTGTTGCTGCCGAAGAGCCTCATATACAATCATACACGCTGTATTAGAGACATTAAGACTACGCACATGTTCATCATTCATTGGAATACGGATAGCCTTCTCTGGATGTTCACGCATAAAATCTTCTGGCAAGCCCTTATCTTCACGACCAAATAAGAAATAATGAATGTTCCCATCATTATAGTCTTCATCCGAATAGGTTTTATCAGCAAATTTAGATACTAAGTGAACACGTCCTTGTTTGCTGGCATAATCCATGAATTCTGCTAAATTGTCATAGAAGCGAACATCTAACTTATCCCAATAATCTAGTCCTGCACGTTTCATCTTACGGTCATCAATTGGAAATCCCATAGGCTTAATGATATGGAGAGGACTATTGGTTGCAGCACAAGTTCGAGCAATATTGCCTGTATTCTGTGGAATCTGTGGTTCAAATAAGACAATGTGGTTTTTGGCTGTTTCTTCTATATACTCTAATGTTTCAATATTCATAAGAACCTCTCTGGTGACATTTCACTAAACACGAATACCCTTCGAAAATCAAATCCAAACCATTGTCAGCTTCATTTTGCCGTATACCAGTACGGTCTGTTGCTTGTTGTCTAGTTTCTTTTTTTGATTTTCATTGAGTAAAAAGACTCGACTGTCTCCTATGGCAAGAAAGACAAAAAAATAGCCACACTGCCCGGAGTCAAGCTCAGCAAACAGCATGGTGAATGATGATTCATTCACTTAACTCACAACAGGTTTGAGTTAAATCAATGAAATCGTGATACTATTGTAGCTTAAAGAAGGCTGAAAATCAAGAGTTTTGCCCCATTTTTTTCAAATTTTCATAGAAAATCATGGAGGCTGGGCAGAAAGACCAACCTTGCTTCTCAGAGTTCGTGTCAACATCTGAGCGCAGTGATTGATTGGCTTTTACAGTCCAGTGGACTGTTAATATTGAGGCGAACTTGCTTCGCCCTATCTCCAGCCTTAAAAGGCTCCCAAATCTTTTGAGAGAGTACTAAAGGCAACCTAAAAACCTATATTTATACAGAACAAAAAGTAGGTTGCCCTACTTCTGCTTATTTCTTTTCAAACTAAACCTGTCCGGCACAGGATCTTCTCCACCTTCCACCAAGGGATGACAGCGACCAATTCGAGCCAACCCCATCAAAAAGCCTTTGAGTCCATGTTTTTGTAAGGCCTCGATCATATAAGCCGAACAAGTTGGACGGTAGCGACAAGAGGGCGGAAAAAGGGGAGAAATAAATTTCTGATAGAATCGGACCAAGCCGATCAAAAGTCTAGTCATTATTTTTTAACTGGCTTAGTAACGGCCAGGGTATGTAGTTTACTGATGTCTTTCTTATTGAGCTTGCGGTATTCTCCTGGACGTAGGCCGGTCAAGTCAAGATTACCAAAGCGAGTACGAGACAGCTTGTCTACCTGCAAGCCGACAGCCTCAAACATCTTCTTAACCTGGTGGTTTCGACCTTCATGGATTGTTAATTCTACAACTGAGCGGTTCTTAACAGGGTCCACCTTTATAATCTCATACACCGCAGGCTTAGTCTTTTTGCCATCAATGACAACACCACGGGTCAAGGGACGCAAAACTTCCTTGTTGGCAACCCCTTTGACACGCGCCAAGTAAACCTTATCAATCTCATTACGTGGGTGAATCATTTCGTCTGTAAAATCACCGTCATTGGTCAAAATCAAGACCCCAGATGTATCCCAGTCCAGACGTCCAACTGGATAAATCCGTTCCTTAACTGTTGGCAACAAGTCCACAACTGTCTTTCTTCCCTTGTCGTCTGACACACTAGAAATAACACCTCGTGGTTTATTGAGGAGATAGTAGACCTTCTCTTCGTTATAAATTGGTTGTCCCTCAACCTCTACCTTATCACCCGATTTGATAACTGTCCCTAGCTCACGAACAACCTGACCATTTACAGTAACTAGTCCTTGTTTGATTAGTTCTTCTGCCTTACGACGACTGGCAACTCCAGCATGGGCAATGTATTTATTAATTCTCATTTTCTAACTCATTTCTTT
Organism: Streptococcus suis S735; assembly: GCF_000294495.1. Lineage (NCBI taxonomy): Bacteria > Bacillati > Bacillota > Bacilli > Lactobacillales > Streptococcaceae > Streptococcus > Streptococcus suis. The sequence goes on from NC_018526.1 coordinate 1,495,734, forward strand.
CTACGAATAGCTCTGTTTCCTCTTGAATCAAATCTATTTCAGACACATCAGGCAATTCTTCTAGACTATTAATTCCCATGTAATCCAGGAAATAATCCGTTGTCACATAGAGATTTGGTCTACCAAGAACCTCTTTCTTACCGTTCTCACGAATGAGGTCAAAGGCCTGTAATTTACTGATGGCACCACTGGAATTGACTCCGCGAATATCATCAACTTCAATCCGAGTAATGGGTTGCTTATAGGCTACGATTGATAAGGTTTCCAAAAGAGCCCGTGACATAGTCTGATTGATTGGTGTTTTGGCATAGATTCGCAAAAGGTTTGCATATTCTTTTTTAGTAACCAACTTGTAGCGATTGGAAGACTCCAAGATGGCTAAGCCTGAGGCTTTGTCTGCCATATATTTCTCACTAAGTTTCTCTAACTGCTGGCTGACAGCTGTCGGCTGCATTTCCAACATCTCTGCCAAATTTCGTAACGTCAAGCCATCCTCACCTGCCACAAAGAGCAGGACTTCGATTTCAGCTAAGCGATTCATCTTCACTCCTTACTAGATAAATATCTCCAAAAGTCTCTGTCTGCTCCAGGACGATTTCATGAACCTTGACCAATTCCAAAGTCGCAAGGAAGATCGTAATCATTTCATTGACATCTTGACTTTCTTGAAAAAGCTGACGGAGTTCAAGGCGTGGACCAGTCTCGAAACGACTGCGAACAAAGTCCATCATGTCTTCGATTTTATATTCATCACGGGCAATGGTCGCATGAGACTGACGGAGGCTTGCCTGTTTTTCAGCCATTACTTTAGAAAAAGCTAGGAAAATGTCAATGACGGTCTTATCCTTGGCTAACTGTACATCATCATAAATCAAATCTAATTTGGGTTTTGAAAAATAGTTGGCCCGTTCATCATGTTGCTCCCCTAATTTCTCACTGAGAAGTTTGAACTTGCGGTATTCTTCCAACTGGTCCAAGAGGTCCATTTCAGGATCATCTTCGGGATCAATTTGCTCAACAACCTTCGGCAATAACCGACGACTTTTGATGACCATCAATTGACTAGCCATGAGCATATATTCTCCCGCTACCTCTAAACGCATGGCTTGCAAGGTAGCAATGTAGGCCAAATATTGCTCAATAACCTCTGTAATCGGAACCTCGTAAATATCTACTTGATACTTGGACACCAGGTGTAGCAGGAGATCAAGTGGCCCTTCAAAATCTTTTAATTTTATATCCATTATCTAAATTTTTCCAAACTCATGCTTGTTTTCAGTCCCAACTGCTTGGCGATTTGGTCCAAGGATTTTCCTTCGTCTATCTGTTTTAGAATATACTGCTCTCGCAATTTTTGGGCTGTCCAATCAGGCTTGCCGATGGACTGGACAAATTCTGTCAGACGATTAAAAAACCATTGACGAGAATAGGTCTGTCCCTTCTTATCGAAGACATAGCGTCCAGACAGATGAGACTCCATATAGGGTATCAATTCCTTGGGCAGAGTGAGCACCCGCTTGGCTCCTCCCTTCTCAACTGTCAGGACTTGAAAATCCAGATTGACCTGCTGACTAGTCAGCTCTGCTATTTCACTTGGCGTCAAACCTAAATATGCTATCAAAAGTGCGATGAGCTGACCTTCTAGCCAAGGACTTTCTTGAAAGAGGAGAGTTAAATCCTCACGCTCCAGTTTCTTTTTGACGCTGGCTGGACCTGACGTCGTTTGCAATTTATAAAAACGATCCAGGAGATTATTTTCATAAAGAAAGTAGAGAAATTGATTGACCGCTGACATTTTTCTTTTCTGAGCAGCAGGTTTCAAGTCTAGAAGAGACTGCTGATAGACCAAAAGAGACTGTTGGCTAATCTCCCCCTTTGTTACTGTCACAAACTGCTGCAGGTCATAGGTATAGGACTTTTGGCTGTTGACACTGACCTTTTTGCTCTGGATAAAAGATTCAATCGCCTGCTTCATTTCTTGCCTTCTTTTGATGCTAGGGGGAAATTATGCAAGAGAGCATTGATTGCCTTTAAGATGGATTTTCGTGTAATGATTCCCATAAATTCTCTATTTTCCCCAAGGACGGGTAAGAAAGATTGATCTACTAGCTTACGCATCACCTCTGTCAAATCATAATCCAGACCAACCGTCTCTTCATCTGTCTTTACAATCACAGAAATATCTCTGTTTAACTCATCATCCGATAGTTCATTTTCAGCTTGATATTTAATGATTTCCGTCAAGCCGATGGTTCCAAAAAAGCGGCCATCTTCTGTTACCACAGGTACGCGTGAATAGGTCATGTGACTGAGTAACAGTTTTGCATGGTCAATATTATGCGTATCAATAATTACTGCCAATTTATCCGCTGGTGTCAAGAAAGTTTCTTCCTGGTCCAATAAAAAGGCTTCAAATTCTCTTGCAATCATCTTGAAATATCCTTTGTCAATGCTGGGTAAAGTTGGTGCTGTCGATTGTAGTAATCCACATGGAAGTGATCATCATAGATGGTCACAAGAGCATAGAGACATTCTCTGACCAAACCACGAGGTTGACTAACGGAGCCAGGATTGAGGAAGAGGGTCTTGCCACGCACTTCGGCATCAGGCACATGCAGATGCCCATACAAACAAATATCCGCATCAACTTCCTGGGCCCAATAATCCAACCGCTGCCAGCCGTAATTAATGCCATAAAGATGACCATGAGTCTGAGCGATAGTCACACCATCCAATTGAGTAATGAGCTGGTCAGGGTAACCACCAAAATAGTCGCAGTTCCCATTGACCACTTGAATGCCGTCCCACAAACTATCTTGACTATCCAGCTCCGAATCACCATTGTGAAAGATGGCATCGACCTTGCTAAGATAATGATGTTTAATATCCTCTACAATCTGTCTATCCCCATGAGAGTCGCTCATGACTAGGATTGTTTTGCTTGCTCCTGCCATACTGGAAATGCCTCCACTAATTTTTCTAGTGCTTGTGCACGGTGGGAAATCTTATTTTTTTCTTCTAGGGTTAATTCTGCCGAGGTCTTACCTGTTTCGCCTACGAGGAAAAGTGGATCATATCCAAATCCATTTTCCCCACGGAGGTCCATACCGATAAAGCCTTCCCAGTCCGCTTCGACAACCAAACTATCACGATTTGGAGCAGCCATGACCAGAGTACAATGGAATTGTGCCGAACGATCTTTCAGTTCAAATACCATGGCCAATTCGTGCAAGAGCTTGGCATTATTGAGCTCATCTGTGGCATCTGGACCTGAAAAACGGGCAGACCAAACTCCTGGCAGGCCACCTAAAGCATCAACCTTCAAACCAGAATCATCTGCCAAGACCATCTTGCCTGTCAGCTCTGCTATGGTTTCAGCCTTGAGCCGTGCATTTTCCTCAAAAGTCATACCTGTTTCTGCTACATCTGGCAGGTCAGGATAGTTGTTGAGGTTCTCGACCTGGTAGCCAAAACGCTCAAAAAACTTACGGAATTCCTTAGTCTTACCTTCATTTTTTGTGGCAATCAAGATGGTATCTCCCACGCTTGCCAATCCCTTGTCTTGACCGAAGAAATCTGCCGTGCTAACCCCTGCTTGTGGCAGATGAACCAAGAGAAGTTTGTCATTCTCAGTTACCAGAATAGCTCCTTGGTGTTGGAGGGCCTTGAACTGACGATTGTTTAACTCATTCAAAGTATCACAGGCAAATTGAAAGAGGGCAAATTCAGACTGAAGTTTGATCACTTCAATGTTGACACACTGGTTAAAGTTCTCATCTTCATAATTACCAGCAATTAGTTTGTCAAACAATTGACCAATCTGGTAAATTTCCTGCTCTCTGCCATTTTCACCAAATGAACCAAATAGATTGGCAAAGCTGGCTTTTCCAATAAACCAATTGTGTTCATCTCTGTATTCGTATATCTTGTCTGTCATAGTTCTACATGCTCCACATGAATATCAATGCCCATCCAGCTTTCAGCTATTTCTTTAAAAGCTGCCGGACTAGCTGTTGTGTAAAATCTGTGCTGAATATCCTTTTCGGTACGGCTGCGGTTGATTTGAAAATAATTTAATAAAACAGAAATATCTCGCGCACATTCTGCCCCACTGTCAATCAACTTGACATCCTTGCCCATGGCATTCTGGATGATAGGGCGAAGCAGAGGATAATGGGTACATCCCAAGACCAAGGTATCTACTTGCCCAACAAGTGGTCGAAGTGTCTCATAAACAACCTTTTTGGCCAAACTGGATTGGTGGCTATTGGACTCAACCAGTGGTGCAAATTTGGGACAGGCTAGGCTGTCTACCTGCGTTTCTGGAGAAAGGGCCTGAATTTTTTCACGATAGATATCGGATTGAATGGTCATAGCCGTTCCTAAGACACCAACCTTACCAGTTTGCGTTGCCTTAATAGCTGCCGAAGCACCTGGTAAAATAACACCCAAAACAGGAATATCCAACTTTTCCTTGACTTCTTCCCAGACTACCGCTGTTGCCGTATTGCAGGCAAAGACAATCATTTTTACATTTTTTGTCAAAAGGAAATTGACCAACTGCCAAGTATATTCTCTGATTTGTTCTGCTGGACGGGGTCCATAAGGTGCCCGTGCCGAATCTCCGATATAAACGATTTCTTCATGGGGTAGTTGGCGCATTAACTCACGCGCAACCGTTAATCCCCCAACACCTGAATCTAAAAAACCTATTGGTCGATTATCCATAATACTGAGAATAGCCAGAAAATCTGACTAGCCTTTCTTTTCTACTCAAAAAATGGGATCTGGGAATGAATATCCCAGTCCCAGTTTGATTATTTTTTCTTGCTTGCCACTTTTTGTTGGCTCTTGATTTGGCGAAGTACTTGTTGTACTTTTGCCTCGCTTGGTTTTTGCCCCATTTGGCTCATCATCAAACGCAAAGCATTCTCATCCAAAATTGGTTTATCAGCAATGTAGTTTTCTACCTGTCTGCGTGACAAGTAAATACCCAAGGCCACACCACCTGCAAATGCCAATACAATAAGTAAAATAGCTAAACCTAAGTTCATCTGTCAATCTCCTGACTCTTCTAAAAAGTATACTTCTGATTGTTTTTAACAATCTTTCAATAACCCTATTATACCAAATTCCCTAGTCTTTTCCAAGACTTACCTGTCAAAATCAAAACCGTAAATAGTTGCGAAATAGTCTTCTGGTGTTTCAGCACGACGAATCATCCGCGCTGTGCCATCTTCCTGCAAAAGGATTTCAGAAGAACGCAGACGACCGTTGTAGTTGTAGCCCATGGAGAAGCCGTGGGCCCCACTGTCATGAATGACCAAGGTGTCTCCTACTTCTACCCGTGGTAATTCACGATTGACCGCAAACTTGTCGTTGTTTTCACAAAGGGAACCAGCCACATCCACCACTTCGATTGGCGCATCTGGGCGCGTGATATTGGTGATATGGTGGTAGGCGCCATAGAAGGCAGGACGCATGAGGTTGGCTGCCGATGCATCGACACCAATATAAGTCCGATAGGTTTCCTTACGATGGAGCACCTTTGTAATCAAGTGACCGTGTGGCGCCAACATAAAGCGACCCAATTCTGTAAAGATTTTAACATGTCCCATACCAGCTGGTGTGAGAATTTCCTCGTAAACCTTACGAACTCCCTCACCAATGACAGCAATGTCGTTTGGTTCTTGCTCAGGACGGTAGTTGACTCCAATCCCACCTGATAGGTTGATGAAGTCCAAGGTCACACCTGTTTCCTCACGAATTTCCAAGGCCAATTCAAAGAGTTGACGAGCTAAGACAGGGTAGTAGTCATTTGTTACTGTATTCGAAGCTAGAAAGGCATGAATACCAAACTGCTTCACACCTAGTTCTTTTAATTCCTTGTAGCCCTTCATGAGCTGGTCCTTGGTCATGCCAAACTTAGACTCTTCTGGGTGGTCCATAATATCCGTTCCCAGCGAGAAGACCCCACCTGGATTGTAACGGAGGCAGACCGTTTCTGGGATACCAGCAACATTTTTCAAAAACTCAATATGCTCATAGGCATCAAGGTTAATGGTCGCCCCAACTTTTCTGGCATAAACAAACTCTTGCGCTTGGGTGTCATTAGATGTGAACATGATGTCTTTAAAGCCCAATTTTTCACTCATCAGCACTTCTACATCCGTTGCACAGTCCACTCCACAACCTTCTTCTTGCAAGATTTTTAAAATTGCTGGTGTCGGTGTCGCTTTGACCGCAAAATATTCTTTAAAGCCTTTGTTCCATGAAAAAGCTGCATTAAGGGCACGGGCCTTCTCACGAATGCCTTTTTCATCATACAAATGAAAAGGAGTCGGAAATTGCTCCGTAATGTTTTCTAAAACTTCTTTACTAACAAATGGTGTCTTGGTCATGTCACTACCTCATCAAATATTTTTCCTATTATATCACAAATATGTGAGGAACTGTAGCTTTCAACTCCACCAAATACTTGCAAAATAAATTATGAGCGCTATAATGTGATTATCATTAAAAAAGGAGTAATATATGTCAACATTAGATTTTGATTTTACAGAACGCTTATATGCCAACTATCTAGCTAATCCAAGCCTACAGGCAACCGAAAATGCCGTTAGCCACAACGGACTTTTGAAATCCTTAGAAACACGCCAAAGCGCCATCGACAATGACTATGTCTTTTCAATCGACTTGACCAAGGACGCTGTTTCAAACCAAAAGGCTTCTGGACGTTGCTGGATGTTTGCTGCATTAAACACCTTCCGCCATAAACTCATCTCTGACTTCAAACTGGAAAATTTTGAGCTATCACAGGCCCATACCTTCTTTTGGGATAAATATGAAAAGTCCAACTGGTTCCTCGAACAAATCATTGCTACAGCTGACCAAGAAATTGGTAGCCGTAAGGTAAAATTCTTATTGGATACCCCTCAACAAGATGGCGGTCAATGGGATATGGTTGTGGCCTTATTTGAAAAATATGGTGTGGTACCAAAATCCGTCTATCCAGAATCTATCTCATCCAGTGCCAGCCGTGAGCTCAATCAGTACCTTAACAAATTGCTCCGTCAAGATGCACAAATCTTGCGAGACCTCCTTGCAAAAGGAGCTTCTCCGGAAGAGGTTCAAACACAAAAAGAAAACTTGCTTCAAGAAATCTTTAACTTCCTAGCCGTCAACCTTGGCCTCCCTCCACGTAGCTTTGATTTTGCATATAGAGATAAAGACAATGTCTATCACCGCGATACAAATGTGACACCTCAGGCATTCTACGAGAAATACGTTGGTTTGAAACTATCTGACTATGTCTCCATTATCAATGCTCCTACAACTGACAAACCCTACAATAAATCTTATACAGTCGAATTATTGGGGAACGTCGTTGGTGCCCCTGCTGTCCGCTACCTCAATGTAGAAATGAACCGTTTTAAAGAACTAGCTATTGCCCAACTCAAAGCTGGTGAGTCCGTTTGGTTTGGTTCCGATGTCGGTCAAAGCAGCAATCGCCAAACAGGTATCATGGCAACCAACACCTACGACTTCTCTTCAGGTCTGGGTATCCATTTCCATCAAGACAAGGCTGGAAGATTAGACTACTCCGAAAGCTTGATGACCCACGCCATGGTCTTAACTGGTGTTGATTTAGATGACAATGAGCAACCTCTCAAATGGAAAGTAGAAAACTCTTGGGGTGACAAGGTTGGTGACAAGGGATACTTCGTCGCATCAGATAGCTGGATGGACGAGTACACTTATCAGATTGTTGTCCGAAAAGAATTCCTCACACAAGAAGAACTAGCAGCTTATCAAGCTCAACCACAAGTCCTTGCCCCATGGGATCCAATGGGAGCTCTAGCATAACAAACGACATATAAAAAAGAGGTAAATCCTCTTTTTTATATGTCATAATTAGTCTCTACTCAAACCACCAAAGATACGGAGTAGGTTGAGGAAGAGGTTGATGAAGTCAAGATAGAGCTGAAGCGCCATGGATACGACCCACCCTTGGCCAACATTACCACCAGTTTGTTCGAAAACATTGCGGATACGTTGGTTGTCATAAGCAATCAAACCTGAGAATACCAAAACAGAAATGATAGACATCATAAAGCTTAGACCAGAGCTACGAAGGAAGATATTAATAACACTTGCAATAATAATTCCCCATAGAGCTGCACGCAATGCCTGAGCCATACCAGAAAGATCCTTCTTCGTTGTCATCCCAATTACAGCCATGATAGCAAACATAAGAGCCGCTGACACAAAGGCAAGCACAACTGTTTCACTAGTATAGAACATCAAAATCATGCTAATGGTGATACCATTTGTTACTGAGTAGGCAAGAAACATTGGTAGAGCCATTGGGCTATTTTTAGCTGCCATTGCTGAAGCAGAAACAACCAAGGCAATCTGACCAATCATAATCAGCATCATGATGATGGAACCTGCACTCAGCAGACTAAGCAATAAAGATTGAAAGACGGTCACAGCCAAGAAAGAAACTAGAGCTGACAGACCAATTCCCATGGCAACCACACCATAAATTTTACCGAAGAAACGGTTGAGGGCGGTATTATCCACCTGATTAATAATAAATGAATCGTTATTCATACTATTCTCCTTTAAATCATCTTATTGAAACCGAAAGACCTTACGATTTTTCCACTTGTGTTGTAAGGGCAGACTCCACTCTCTCACAGCCCAATACTTATCCACGCATGTCACAATCCAGGATTCCTTGTAGCAAGGAGGAGCGATTGTCGCACCAAACATATGCTTCACAATGATGTCTTCTTCTAGTTTATTGAGTTGAATGAGTTTCTGAGCATTGCGTTTAGCAATTCGTGGATGAACCCAAGCATGGCTCTTGTTGAATTTGGTATCTCTCCAGTCATAGAAGAATAAATCATGCAATAGACCACCACGAGCTGTTGACTTGGCATCCCAACCAAATTTTTTCGCAATCTTATAACTTGTATAAGAGACATTGATGGAATGTTCCAAGCGCGTGGAGTGATAATGATGAGGAATTTTCCCCAATTTTTGCACCTTGGGTGTGGCAATCAAGTGCCCCACGTAATGCATGTATTCTTTATCTTGTTTATATGCAACCATTCGTTAACCTCGTTGGAATATTATACCACACTATAGTACAATTGGCTTAAATAAAGCTAAACAATAGAATACCCGCCGCAATTGCTACATTGAGGCTTTCCGCCTGCCCTGGCATGGTGATATGAACAAGTTGATCCGCCTCATCAGCCACTAAATCAGAAATTCCCTGACCTTCGTTTCCCATGACCAAGGCAAAACTAGAATGTGGCGTAATTTCCTTATAGTCAACCGACTGACTAGAGAGGGTCGTTGCCAATATTTGTATCTGATTGCTTTTAAGAGCTGTAAGAATGGAGGAAATTGGCATCCGATAAACTGGCAAATGGAAGTGACTCCCCTGCATGGAACGAAGCACTTTCATATTATAAATATCAGCCGACTTATCCGATAGAAATACTCCATCAAAACCAGCTGCATCAGCTGTACGAATCATTGTCCCAACATTTCCAGGGTCCTGCACATCTTCAAGAACCAAAAATTTTCCATCCAAAGTCTCAGGTAAACGTTGGCTCGGCAAAGCAAGTTGAGCTACTACCCCCTGAGGCGTCTTAGAATCAGCTAATTCTTGCATAATTTCAGGACTGACAACTGTCACATTGGCTAAACCTGCAACCTTTTCAAAATACTCTTCCACCACAAAAATATGCTCAATATTGGCTCCAGCCTCCATCGCTTCCTCCAGCAAATGCCAGCCTTCAATCAAATAAGAAGAAGTACGGTATTTTTTCTGTTGTAATTTCTTAACCTGCTTGACCAAATGATTGGCCTTTGAGCGAATGATCTCCATGAATGCCCCTTTTCTTTTACTGCTCAGCAACTTCAATTTTCCAACGGCTAAATCAATTATCTTGATTTTTGAACAGTCTTACCCAACCATGATATAATAAAGTAAATGTCTTGTCAAAAGGAGAAACTTATGCGAAAGGTAAAAATGATTGCATCTGGTCGTGTGCAAGGAGTCGGCTTTCGTTGGTCTGTTCAATTTTTAGCTGTGGAAATAGGCGACATCTACGGCAGAGTTTGGAATAATGATGATGGGACTGTCACCATTTTAGCTCAGTCAGATAATGCTGAGAAGCTCAGCCATTTTATCCATGAAATTCGGAAAGGGCCTTCTCGTATGGCCAAAGTCATCTATCTAGATGTCACCCTAGCCAATTTTGAGGACTATAAGGATTTTCAGGTTAGCTATAGATAAAACTTGTATATTTCCGTCAAAAAAAGTAAAATAGAGAGTATACTGAAAAAAACAAAGGAACGAAAAAAATTGAAAAATAAACGTCTACTCATCTTGTCAGGCATGGCCTTATCAACTCTTCTTTTCTTATCTGGTTGTGTTCAAACTGATAAAAGCGGAAATCCTACAGGTCCCATTTGGGATTGGTTGGGACAACCAATGTCCAACTTGATTCGCTTTTTTGCAGAAGATCAAGCTCTAGGATTTGGTCTTGCTATTATCATCGTCACCTTATTGGTTCGATTCATCATCCTCCCATTGGGAATTTACCAATCTTGGAAAGCTGCTATCCAATCTGAGAAGATGAATTATCTCAAACCGATTTTAGGCCCAATCCAGGAGCGCATGAAAAATGCAAGCTCTCAAGAAGAGCAACTTGCTGCGCAACAAGAGTATTTTGCAACTCAAAAACAATACGGTGTGAGCATGCTCGGCGGAATCGGTTGTTTGCCGATGCTGATTCAAATGCCATTCTTCTCTGCAATCTACTTTGCGGCTCGCCACACACCAGGAATTTCAGAAGCTACTTTCCTTGGTATTAATTTAGGTTCAACTAGCCTGATTTTGACAGTCGTTGCTGGTATTTTATACTATGCCCAATCGCTCTTAATGCAAGTCGGCATGGATGAAGAACAGAAAAAACAAATGAAAACCATGGCTCTGATGAATCCAATTATGATCATGATGTTCTCATTTGGGTCTCCTGCTGGAGTGACTCTCTACTGGGTTGTCGGTGGTCTCTTCGGTATTCTTCAACAAGCTATTACAAACTTCATTTTGAAACCTCGTATTCGTAAACAAGTGGAAGAGGAATTCAAAAATATCACAGTGTCAGCAACTCCTCGTAAAACGAAGGACGTTACTCCAACTGCTTCAGCAGTTATTGAAGAAAAGACATCTAACAAGAAGAGAAACCGTAACGCCGGTAAACAACGTTCTAGATAAAAAATCGCAACCATCTATTTCAGATGGTTGTTTTCTTATATAGACACTATGTAAAGATCCCCAGTTGAGAATTCGTGGATTTACCTGTACACTAGAATAAAAAAATAATCAACTTCTAACAGGAATTACCACACTCAATTAGAGGTCTTTACATATTGTCTATACAAAAAGAGAGAATCTTTCGACTCTCTCCACACCTTATTTCGTTTTTTCAACCTTCAAGATTTTTACATCATAGCTACCAGCAGGTGTTTCAATTGTTGCAACATCTCCTGTTTTTTTACCAATCAAAGCATGGCCAATTGGGCTTTCGTTTGAAATCTTGTTTGCAAAGACATCTGCACCTGCAGCACCAACGATATGATAGACTTCTTCCTCGGTCTCACCAACTTCTTGAACAGTCACAGTCTTACCAATTGCTACTTCATCCGCAGCAACTGCATCACTGTTTACGATTTCAGCATAGCGAATTTTTGTTTCGATTGTTGAGATTTGACCTTCAACAAAAGCCTGTTCATCTTTAGCTGCTTCGTACTCAGAGTTTTCTGAAAGGTCTCCGTAAGAACGAGCAATTTTAATACGTTCAACAATTTCTGGTCGACGAACTAGCTTTAGTTCCTCTAGTTCTTTTTCTAATTTTTCCTTTTCTTCCAAGGTCATTGGATATGTTTTTTCTGCCATTTGTCTTTCCTTTTCTTTTATTTTTCATGAAAACAAAATTATGTGGAAAACCACATAATTTTGTTTTAAGAATTTACTCATTATTAAGATGTGCATTTACATACTTAGCAACGTTTTGGTTATGTTCATCAATATTATTTGTAAAGTAAACATTTCCAGTTGTAACATCTGCTACAAAGTAAAGATAGTCTGTTGTGTTGGCATTAATCACTGCCTCGATAGCCGAAAGGCTTGGACTATCCACTGGTCCAGGCATCAATCCTGGGGTCCAATAAATGTTGTATGGTGACTCAATTGATGTATCAATCGCTGCATCTTCTGCTAGAGTTGTTTCTTGACCAAGTTTACCCTGAGCATACAAGATTGCAATATTAGATTGTAGAGGCATTGCTGCATTCAAGCGGTTAAAGAAGACACTTGCAATGTTTCGACGATCTTCATCAGTAGAACCTTCTTTTTCAACCAAAGATGCCAAGGTAAGAACTTCATTTACAGTCAAATTCTTAGCAGTAATCGTTTCATAATATGGTTGTAAACGATTATCCATCGCGGCAATCATTTGCTCAACGAGCTCTTCGATAGTTGTTTCATCGCTGTATTCATAAACCGCTGGGAAGAGGTAACCTTCCAACTGATAAATAACTCCACTATCAGCAGCTGGTAAGCTGGCAAACAATTTTGGATAAGTAGCAACCATTCGATTAATAAAATCTTGGTTGGTCACAGTAGCCATAAACTGTTCTGCAGTAAATGGTGTTTTATCGTTCTTATCTTTTGTATTAGTATTGTCTGTAATAGCCTGAGCAATTTGTGTTAATGTATACCCTTCAACAATCAAAACCTTCCCTGCAGCTTCTTTTTGAGCTGTCGGAGTTCCGCTTTCTTGAAGTGCTTTGGCGATGTCATCCACAGACATATTTTGTTTTAAATTATAAAAACCACTTTGGAAATTATTATAACTCTTAATTTTAGAGTAGTAATTAAAAATAGTAGCATTCTTAATCAACTTGTTGTCAACTAAAATTTTACCAATTTCTAAAGTTGAAGATCCTTCTGGAATCTCTACCTGAATAGTTTCTGTAGCTTTTGCATTAACTGGTTCCAGACTAGATTTTACCCACATATAGCCAGTAACACCTGTCACTAGGACTGCCACTACAACAATCGACATGATAACAGAGACAATGTGTTTAGCGGCATTATCTTGTTTTTTACGACGTTGCTTGCTTGTTCTGTGGGTTGTTCTTCTTCTGGGTTGTGTTTCCTGCATCTGCTTGTCTACTTCTGGAACAATAGCCGTTGTCTTTGGAGCAATAATAGTTTCCTCTAGTGCGATGATTTCTGTATCACCCGTTACAGCTGATACATCTTCCGTTGGAAATTCCAAAAATGTATCTTCCAAAGAAGACTTCTCTGAAAGGACAGACTCTACTGGCTCAGAAACTGACGAGCTTGATGGTACTTCATCAAATCCTGCCGTATTAGCAGCCACAAGATTCCTTAATTTCTCCAAGTTTCGTTCAACAGTATCTTGTGGAACTGGACTTGAAACAACTTCTTTTTCAATCACAAAAGTCTCTGGAGTAGCCAAAGTTTCTGATGTTGGCTCTTCAATACTTTCCGTCATCACTTCTGATTCTTGCTGTTCTTCTGACAAGTATGAATCAGGGAAAGCAATACCTTCTACTTTTACAATTTCAGTCTCTCTATGGGGGGCTTTTTCTTCGGCAAGACTAGGCTGGAGCTCATTGATAACTTCATTACGCTTATCAACAAGAACATCCGCTGACTGTTCCGCCAAACGTTTCACCTTCAATTCTTCCAAATCTCGTAAAATTTGATCGCGGAAGCCTGAAGACTGCGTGTTTTTTTCATTCGTATCCTTTGTCACGCTGTTACTCCTTTCACACAGTTACTATACATTATATCTTAAAGGCTTATGAATTGCAAGAACTTCCCTTTCTACAAGGCTTTCCAGTACATATCACTCCACCTTTGTCCTCCAAATTGCGACAAGGAGGGGCCAAAATCTTCAAACTGGTTCATTTCATAGTAGCTAATCAAATACCTCTTACAGGTCAGGGAAACTCCTTCAAATCCTCCCGCTAAAGCCACTTCTTTTATGGCTGCCAACAAAAGAGTTCCCACTCCCTGTCCCTTATAGGCATCCGCTACGGATAGACTGGCAATAGCTAGGTGACCGCCTGTCGGCATGTCACTCTCTGTCAAGTAAAAAATATCGTCTGTAACAGTCTGCGAAACAGAGGGACAGGATAATAAATATCCTGCTATTTCCTCATCGTGTTCCATTATTAAACAGGTTTTACTCAAAGTATTCAGATAAGTAGCAAGAACAGACTCAGCTATCCGTTCCTCTTTAGAAAAATTGGCATTTTCAATCAAAACAACCTGTTCTAAATCCGAAGGAGTAGCAAAACGAATTTCCATAATTTTCTCCCTTATATAGCGGAAAAACAGGGGCCATAGGCCTCCGTCTTTCTTTTTATTGGACGTTATTTGTAAGATTTGACAAGAGTCTTTCGAAGGAATATTCATAGGACTGAATATCACCAGCTCCCATAAATACATATACGGCATTGTCATGGTCTAAAAGTGGTGAAGTGTTTTCAACTGTAACAAGTCCACCTTTTTTGTTGATTTTAGCCGCCAAATCTTCTACCTTAACCTGACCATTGTCTGTTTCACGCGCTGATCCATAAATTTGAGCAAGGTAAACTGCATCTGCTCCATTCAAAGCATCTGCAAACTCATCGAGAAGCGCAATGGTACGAGTGAATGTATGTGGTTGGAAGATGGCTACCAACTCCTTGCTAGGATACTTCTGACGTGCCGCATCAATGGTTGCAATGATTTCCGTTGGATGGTGAGCAAAGTCATCAATGATAACAGTATCATTGACAATTTTCTCCGTAAAGCGACGTTTGACACCTCCAAATGTCTTCAAGTGTTCTGCAACCAGTTGCAAATCAAATCCAGCAATATAGAGATTGGCAATAACAGCTGTTGCATTCATCACATTATGCTTACCAAAGGTTGGAATTTGGAATTCTCCCAACTCTTCTTCACCATGGCGAACTTTGAATTGTGAACCACTTGTAGAAGGCTTCAAGTCATAGGCAACAAAATCATTATTGTCTTCCAAGCCATAATAGTAGATTGGAGCATTTGCCGTGATACGACGAAGTTGCTCATCTTCACCAAAAACGAAGAGAGCATTTTTTACTTGCTTCGCATAATCATTGAAAGCATTGAAAACATCCTCTAGACTAGTGAAATAATCTGGATGGTCAAAATCAATATTGGTAATGATGCTGTATTCAGGATGGTATGGGGCAAAGTGACGTTCGTATTCATCGGATTCGAACACAAAATACTGAGCATTTGCCGAACCGCGACCAGTACCATCACCAATCAAGAAGGAAGTATCTGTGATATTGCGCATAACATGTGCCAATAATCCCGTTGTAGAGGTCTTACCATGGGCACCAGCAACACCGAGGCTCGTAAAACCTTTCATAAATTCACCTAAAAATTCATGGTAACGTTTGTAGGTATAGCCCTGGGCATCAGCATAAGCGATTTCCACATTGTTATCTGGACGAAAAGCATTACCAGCAATCAATTCAACATCTGCTGTAATATTTTTCTCATCAAACGGTAAAATCTGAATCCCAGCTTGTTCAAGCCCGCGTTGTGTAAAGTAGTATTTCTCTACATCACTACCTTGAACCTTATGCCCCATTTGATGCAACATAAGAGCAAGTGCGCTCATACCCGATCCCTTAATTCCGATAAAATGATAGGTTTTTGTCATGTTATTCCTCTTCTATATGTGTCAAATTCAATTCTTGTGCCACTTGGCGATCTCGTTGTTGTCTGCGCTCAGGATAATTGTAAACCTGACTCTTTCTTAAAAAGTCATACGAATTTTTCTTTATAACCTGCTCCTGTTCTCTATCTTCTTTCTTCAAAGAATAGACAGCTGGCATATCAGCGAGAATATAGTCTGTCTGACGTAGGTTGTCCGCCAAACGTGTCAACCGACCTGCCTTAGATTCAGCTGTTGAAACGACAGGAGGTTTCACCACAACTTTAGCTGGTGCTGGTTTTTCATCTCTTAAGTAGGTTGCTGATCGTTTTTTCTTCAAGTCTTCTCTAGCCTGTTCACGAGCCAACTGCCCCTGTGTTTTCACTGGAGAAGGCTTCGTTTTAGTCAGTTGCTGAAGGCGTTCCTTGCGAGAATAATGGCTTGGCTTAGCTTCAAACAGAGGAGGCAGGAGCTCATCTTCCGTTTGTGCTACTGGTTTTGCCGACGCAACTCGCTGTGAATCGGTAGACCAGCTAAATTCCTTTTCTTGATAAGGTCCCCTGATATTGCTAATCAGGTCGCTCTCATCATATAAACTCATAATTGGATTTTCTCCAACTAGTACCTCATCATCTGCGACTAGTGGAAATCTTTTTTCATGTCTAATCATAAGTCATCCTTTCGAACCCTTATTATACCATACTTAGGCCTTATTTCCTAATTCTACGCTGAGTCAACTGATTCCATATCACTCAATCCCTAAAATCTCACGAATATCCTCAACCGTCAAATTCGCTCGGCTTTCATTGCCATCAAGAACTGTTTTAACAAGGTTCTTTTTATTTTCTTGTAATTCTTGAATCTTCTCTTCGATTGTCCCTCTAGTAATCAGGCGATAGCATTCAACCTTTTCAGTCTGCCCCATGCGATGAGCTCGACTGATAGCCTGAGCTTCCACGGCAGGATTCCACCAAAGGTCGACTAGGATGACTGTGTCTGCCCCTGTCAAATTCAAGCCAACGCCAC
Organism: Streptococcus suis S735; assembly: GCF_000294495.1. Taxonomy (NCBI): domain Bacteria; kingdom Bacillati; phylum Bacillota; class Bacilli; order Lactobacillales; family Streptococcaceae; genus Streptococcus; species Streptococcus suis. The sequence continues at coordinate 1,512,572 of NC_018526.1, forward strand.
CTGCTTTCAAGGAAATGAGAAAGGCATCTCGACTTCCTGCATTGAAGGCCTGTGTCATTTCTTGGCGTTGGTTAGCAGGGGTTGAACCAGTCAGAGTATAGGAAGTCATCCCAATTTCTATCAGCTGTTCTTCTATTTTTTCCAGCATATTTCTGAATTGGGAAAATATCAAGACCCTGTGTTCACCTTCTTTTAGTTGCAAGAGTAATTCTTTCAAACTATTAAGTTTGCCACTCTCACCACTAAACTCTTCCATGAAAAGGCTGGGAGTATCGCAGATTTGACGTAAGCGAGTAATTCCTGATAGGATTTCTATCTTGCTACGATTGATTTGAGCATCATCTGCGCCAGCTATTTGAGTCCGCATTTGTTGAAGCTGGGCTAGGTAGATAGCTTTTTGTTCATCTGTCAGTTCATTAAGTACATTGACCTCTATCAAATCAGGCAATTCCTGAAGAACGTCTTCCTTATGACGTCTGAGAACGAAGGGTTGAATGGTCCGCGCAATGTCCTTGGCTGCTAATTTACCGAAGTCTTGTTTGCCTGGCAATAAACCTGGTAAGACAATTTGGAAAATGGACCATAGTTCCGTCAAATGGTTTTCAATCGGCGTACCTGAGAGGGCAAAGCAATTCCCAACCTCAAACTCACGCAGAAGCTGTGCAATCTTAGATTGGGCATTCTTCATGACCTGCGCCTCATCTAAAATGAGGTAGTCAAAGCGTTCCTGTCTATAGAGTGCAACATCCTGTCTGAAGGATGGATAGGAGGTAACTAAGACTTGGTGATCATTGGCAATGATCTCTTCACGCTGTTCCTTGTTTCCATGGACAACAGCCACATCTAAACTTGGAGCAAACCGCTTACACTCATCTAACCAGTTATAAATCAAGCTAGACGGTGCCAATATTAAAACTTTGGAATCTTTTGTCATCCGACTGGACAGAAAGGCGATAGTTTGCAAGGTCTTTCCAAGCCCCATGTCGTCAGCTAAAATTCCGCCAAAACCATACGTATCCAGCATAGTCAACCACTTAAGCCCTGTCTGCTGATAATCCCTAAGCGACGTTGTTACTTCCACAGCAGGAAGCGGGAACAAATCTGGCTGAGCTAGATAGCTTGCCATTTCCTCAAATTCCTTGGAGAAACTGACTTGGTTGAATTGTGACAAGGATTGAGCCAATTGGTAACCGGCAAGAGCATGGACTTGTACCTGCCCCTCCTTACCATGACGGGCCCGCAAATAGATTAGGGTTTGACTGATTTTCTTGGTTTCCTCATCAAAAACAAATACCTTACCGCTCGGGCTAGTATAGTGATCCTCTTGATTCAACAAGGCTGTAATCGCCTGATCGATTTCAGATTGTTCAATACCTGATAAGTCAAACGAAATATCCAAAAGTGAGCCGTTACGCACAATTTCTAATTGAGGTTTGGCTTCAATATATAAAGCCTGTAGCCTTTCTGCTAGATGAACCTGCCCCATTTTTTGTAATATAGGCAATTGTTGTTGGAAAAATGGATAGAGCTCCTGCTGACTAAGAGCCGCTCTCTGGGCATGATATGTCCCCCTAAAGCCAGCTAAACGAATAGCCTGATAGACCCTCTCCAAATGTTGGAAATGGCTGGCAAAAGGCAGGAGAGCCAAATCCTCTTCACTCCTTACCTTACGTCCATCAAAATCCAAAACCAATTGGAGTGATAAACTGTCATTTGCCTCCATCTGAATATGAAATTCTGGCTTGAAATCATGAATGATGAAGCGTTTAGGTGCCTTAACAGTCCCAATTGTCTGCAAATCCAGCAAGCTTAAAGCCAGACGATTTTGGTCAGGGAAATCTACCTGCACTTTTCTCAAACCTGATTCGGTTGGAACAAGTTCGGAAATTTGGTAAATCAGATGTTCTTGATGGCGATTGACACTATAAACCGTGCCATTTACTAAGAGATAGCGCCCATGAAAAAGTGGTCGGACTGTTTTTTCGTGAATAACCATTTCAATCATCTGCGTGTGAACGGTCACCTCAAAATGATAGAGCCCTTCCTCACCTGTCAACGGAAGAACCATCAAGGAGGAATAGGACTGCTGTTGATAGGAAAAGTTAAAATGTTCTAGCTGATTTAACAGCTCCAACCCCTCCTCAAAATAGGCTTGTGGCAGACGAAAATGTCGTCCAAAATGAGTAAGAATATCCGAATCTATACCAACTTTCTCTGGTACCAAGGCCCAGAGAAAATCCAGGAGAGCCTGACTTGGTTCATCAAAATTTTCATAAGTAACTTGCTCATAATAATTTTTACCTATCTGATAGTGACCGTTGGCTTTCACAATGCGCAAAAAAGCTCCGATGTCCCGCACAATGTACGAACGTGTATCTGGCAAGCGGGTAATTTTCAAGGTCCAATCTATCTGACGATCATAGGGCAATAAGCTCCCTTCAACTGATAACTGATACTTAATCCCCAGTTCAGGTTCTGGCCGCAAAATTTCATCTAAAAAGAGACCGCCAAAATAAGTCCGACGGACGGTTTCCTTATGTTGTTCACCATCTTCTTTCAAAGACTGCTTCATATCCTTGCCTGAGGCATCATTTTTTAAAAAATACTCCGTGGCAGCTAGATGTTGACAGTAACCTTTACTTTGAAATAACTGGCAACTACACTGTAAATCGCTATCTGCATCGCCGTAAGTAAAGCGCTCACCAGCAATATCCAGCACCATCTTTCCATTCTCACTATGAAGAACAGTCAGTTTTCCAGCCTCGTACAAATCAATTCCTTCTTGGCGAATCCGCCCTGGCATCATGCGACCCATTCTAACTCCTTTATCCTTCAACCAATCATCAGCTCTTCTGTAAAATATATCTAAAATATTATCTTTTCATTATAGCATATTTTCAATTTGAATTGTTTAAATAGGTATCAAAAAACACCAGCAGGTAAACTGGTGTCTCTAATGAATAGCTAAATAATAAATCGTTGCTTGCCACATTTTCAAGATTGTTTTTCCGAATTTCCAAAGCCAAAATAGGGCAAATAGCAGGAAAACAACTGCCACTACTACGTTAATCAAGCCTTTTCCAACCAAGAAAAACTTGAAAAAGAAGACAGTCACACAAGTAAGCAAGGCAAGGAGTAAAACATGAATCAGAACTCCCAACCAGCCCAGCCAATAGCGAATTCCAAAGGGAGGGTGTTTCTTTTCATCGAAGTCTGCTAGACCAGTCAAAAACTCAACTAGCAACTCACCCAAAAATTCCATACTAGCCTACCTTTCTTACCTGTCGATAATATTTGGTTCGTCGAATCATCATCTTGATAGCCTTAAAGGAAAGTAAGGTTAGCATACTAGCCACGAATAGACAAAAAAGGAATATCACAACCAATGGCTGTTTATACTGATTATAGACCATAATTGAACCACCAGTAAAGGCGATAAAATAGGATGCCAAAGTCACCAAATTGAGCCAGATACAAGCCACTAGCCCCAGCCAATAACGAAAGCCGAAAGGTTTATACTGACTGTCTTCATAAAATACAAGAAAAAATGATGAAAAAGAAAGCAATATCAAAAAAGAACGCCAAATCGGAACCGCTACCATACCAACACCTCCAAGTCCATTCTAGCATATTTACGAATAGGTGCAAAGAAAAAAGAGGTTGCCCTCTTTATTTCCGTTTCCGTGCAATCAGATGAATCGGTGTCCCTTCAAATACAAAGGCCTTGCGGATTTGATTTTCCAAGAAACGCATATAGGAGAAGTGCATGAGCTCTTCTTCGTTGACAAAGACCACAAAGGTCGGTGGTTTGGTCGCAACCTGAGTCGCATAGAAAATCTTGAGGCGTTTGCCCTTGTCGGTCGGTGTTGGGTTGATGGCAATGGCGTCCATGATAACATCGTTGAGAACAGCCGACGGAATACGGGTATTCTGGCTCTCACTGATGGCCTTAATCATCTCAGGCAACTTATGCAAGCGTTGTTTGGTCAAGGCTGACACAAAGATAATCGGTGCGTAAGACAAGTATTGGAACTGGTCACGAATATCGTCTTCCCACTGCTTCATGGTATGGTTGTCTTTTTCAAGCGTATCCCACTTGTTGACTACGATAATCATTCCCTTACCAGCTTCATGGGCAAAGCCTGCGATGCGTTTGTCATACTCACGGATACCTTCTTCGGCATTGATAACCATCAATATGACATCCGAGCGTTCAATGGCACGCATGGCACGCATAACAGAGTATTTCTCGGTATTTTCATAGACCTTACCAGACTTGCGCATCCCTGCGGTATCAATCATGGTAAATTCTTGACCTTCTGGGTCTGTAAAGTGCGTATCAATAGCATCACGAGTCGTTCCAGCAACAGGCGACGCAATCACGCGCTCTTCACCCAAAATAGCGTTAATCAAACTTGATTTACCAACGTTTGGACGACCAATCAAGCTGAACTTGATAATATCTGGATTTTCTTCTGCTTCCTGAGCTGGTAGGTTTTCAATGATAGCGTCCAAGACATCCCCTGTTCCGATACCGTGTACAGAAGATACTGGATAAGGATCGCCAAGACCGAGTGAATAGAAATCGTAGATGTCATTACGCATTTCAGGGTTATCTACTTTATTGACAACCAAAATAACTGGTTTGTTTGTCTTATAAAGGATACGCGATACATACTCGTCAGCATCCGTCACACCTTCCTTGCCTGATACGACAAAGACGATAACATCCGCTTCATCCATGGCAATCTCAGCCTGATGCTTGATTTGCTCCATGAAAGGTGCATCCACATCATCAATACCACCTGTATCAATCAGGGAAAACTTACGGTTGAGCCACTCACCAGTAGCATAAATACGGTCGCGGGTCACACCTTCAACGTCTTCTACAATAGAAATGCGTTCCCCCGCAATACGGTTAAATAGTGTTGATTTACCAACGTTGGGACGGCCAACGATGGCGATAGTTGGTAGAGCCATAGCTCCTCCTCTTCTAGTTTACAATAATTTATTCTTTTCTAAGATAGACTTTGTTTCTGGTTGTTCAGCCTGACCAAACTGGGCAACCATACGCTCAGACCAGGATTCTGTCTGACGGGCACCTGCATAGGCTGTCTGAACTTGGTCGTAGGCTTGGATTACTTCCACGCCTTGCTCCACATATTCTTCCTGAAAGACAATGGCTTCGCTTTCCAAACGTGGTTTAACAGGATGGTTTTGGGCTGGTCGACCCAAGGCAATACAGAAAATGGGATAGGTATAATCTGGCAAGTTGAACAGCTCTGCTATTGCCATGGCCTTATGGCGAATCATACCGATAAAGACCCCGCCGTAGCCCAGACTTTCAGCTGCCAAGAGGGCGTTTTGCCCTGCTAGGCTCGCATCAACAGAAGAAATCAGGAGATTCTCTGTTCCTTTGGCATCAAAGTCTGAACCATGGAGTTGAGCCGCCTTGCTGGCACGATTATGGTCGCCCACAAAAACCAGAATAGCCTGAGCCTGTAAAATAGCTGGCTGGGGCACCAGGTCATAGAGTGCCTTTTTTTCTTCTCCGACTGCACCACAATGATGGAATAAGACTGGAAATTCTTCCAGCTAGATGCAGCTCGCCCAGCTGATATAATAGCTTGCAAATGTTCCACCTCAATGGGCTCTTCCGTAAAACGACGGACGGAAGTATGATTCAGCATCAAATCAATGGTTTCATTCATCGGCGGTTATTTCCTTTCAAATGCAAATCGCGAGCCAGATAGCGAATCCGCTCCATAACCCGTTGGGCCTGCCAGGTCTCATCACCAGACTTGCCAGATGCAAAATGCCGTTCCAACTCATCAAAGGAGAAATTGGAAGTAAAGAAGGTTGGCAGATTTTCCTGCATGCGGTATTGAAGAATGACCTGTAAAACATCGTCGCGCACCCACGGACTATGTTGCTCCGCTCCGATATCATCTAGTACCAAGACCTGAGCCAGCTTGATTTCATCAATCCGCTCCTTGACAGAGCCATCTTTGATGGCATTTTTTATATCGACAACAAAGGTCGGATAATGCAGAATGGTGGTCGAGAGGTGGCGATTGGTTGATAGGCGATGGGCCATGTAAGCCATCAAAAAACTCTTCCCAATTCCAAAATCACCATATAGATACAAACCTTTATAGTGTTCGCCGACCTGTTCAACAAAAGCATCAATGGCATCATAGACCTCTATACGATTACTGTCTGTGAAATCTAAATCAGCGATAGTAACTTTTTTGAGAGCCTGAGGCATATTGATGAGCTGAATGCGGTTCTTAATAGCTTCCAAACGACGGTATTCGACCAATTCCTCTGTTTCAAGATAGGACACATCTGCATAGCCCTCATTCATAACCAAAACAGGTTGATAGCCTTTTGCAATATAAGTCTCATCTTGTTTGACAAAAAGGTCACGCTGACTGATATATTCCAAAAACTTAGAAATGGAGAGGGTGATTTCCTGCTGAGTCAAACCTTCTTTTTTGATAAAAGCAGCGACTTCAGGATCACTCACTATCTCCTGATAGAGTTGCTGATAAGATTTTGAACTTGGATTGGTTGCCTGCGACAACCTGTCTTGAACTGATTTCATCAGCTACCTCCCTTACTTTCGTTTTCTAACATTCGTTTCCTAAGCGCTTCCATTCTTGCCTGAGCTTCAGGACTGTTATCCATGACAACCTCTTCCTTACTCCACTCAGGCACATTGCTTTTCTGTGGCTGGCTCGACTTGGTAACAGCTTGACCTGTCTTTAACTCTCTTAGATAAAGAACAGCTGCCTCTGCACTGCCAATTCCCTTGTAGGAAAAATCATTGCCCAGCTTCATAGCGTATTTTTCATTTAGATTGGCTGAGTCCACCTTGTTAAAGGTATAGAGGACCAAGACATTGATAACTTCGTCAAGCAGACCCAAATTGGCCAAATCCGTCAAGCATTTTCGTTCTGTTCCTGTCACCGCTGCCTTCCGTTGCTCCTTGATAAAGGACAGGAAGGTTAGGCTGGATTTTGATTTCGCTTCACGAACAATGGCTTGTTCTTGGGCAGTGAGGTTGGCGCTTTCTGTTGGCAATGACTGACGTGACTGCTGCAAGCGTTTGGTCGAGATCATCTGTCCAATAGCTGTTGCTTTAGCCTGCCGATAGGTTTCCAACCAGGTCCAACCTGCCTGCTCTGCTATGTAACTAAGCGCAATAATATCCTCAGCTTCATCCTGAAAAAGAAGCTTATCTTTAGCCATTAATGCCTTGAAGGCAGACCAGTCAAAATCATGTTTCGGTTCAAAAACAACTGGAGCCTGCCCATCCATGGTAAAGACCTGAGAAAATGTTTTTGAAATATTTTGTTCTTGATTGGGTTGGTGAACAAGCAGATTCTCCATACTTGACTCCCCAATCTTCCTTGCCAACAAGTTCTTATACAAGGGTTTCGCTAGAAAACTTTTTACGGTCAGAGGGGCTTGTAGCGCCAAACCTGTTAATTCATCTGCACGATAGAGTTCTAGGAGCCCCATGGCAGTCAGAACATCCAGAGCCTTCTCCAAACGATTCATCCCAAAATCCATGTGATTGAGAATGACAGTCCATTTGTAACGTCCTTGCCCTTGATCGGCAAAACTATAAAAGTAATAATAAAGCGCTAATGCATCAAAACCGATAATCGGCTGGTAGCATTTGCTAAGACTGACAATATCAGGTGTAAACGGGCTGATTTTTATATAGGCAAATAAATCATTTGGTTTCATCTTTTTTTCCCGGTTTTACCTTACTTCCTTTGGAGATCATCTGCTTAAGCAAATTTTCTAGCTCTCCAACATCTTTGAAAGAACGATAAACCGATGCAAAACGCACATAAGTGATTTCATCCAATTCGACCAATTCTTCCATTACCAAATTCCCAATGACATCGGATTCTATTTCACTATCACCTTGTGCTCGAACCTTCTGTTCAATCCGATTCACCACTTCATCAATATCATCGGTTGACACAGGGCGCTTTTGAGCAGAACGAATAATCCCATTGAAAATCTTTTCACGTGAAAACTGCTCTCTAGTTCCGTCTTTTTTCACAACGACTAGAGTTTTCTCTTCAATCCGTTCATAGGTGGTAAAACGTTGACCACATTGGTCGCAGGAACGACGACGACGGATGGTATTGCCATCTTCAGCCTGACGACTATCAATGACACTTGATTTCAAACTCTGACATTTTGGACAACGCATACTCTTTCTCCTACATAAACTTTATCACTTCAGTATAGCATAAAAATGACAAAAATAAAAGAAAGCGAGAATTACTCACTTTCTACCAATAATTCATCTTGCTTCTTCAATCGACTGGCAACCCATTCACGAACCAAGCGATAGACAACCGCAAAAATTGGGGTAAAGAAGACCATACCAAGTAGGCCAAACAAATTACCACCAATCAGGGCTGCAGCCAGGGTAAAGAGGGTCGGAAGACCAACTGATTGACCAACCACGCGCGGGTAAATCACATTTCCTTCTATCAGCTGAATAATCTGGAAAAGGGCGATAGACCAGAGTGCCAAGAGCGGATTTTGTACCGCCACAAAGAGAGCACTAATCAAACACGCTGAAAAGGGACCGATATAAGGTACAAATGATAGGACCCCAGCCAAAATACCAGCCATGCTGGCATAAGGAATTCCTGAGAGCGAATAACTAACAAAGACAAGTGTCCCAATGATACATGCCTCAACAATCTGACTCATCAAGAATCGGTCATAGGTATCAACAATAACTTCTCCAATATAGTTCACTACTCTGACAGCCTTCTCTGGCAAGGTAGCCTGCAAGAACTTTCTCGTCATCGCCTGCAAGTGTTCCTTGCTCCCTAAAATCGCTAGAGTGAAGAAGAAAGCCATTATCAACGTCATAGTGTTCGAAAAAATCCCCGTCACATTGGACACCAAGCCAGATAAAATCGGTGTGACCAAACTTGAAATAAGTGTTAAATTCTTCACCTGATCCAAAAAGCTGGCAATCTGGTCTCCGATTTGTCCCGACAAAAGACCATTTGATTCAAGAAAATTAGTCAGGGCATTTACCGATTTTGGAATGGCTGTGCTGCTAACCGAAACCAGTTCTGAAACAGTCGTCACCAATGTAGGAAGAACAATCACTACCAGTCCTGTCACAATTAAAGCAAATCCAATTAATACTCCAACAATTGCCAAAGACCGCTTGGATTTCTTTAAAAAAGAAATTTTTTCAAACTGATCTTCTAATTTTTTCATGGGAACATTGAGAATAAAGGCAAAAATAGCTCCAATAAAAAGCGAATTCATACTGCCCAATAATTGTTGAATAGCCCCATAAATACTAGACCAGTTGAGAACAGCTAATAATGTCGCTCCAGATAAGAGTATCAATATGACTTTTTCTTTAAATGATGTATTCATAACTTTTCCATTCTTACTTATTGGCTATTATTTTATCACACGCTTATAGAAAAAGAAAGAGGGAAAGCTTCCCTCCTCTCTACTCTAAATCAATCGCGCATGGCATATCCGACACCACGAACTGTTTTTATATATGAATCTTGATGTGGCAAATCCAGTTTACCACGTAGATAGCGAATATATACATCGACGACATTGGTCTCAGAAGCCGCTTCATATTTCCAAACACGCTCAAGAAGTTGTTCTCGACTAACAGGCTCTGGGCTATTCATTAAGGTTGCCAGCAGATCATACTCTCGGCGGGTCAAATTAATCAATTCATCACCTCGAGTCACTGTTCGATTTTGAAAATCAACCTTCAAATCACGATAGGCCGCATGCATGTGAACCTGTTTACAGTTATTGTCAATAAAGTCACGACCACGAAAAATCGCAGAGATTTGCTCCACTAAATCACTAATGACAAAGGGCTTCACCACGTAGGAAACAGCATAAGAGAGGACTTCTTCCCCATATTGACTAACTTCTGTCGGCTCAACTACCACAATCATGACCGTGGCTGGTTTTATCGCTAACAGTTCTGTAGCCAATTCCTTGCTGGACATGTCTGAAAGCTGAAAACTCATCAGAATCAAGTCAAAATCCGTTTCATGTGCCAAGGACATAGCCTCTTTCCCTGTCGATGCATAATCAACAAGATAGTCTTTTTTTTGCAATTCCATGGAAACAAAATGCGAGAGATTGCGTTCTTTACCAGCAATCAAAATTTTCTTAGCCATTGTCCATCCTTTTCTATTCTTTCAAATGGTGTAGGAATCGTATTATGACTAGAAAGAAGGGCGCTTCCACGCCCATCTTTTCTATTTTGATTCGCTATACCAGTCGTAATGGAAGATTCCTTCTTTATCTTTACGGTTATAAGTGTGAGCACCAAAGTAGTCACGTTGTGCTTGAATCAAGTTCGCTGGCAAGTTTTCAGCACGGTAGCTATCGAAGTAGGTAATAGCTGCTGAGAATGTTGGTACAGGAACTCCTGCTTGAACTGCCAAGGCAACAACATCGCGAACTGCCTGTTGATACTTAGCTGTTACATCAAGGAAGTACTCATCCAAGAGCAAGTTTGCCAAGTCTTCATCACGTCCGTAGGCATCCGTAATCTTTTGCAAGAAGCGAGCGCGGATGATACAACCTGCACGCCAGATTTTTGCGATTTCACCAAATGGCAAGTTCCAGTTGTTTTCTTTTGATGCTACGCGCAACTGTGCAAAACCTTGTGCATAAGACATGATTTTTGAGAAGTACAATGCTTGACGGATTTTTTCTACCAATTCAGCCTTGTCGCCTTCGTATGCAAACGGAGCTGGTTTTGGAAGGACCTTGCTTGCTGCCACACGCTCATCTTTGTAGGTTGAGATATAACGAGCAAAGACGGATTCTGTAATCAATGACAATGGCACACCCAAGTCAAGTGACGATTGGCTAGTCCATTTACCAGTACCCTTGTTACCAGCAGCGTCCATGATGTAGTTAACAATTGGTCCATCTTGACCTTGGTCATCCTTGCGTTTCAAGATGTCCGCTGTGATTTCAATCAAGTAACTATCCAATTCGCCTTGGTTCCAGTCAGTGAAGATGTCAGCCATTTCATCCACTGACAAGCCAAGCAAGTGCTGCATCAAATCATATGACTCCGCAATCAATTGCATGTCACCATACTCGATACCGTTGTGTACCATTTTTACGTAGTGACCAGCTCCATCTGGACCGATATAAGTCACACATGGTGCTCCATCTTCTGGTGCTTTTGCTGAAATTTCTTCCAAGACATCTGCCACCAATTCGTAAGCTTCTTTTTGACCACCAGGCATGATAGATGGACCTTCAAGGGCTCCTTTTTCACCACCAGATACACCTGTACCGATGAAGTTAATACCTGAGTTTGCCAATTCTTTTGAACGACGGATAGTGTCTTCGTAGAAAGTATTACCACCATCGATCAAGATGTCACCTTCATCCAAGTGCGGCAAGAGCGCTTGAATGGTTGCATCTGTACCAGGACCAGCTTGAACCATAAGCATGATGCGACGTGGTTTTTCGATAGATGCCACAAAGCTTTCCACATCGTAACTTGGTACCAAGTTTTTACCTGGGTTGCTTGCAACAACATCTTCTGTTTTATCAGCAGAGCGGTTGTAAATAGCTACTGAATAGCCACGTGATTCAACGTTAAGCGCAAGGTTGCGGCCCATAACGGCCATCCCTACAACACCAAAATTTGCTTTAGTCATTTGTTTACTCCTCTAATTTGTATCTCTTTTATTATACACTGAAAGCTTAAAATTGACAAGAATTTTCAGATAATTTAACTATCTTGCCAATCTGAGTTAGTCCTCATCTCCAAATAACCCTTGTAATTGGGCAAAAGGACTATTGGCTTCTTTTTTCTCTTGAGCTTTTTGTTGAAAATCTTCTTCAGTCATTAAAGCCCAAGCTTTACCAGATGGTAGTTCCTGTCCAGCTTCTTCTTCAGGTGTCAAGACTTTGATTGGTATAGCCAGTAAAATATTATCTGCTACACTCTCATCAAGGACAATGTGGTCATCTTCTACTACCAGTACCATATCCTCATCAATCAAATCTTGTTCTTTAAGAACTGCTTCATTGGCAACAAAGAGTTCATTGACGTTTTGGACCTCATGCAAAACAACTGGTTGCAGAGAACGACTGGATGCCAAGGTAATATCATAAGTCATCTGATAGTCCAAGAAAAAGAAGCCTGATTCAAAACGGACATTTCCAGTGACTTGGACTGGCGACAAGCCTAGAACTTCACCATTTCGAGCTTGCAATTCTTCCTGTAAATCCAAGGTTTTATCAAAGAAGATGCCATCTAGATTTTTCTGAATATCGTAAATATGAAACATTGTATTCCCCTATTCAGCTAGTTCTGTGATGTAGTTATAGACTTCTTGTCCAGCAACTGCACCATTTCCTACTGCCGTTGCAATCTGACGAAGTTGATTTTGACGAATATCACCGATGGCATAAATGCCTGATTGGGTCGTTTCCATCTTTTCATTAGTGATAACCCAACCAGCTTCGTCTGTAATTCCTAGGTCCGCAACTGTATCAGTCATCGGATCCAGACCGACATAGATAAAGACACCACCGAAGTCCAGTTCGCTGACTTCCTCTGTTTTCACATTTTTGATAACCACGCTTTGTACACGTAAGTCATCGCCCTTGATTTCTTCGACTACGCTATCCCAGATGAAGTTAATTTTTTCATTGGCAAAAGCACGGTCTTGGATGACTTTTTGAGCACGAAGCTGATCACGGCGGTGAACAATTGTCACAGACTCCGCAAACTGTGTTAAGAAGAGAGCTTCTTCGACCGCAGAATCTCCACCACCGACAACCAAGAGTTTTTGTCCACGGAAGAAGGCACCGTCACAGACTGCACAATATGAGACACCACGGCTATTGTAAGTATCCTCACCTGGAATACCTAACAAACGGTGTTTTGCCCCCATGGCTAGAACGACTGTCTTTGTCTCCAAAACACCATCCTCAGTAATCACTTTCTTAATTTGTCCTTCTTCCTCAATACGGACTAGGGTGCCAAAAATATGGTCCACACCGAATTTTTCCAAGGGTTCAAACATTTTTTCAGCCAAGGCTGGACCTGAAATATGGTCATAGCCTGGATAGTTTTCAATTTCCGCGGTATTGTTCATCTGACCACCATAAATACCACGTTCCAAAAGAGCTACCTTTAAATTGCTACGCCCTGCATAAAGAGCTGCAGTCATCCCCGCAGGACCCGCACCAATTACAACTGTATCGTACATATACTTTTTCCTTCTACGCTTTAAACATTAATAAGATTCCCACTACTCCAAAGGCTGCAATGGGAATTGTCATCACATTAATCATCAACAAATCAAACAAGAAATCTTGTCGTTCTTGCAAGGTTTTATCCACACCCTTTGTCGCACGCCAGATAAACCAGACCAGACTAGAAGTGATAATCAACAAGGAAGCTATTAGCAATCCTTGTAAATAAAAACTTAGAATGTTTTGTAACATCTTTTTCCTCGATTACTTTAAAAGGTTTGACGCTTGGCTTTACGTTCTGCACGACCCTTTGCACGCGCTTCAACTCGCTTGGTCTTGCGACGTTTTTCATCAACAGCCCATTGAATTTTCTTCTTGTAGCCTGGTTTGACTTTTTTCTTTTTCTTCTTGACCAAGCCAATCATTTCCAAATCTAGTTTTTCACGAGATTTTTCACGGTTAGCACGGCGGTCACGGTCGTAGGTATCGACAAATTCGCCATTTTTCATTTCTTTTGGCAAGAATTTGATATTGAGTTTTTCTAGCTCTCGAATATCTGCATCATCGCTTGGCTGATAAAGGGTAATGGCAATGCCTGATAAACCATTACGACCTGTGCGCCCCACACGGTGAACAAAGAAGGAAAGATCCTGTGGAATGGCATCATTGATGACATGACTGACGCCCTCAATATCAATCCCACGTGCTGCTAAATCCGTTGCAACAATGTACTGATAGTCCAAGTTCTTCACCTGGTTCATCATCCGCTTGCGCTCACGTGGAGGAATATCCCCATGAATCTTTGCGACACGAAGACCGTTCGCAGTCAAATAGCTATGCAATTCATCTGCACGTGTCTTTGTATTGACAAAAATCATGGCCAAGTAAGGTTGCATGAGCTTGGTTACTTCCAAGATTTGAGCATTACGGTCACGCCCCTTGGTTGAAATCAGCCAGTTTTCAATGGTATCCGAAATGACCGTATGGGTCTTGATTTGTTCCATGACTGGATTGGACAAGTATTTTTTCAAAAACGGTTGGAGTTTCTGCGGAATGGTCGCTGAAAAGACCATAAATTGCAAGTCTTTTGGCAGGCTGCCAGCAATCTTATCAACTGTTTCCAAAAAGCCCATGTCCAAGGTCATATCTGCCTCATCAACCACAAAGGTTTTGGCTTTATGGATAGCAAGGTCACCTGATTTGACCAAATCATAGATACGCCCTGGTGTCCCAACAACAATGTGAGGCTGACTAGCTTGAAGCTTGTCAATTTGACGGTTCTTATCCGTACCGCCAACATAATTGGTCACACGAACTTCTGTGTCCGAATGACTAGCCAACTGGCGTGCCGCTTGATAAATCTGAGTAGCCAGTTCACGAGATGGGGCTGTAATAACAGCCTGAACTTGGTCCAATTCCTCATTTAATTTTTGAAAAATCGGGATCAAGAAGGTATGGGTCTTACCTGAACCTGTTTTTGATTCCCCTATCAAGTCTCGCCCTGACAAAACAACAGGAATCAATTTCTCCTGAACTTCTGTCGGCTGGACAAAGTTAATTTCTTTCAAAGCCTCCTGAATATAAGGCTTGAGTTTCATATCTGTAAATTTCATAGTTTCCTCTTTAGTTGTATTCCCTCTATTATAGCACGATTTAGGTGGACAAGCAAAAAGGACGGATACCCGTCCTAATCAACTCTCACTTGCTTCAGTAAATTCTGCCTCAATAATTCCAAGTTCCTTCTCTTCTTCCAAACTTGCTTTAAAGGCCTCAGTGAGTTCTAATTCGCCATCAAAATCACCATTTATTTTTTTCACAAATGTGTCTGCCAACATCCCTCCCATGGGCTGGAAGGTAAAATAGGTCAAACCTCCTGAAATCAGACCACCCAAAATAGGAACTGCATTGGCAATGGTCTTTTCAACAGTCTTTTTGGTAATTTTCACACCAATCACTGCGGCTACCTTTTTCACCAAGGGATACCAAGTTGTCTTGGTCAAAGCCTGCATAGCTACTTTTTTACCGATATTAGCTCCGACTGTCTTGGATACTTTATTGAGAAGAACTGCTGAACCACCTGCTCCAAACATGACACCAATGTAGGCAATAATGCGGATTTGAACCTCTTCTGAAATTTCCTTCCCTTCACCAACAAATAATTCATCTTCACCAAAAAGATAAGCGATTTGTTGCGACAAATTCAAGGCAAAACCAAAATACTGAGCTATATCAGCAGTACCTGCCGCCACCGCTGTAAATGGATTCCCCGGTAAACCAGCTGCGAAAGAAATCAAAGATGTTTTCGTAGTCATATCATTAATGATTTTTTCAGCTTCCTTACGCAAAGCTTTTGTAGTGAAGACCGCCGTTGGTCCATCCGCAATAATTTTATCTAGATAGGGACTATCTTTAAAACGAGTCTTCAAAAATTCTTCCCGATTGACTTTAACCATAGGAAGTTGACTAGCAGCTGTCATGGTTTGAATAACCACTCCATATAACTGTTCTTGATTGAATTGTTCCATTTTTATCCTCCACCAATTCTCTCTCTATTTTACCCCCCCCCCCGACCATATTTGTCAAGGTAAAAAAACAGCATTTCTGCTGTTTCTGACATTTTATAGATAAAGAATAGCTAGGGTAATCAAGCTCATGATGAGACCGACTGACCAGAGGAAAAAGTCAACTTTCCACTCGCTCCATTTTTCAGCTTTTCCGGTCAAACCTCCAAGCTCCAAATGGTGATGAAAAGGAGTCATACGGAAGATACGACGACCTTCTCCAAAGCGTTTTTTGGTGTATTTAAAATATGAAACCTGCAACATAACAGAGGACGTTTCAATGACATAGACCAGGCCGATAAGGAGGAGAGTCCATTCCTGACGGAGGGCAATTGAAATAGTTGCCAACATACCGCCGAGAGCCAAGCTTCCCACATCCCCCATGAAAATCTTCGCTGGTTTACGGTTATAAACAAAGAAACCGAGCAAGCCACCAATCATGGTCACACAAACTAGAAGAATATCAAATTTTTGCTCATTGAAGGCGATGACAGAGTAAGCTAGAAGGCTGATAACAACTGAGATAGAAGCCAATCCATCAATGCCATCTGTCAAATTAACTGCATTTGAAAAACCGACCAGCCAGAACAGAACAAATGGGAAATAGAGAACTCCCAAATGTACCATGTGACCAAATACATTCAATTCTCCGCCACCTGCTCCTCTTACGTGGACAAAGTAGAAGACAATACCTCCTAAAATTTGTAGAGCAAGCTTTTGTTTAGGATTAAGACCTTCATTTATTTTACGGAAAATTTTTAAAAAGTCATCCAAAAATCCTACTACACCATAAAGGGCAAGGATGAAGAGGATGGCAAGGACACCACCCGTCAACAGTTGAAAGGCCGTTGCAAACAACAAGCTGACAAGAATCGCAACAACGAGAAAAACTGTTCCCCCCATTGTTGGTGTACCTGCCTTAAACTGATGTTGTTTCACATCTTCGTGCATCTGTTGCCCCTCAATGCGTTTGGCTTGATAAAATGTAATAAATCGTGGGATTAAGAGAACGGTTGCTAGAAAAGCTACCAATCCCGACATAAGTGCGAATTGCATGTCAGTCTCCTAAGGTTATTGTTATTTTCTTGGTTTTATTCAAAGCGGTACCGACCTCTACACTTTGGTCGACTACTTTTGAACCCGTTCCTTTATAGGTCACTTCGATACCAGTCCATTCAGCAAATATATCCATATTCTCTTTGGTGATTGCGTACAAGTCTGGCATTTCTTCGAATTTATTTGTCAGGAGTAGAACCTGTTGGTTGGCGATTACCTTACTTCCTTTTTCGACTGAAACTTTTTTAATTTCAGCACCGTTTCCAAGGATAACTGGTTGAACTAATTGACGGCGAAGTTCCTCAGCCGACTCGCCTGGTGCCTTACCAATGAGGTCTGGCAATTGATACTCTGTCTCATTAGCGACCCGTGCCAATGCTGGTGCAGGTGAATCCAGATTCAAATTGTCTTTCAACAGCATCGCTTCTTTCAATGTAGGACTGACAATGTCACGCCAAGACAGGACATTTAATACTTCCGGTTGGCGAATGGTCACATACATGATAAATTCAGGGTCTTCAGCAGGGATCATGGCTACTACAGAGTTGATGTAGGCACCTTTAATATACCCTTGACCATCTTCGCTGGCAATTTCCGCCGTACCTGATTTGACTGCAATATCATAGCCGTCAACCTGAATTGCAGGCCCCTGTAAGTCATGTGAGTAGAGCGTACCATAAACAGGGTCAGTACCGACATTAATCATATAGCGAAGTGTATCGTCGGCAGCTTGTTCAGAAACTGGATTTCCTACTTCTTCTTTCGAAGAAACTCTAGCTGTATCTGTATTAGGATCATAAAGAGCTGAGATAAATTTAGGCTCTAGCATAATACCATTGTTCGCAATGGCGGTAAAACTACGAAGCATCTGTGCTTGGTTTGCAGAAATCCCCTGACCAAACGATGACATGGCGATAGAAACAATGTTATCCTCTGGTACCATTCCTGGCGCCTCGTCCCCCATACCAAAACGCGTTGGGTAGCCAAAACGGAACTTAGTGAGGTAATTTAGCCATTTTTCATCTCCCATCTGTTGCTGCAATAAGGTCATCCCAACGTTACTGGATAGGGAGAAGCCTTGCGCATAATTGAGAGTCACAGCTGAATAACCTGCATTGAGGGTCCAGTCATTGATTTTCGCGTCTGCAATAACGTACTCATTATTGGTATAATATGCATTTGGGTCAAAGGTGCCGTTATCGATAGCTGACGCTACTGTTAGCACCTTCATTGTTGAACCAGGCTCAAAGGCCTCTTGATATAAGAGTGACCGCTCTAGCAGTCCTTCTTGTCCCAGACCTTCTTTGGTATCTGAATCATAGCTTGGCCTTTGGGTCGTCGCCAGTATTTCACCCGTCTTGGCTGAAACCAAAGTTGCATTCGCATATCGCCCTTTGGCGTTATCAAAAAAGGTATTCATATTGGTTTCAAGAGAACGTTGTAGATCGGCTGAAATTGTCGTATAGACATCCTGCCCGTTTACTGTCTCCGTTTCAACCTTTTCTGTCCCAGGTAGGACACGGCCTTGACTATCTTTCTCGTAGATAACCTTTCCGTCTTGACCAGCCAGAATATCATTCAGATAATATTCCAAACCACTCACACCCTGTAAACTATAACTACCATCCTTGTTTTCAACCAGATTAGCTAACCCGACAAAAATTGAAGCAAAATTTCCATTCGGATACATCCGTCCTGGACTAGCGTTAAAGGCAATCCCTTCAATACCTGCCGCCTTCATCTCTTCTTGGATTGACGACATTGTACTATAGGAGATATTCTTACCTAAGGTCCCAAAGTATACCTGCTTCAGTTCAGGTTGATTCAGCTGCTCCATAACATAATCTGTCTCCATTCCGAGATGCTTTTTAAAGATTTCTGCTACTTTGCTGAACTGAGAAGACTGCACATACAAAACTTTTTTCAGTTCTGACACATATTCTGTGTCAATGATGGCATAGACTGTATAGGTCGTTGAATCTTCCGCAATAGGAATTCCTGTACGGTCGTATATCGTCCCCCGTTTAGCTTGAACGATAACTTCACGCTGGTGTACCGCATCAGCTCTCTCTGACAAGTCCACCCCAAATTTACTATCGGTGCCGATAATATAGGCAAAGTTGATTAAAAAGAGAAAAAAGACGAAAACCGTCAAAAGAAGTAGGCTCTGTCCTACTCTTCGACGATTTTTTGACGGAACATATCGTTTTTTCAAGACATACCGCAAGAGTTTATTATTTCTTCTGGGCATTATTCGGCTACTCCAATATTGTCATTATTAAAAGTTAATCCAGCTTTTTCAGCAATTTCCATCAAGCGAGCTGAACGTGTCAATTCATTGACAGCTTGCTTAGCATCGTTAATTTCAATCTGTTTTTGGCTAATGTCTTGATTGACTTTGGCCATGCTAGATTGAAGTTGCAAAAGCCGCGTTTGCATAAAGATAATTCCTATCGCAAGGGCTAATCCAGATAATACGATGCTTGAATAGAAGGCTTTTTCTACACGTGTGAAGGTTCTAATTTTATCACCGATAACCCGCATAGTGGCTTCTCTACGTTTTTCTTGCAACATAGACTCTCTCCTATTTATGTACTTTCTTAGCTACACGCAGTTTGGCTGAATGCGCGCGATTATTTGCCTCTAATTCTTCTTGACTAGGTAAGATAGGCTTACGATTGACCAATTCAAGTGGCGCCTTCAAGTCATCTGGAATAAATGGCAAACCTTTTGGAACATCAATCGTACTTGCTTCTTTGAAGAGTTGTTTGGTCAAACGATCTTCTAAAGAATGGAAAGTAATAACAGAAATCCGTCCATCCAAAGCCAATAAGTCAATGGCCTGCTGGATAGATTCGTCTGCTGCCCCCAACTCATCGTTGACTTCAATCCGAATCGCTTGGAAAATCTGCTTGGCAGGATGGCCCTTCTTCTTAAGTTCCTTGGCTGGCTTGGCAGATTTGATCAGCTCTGCCAACTCAGTCGTTGTTTCAATCGGCTTGACCGCACGCGCCTGTTCAATCTTACGAGCAATCTGCTTGGAAAATTTATCCTCACCGTATTTAAAGAAAATCCGTACCAAGTCGTGATAATCATAGTTATTGACCACATCATAAGCCGTCAAATGTCCCTCACGATTCATCCGCATATCAAGCGGAGCATCTTGTTTGTAAGAAAAGCCACGCTCCCGCTCATCCAACTGTGGACTAGATACTCCTAAATCATAACAAATCCCATCAATCTCTGTTACACCTAGCTCCGCCAAGCGAGTCTTGAGATTACGGAAATTATCCCTGATAAAGGTCACTTGTCCCTTTTCAATGTAGGATGCCAAGCGAATATGGGCATGATCAATAGCAGTCTGATCCTGATCAAAGGCATAAAGATGCCCACCATCCGTCAACTGACTGAGCAGGTACTCACTATGACCCGCTCCACCCAGCGTTGCATCTACATAAATTCCATTGGGTTTGATGTCTAACATATCGACTGTCTCATGCAAGAGAACAGTTGTGTGATTAAATTCCTTGGTCATATCTTTTCCATTGTACCACAAATTAAAATAAAAAGTTGTTGCAAACTTTTTACAAAAAAACTGTCAAATATAGTTGACAACTTATATGAACAGGTATATACTAACAGTAAAGAAACATGTCACATATAGTTGACATCAACAGGGAGGTCTCCCACATTTTTTTACACTTGTATGTCGGATATAATTGACAACAATTTAAAAGGATAGTCAACCTATCCTCTCATTTTTAGCCAAGTATGTCAGATATAATTGACATAGAAAGGAGGGCACATGAACCGTGTCAAAGATTATCGCCTATTGCTTGGGATTTCCCAGCTGGATCTGGCCAAGGCTATCGGCGTATCCAGGCAGACCATCAATATGATTGAAAACAACAAGTACAACCCCTCGCTAGACCTCTGTATCAACCTAGCCAAAGCTTTACAGACTGACCTTAATAGTCTCTTTTGGAATCAATAAGGAGTTCATCATGAAAGATATTTTTACAAAAATTCTCAATCAAGCAACCAAGGATTTTTATTCCATTAGTGGTCCCATGGATGAAATGCGTCTGCAAGAAAGCTATCGCCTCAGTAACACCATTGTCATGATTGTTTTTCCTATCCTGCTAATAGGAAATACGATTGCACTTCTTATTGCCCTACGACAACCTGAAAAAGTTGGCTTTCTGCTCCCCCTAACCAATATACTAATCATCGGTTTCACGCAAGCCTTAGCTTCCCACCTTGCCTTGAAAAATGGCATTAGTCAAAGCTATGAGGATGAAATTAATGTGACCAAGCTCAATAAATCTCTTGTAAAAAGTAGTCGTAGCACATTTTTCGGAGCCTTCCTGGCTTCCACGACTGCCCCTGCTTTCTATAAAGAATGGTCTGTATTTCTTGAAGAACTAACAGACCCGACCCTCCTACTAGGTCGGTTAATTGTTGCAGGAGCTATCACCTTCATCCATTACTACTATTGTAAGAAGCAGTTACAAAAGAAAATTCTCGCAAACAAATAAAAGGAAGAAAAACCATGAAAAAGAATATACGTCAAGCTCTTATCTCTACCCTTATTTTTATCCCGCTCTTTGTCCTCTTTCAGCTTTGGGGCAATAGCGGAGCAGAAATCTTGCACACCATCAGCCAAGCAAAATTTTGGCTACAATTGCTGATTGCTGGGACCATCTACTTCTTAGGCTTTGTTTACATCTTACCATTGTTCGTTCAAAAATAAGGAGCTGCTTATGAAAAAAGAAACCTTTCAAGATAAATTAATCAAACGATTTTACGGTATCGCAGGACCCTTGGATGAATTTCGCCAAAAAGAAGCCTCCCGACTAGGCAATACCTGCTTTATCCTGCTCTTTTGGGGCACCATGGCTCTTACCCTACTGGCACTCGCTCTATCCAAACGCTACCCAGAAGTCGTTGCCTATGGCTACCCAACTGCTCTACTCCTATCCACTCTTTCCTCCAGTATGTATATGACATCCAAGATGCGCCACAGCCAAGTGGACAGTTTAGATGTAGAGGAACTGACTACCAAGGAACAGAAGCAGCTCAAGGGAGCAAGTATCAAATTCGCCCTCTATTTCACTGCCGTTATGTACATTTGGACTGTTGTTTTTGGTGCCTGGATGGAGGGGCTCAACCCTTTCGACCACCTATTTGACCTCCGAAAATTCCTTGCAGCCTGTCTAGGTGGTATTTTCACGGGCATTGCTCTTGAAATCATGTTACGCAAGCGCATGAAAAAGGCAGAAAACCTAACTATCAGCTCTGCTATTTCAAAAGAAGAACCCAAGTGGATCAAAAATATGATTAAACGTTTTTATGGTATCCGCGGTCCTTTAGACGAATACCGACAGGCCGAGGCTGATGCTATCGGCGGACAGGCCTTTATCTACTACTTCTACTTCCTAGCTCTTGGAAATGCCATCGCCTACTTCCTAGCCTACCGCTATCCTGTGGAGGTGGCTGCCTACTATCCAATGATAATTGCCTTCTTCAGTATTATCCTAATTGGTATCGTTAATATGCGCACCCTCCATGCTGACCTGCCTCAATATGACATGGAGGAACTAAGTCCTGAGGAAAGACAAGGACAGACCCTCAATCCACTCGTTTGGGGACTGGGTGTTGCCCTGCTATCTAGCCTCTTTGCTGGGCTGTCAGACCTCTTTAGCCTCCAGCTTCCCCTACTGGCCTCCAGCTTCCACGTCAAATCCCTCCTCTTCGGTGGTATGATGGGCCTCTTTGCCAGTCTAGCCCTGTCTGCCCTTGCCTATCTGCAAAAACTGGAAGCAGATACTGCCAAGAAAAAATAAGGAGCAGACCTAATGAATAAACCTTTTACACCCAAACAAACCTGTCGATTTTTTGTTCTATTTTATGCTTTATTTTCTGCATTCTTCATCTACTCTTACATGGTCAATGAGCCGATTAGCGGTTCATTCTTGCTCATGTTACCGCCCATTCAGATTATCAGATCCTTTAAAACAGAAGAAGAAAAACGATACTTTATCATTCAAGCCATCTTTGCCCTGTTTGCCATGACCTTGACCTATTCCGTGGGCATTTGGCTAGGACATGTCAAACCACATATCCTCATCCTTCCTGCTGGATTTGCTCTGGCTATTCTTTATCGATTGTATTTCAAAAAGGAGAAAACAGATGAACGTTAACAAACCGAAACTTATACTCACTTTGATTGTTCTCTCCTATACAACATTTTGTAGCCTGTATATACATAGCTACCTGACTGGGGACAATCCACCAATCTTTATCTTACCGTTCACTATACTTCCAATCTTGAATAGTGACTGGCAAACTACCAGTCCAGAATCAAATGCTGTCCAAGAAGCTATCCATCTTTATCGTAAACCACTGCTATGTTTTCTCTTTGCAGGTCTTGTCCTAACCTTCTCCATTGGATTTTTCACTGGTCAAATCAAACCACTCCTAGCTGGATTTTGGGGAATATTTGCTCTCCTGCTCTTTATTGGACAATTGAAAAAGTAGTCTGTATCCAACATTTTACAAAGTAGGATTTTTTCTATAAAATAGATTGTATATGACATTCAAATCCATTCTCAAACAACTCAAACTATTTGATTATATCTTAATCGGATTCACCCTAGTTTTATCCTTTCTTCCAGCAATTTTTACCTACACACAACTGACAACAGATGCAAATGAGGCAAAAACAATTGCCTATGTCCGCATCAATGGTGAGGTGGTCGACCAATTTGAATTATCAAAGGACACACCCCGTCAAGAAAAGACCTACTATCCCAATGAAGGGCAATACAATATCATTGAAGTTGATGGCGAACGCATTCGTGTCAAGGAAGACAATAGCCCAGACCAAATCGCCGTTATGACCAGCTGGATTAGCCAGCCAGGTCAACTCTCCGTCTGCCTGCCACATAACCTGTTGATTGAAATCAAATCCGTTGGCGGGGAAAACACTGACGAAGAAGAACTTATTTTACCACTATAGTCTTTTAGTTTACTTTTAGTACTAGCTCCAAAGGTTTGGGAAATCTTTGGAGGTTGGAGATAAAGCGAACAAAGTTCGCATCAAAAGCCGCAGGCATAACTCAATGCTTTCTTATTTCTAGGCATTGACTTGAAACAGTCCCCCAGACTGTTTCAATCAGACAAGGCGCGTTCAAATACTCCAGTGGAGTGTTTGAAGTTGGAAATTAGGAAACGATGTTTCCTCGCTCGTCGAAGTAATAAAAGAAAAACTAAATGACGATATAACAAAGAAGACACAGCCTGATGAACGACTGTGTCTTTCCTTTTTAGAAAATAAGGGCTAAAGCAAGTATCACCACATATAGCAGCGCAAAGAGTACAAAACTCTTTACTGCCTCGATAAAGGTTTCCCGTTTGAGTTGCTTTTTCAAAAATGTTTCTAGACTCTTATAAGCAGGCCAAACTCCGATTAAACCGGCCAATGCCCAAATTGGTAAGAATCCTATCAGACAGTAGATTATCCACAGCAACCATGGTAAACTTGCCAAGACAAAATACAATTTAAGAGCATTTTTCTTGCCAATATAGTAAACCAGAGTATAACGATGGTTGCGAATATCTTCTTCTAAATCACAGGTGTTGTTAGCCAACATGATATTAGCAATCAAGGTTACCAGAGGAATGGACATGAAAATAATTTCAATTATTTTTATCCAAGAAAATTGCAAAGTCATCCACTGACCGCTCACTTGGCTGGTCAGTAGCAAATCTGGTTGCTGAATAAATACAGCAAGAAAGAAGATGCCAAATCCCATGGTTACTCCAGAGAAAACTTCACCCAGTGGCATTCTCGAAAGCGGAATAGGTCCAAAGGTATAGAAGATACCAATGAGGAAACAGAGAGCTCCCATCGGTAGGAGGAGCCAACTGGTCCGCCATACAAGGAGTAATGAAACCAGTAGAGAAAAAATAAGTAGAGCAAGGACGATTCCAATCATCTGACGAAAATCTAGGGAGAATTTTCCAATCACATTGCTTTCCTGACGATAGGCTTCATCCTTGGCCTTGTGGTAGTCCATGCTATTGTTGATGGCAGTTGTACACATGTCAAAGCTAAGGACGGCAATAATGAAGAGGAGAGTATTGAGCCAATTGAAAGCTTGATAGCGATACAGGCTCCATAAAATCCCCAGGGTCATCGGAAAAACACTAGCTACCTTGGTCTTCATTTCAACAAATTCTAGAAATACAGACAAACTGAGCCCTTTAGTTGATTTATTCATTAACAAGATGATACTCCTCATTCGTTAATTCAAAGCTTTCTTTCAAGCCATCACTCAGATGAACGCCCTGCTCCTTATCGATAAAAACAGCTTCTACACCGTCAATCTGATTGATAAAGTCAAGACCTTTTTCCACACCTAGTAAGAAGAGAGTTGTGGAGAAGGCATCTCCTTGGATAGATGTTTTGGAAAAGACTGTCACACCTGAGATATCGTTTTCCACAGGATAGCCAGTTTTGGGATCAAGGATATGGTGATATTTGACACCGTCCACCTCTAAGTAGCGCTCATAAATACCTGAGGTAACAACCGAATCATGTGTCCCTGGCACAGAACCGACCGTTGATCCACGCACTTGGTCTGGGTCTTGAACTCCCACATTCCAACCATTTTGTGTCGTTGGCGAATCCCCCATAACCACTACATTCCCACCTAGATTAATGATGGCTGTCGTAATCCCTTTGCTTGCGAACAATTCTCTAACCTTATCTGCAATATAACCTTTGGAAATGGCTCCTAATTCTAAGGTCATTCCTTCTTTGATAAAGACAGTCTTCTTCTCCTTATCTAAAGTAATGTCTTTATAATTGATAAATGGCAGAGCAGCTTTGATTTCTTCATCACTCGGCTTACGTGCATCCTCATCTCCAATTTTCCACAGATTGCTCACAGCTCCAATGGAAATGTCAAATAGCCCCTGACTTTCTTTACTCATGTCAATAGCTGTTTCAATCACTTCAAAGGTACGTTCATCAACCTTGACAGCTTCTTTTCCTGCTGCCTGATTGATACGGTAGACATCTGCCCCTTCCAAGTTTGTGGACAACAGACTTTCCATCTCCTTGATATAGGAGACAGCTTCATCCATCGCTTCTTCCTGATTTTCATGATAAATACTCAACTGCACTACTGTGTGAAGTAAGCTTTCACTACGAGTCAACGGAGTTTTCACAACAGATAAACTTTCGTTTTGTTTACCACCACAGGCAACAAGCAAAACCATCAGTAGGCCCACGAACAATAGACTTGCAATTTTTTTCACTGATTTTACCTTCCCCCAAAAATAAGAAGACACAGTAGCCAAACAAGTGCGACTGTGTCTTTTCTGTATAGACTTAATTAGTCAAGTTTTACAGTTTCTGTTTTTCCTTCAGCAGCTGCTGCAAGAAGGGCTTCTGTACTCTTCTTGAAGTCTTCAGAAGTATGAGTTGCACCTGATACAACTTCAACAGCTGAGAGGTCTTGTTTCTCAACCAAAGCTGCATTGAGTTGTTCGATTGCTTCACCAGCAGAAACTCCAGCTTTATCTTTCATGTTTTTGTTGTACTCTTCATTTGCTGATTTAAGACTTCCATCTTCAGCTTCGTAGTCAAATTTTGACTCACTGATTTTTCCGTCTTTAACAGTCAATGTGTGAACAATTTTGTAGCCATAATCGTCTTTGCCTGACTCAGCTTTGTAAGTACCATCTTTCAATACTACTGTTTCTGTAGTTGAAGATGAAGTTGAAGTAGATTCTTGTTTAGAACCACAAGCAACAAGTGCAAATACCGCACCAAGAACTACCAAACTTTTCAACACAACTTTAGTTGTTTTCATAACAATACTCCTTTTGTAAAGTAAATAGTTTTATACTTATAATGATATACCGAATAAACTAAATTGTCTAGTATTTTTTTAAAAATAATGACTAAAAACTATTGCCACCAAATTTTGCATAGACGCAGTCGATAACTGTGATATTCTATCTACAAAACTCATCATTTTTCCAAATAGCTAACAATCAGTTTCTCTGTTTTGGCAATAGCATGCGTTGCAAAAATCCTATCTGTAAGGATTTCCAACCCTTCTGCCGTAGGGGATTGAATATAAGCCCGCAATTGCTGCTGGATAGACTTGTCTTCTCGCATGGCAAAAAGTAGCGGTGCAGTATAGATACCGTTTTGAATATCTTGCAATCTAGGTTTTCCTGATTCTGCCACATCCAGCTGGTAGTCAATTAAGTCATCTCGTAACTGAAAGGCCATGCCAAGTGCTTGCCCAGACCGAAAAGCCATGCTACTGTCTTTCCTAGATTGGCCTGGTACAAAACTCCCCAACTGACAGGCAAGTCCAAATAGAAAAGCTGTTTTTCCTTGAATTTGCTTGAGATAGGCTTTCATAGTCATATTGGCATCAAATTGATTGAGTAGCTGAGATAATTCCCCTCGAAGAATTGTTTCCATCAGCTTATCATTGCCCAAATCCAAATCATCACGTGACACCTCTAGCAAACGAAGCCCCTTTCCAAATAGTCGACTTGAATAGGCCAGAAGATAATCACCCGTGTAGATAGCGATTCGATTCGAAAATTGTTGATGAGCCGCCGTGACTCCCCGCCGTTTATCCGCGCCATCAATCACATCGTCATGAATAAGAGTCGCCAGATGCAGGACTTCTAAATGGGCAGCAAAATATAGCTTTGAACGGCTAATCTTTCCTTCCGTCATTTGTGCAAAGAGCAGACAGAGGCCGGCACGCAGGTATTTCCCTGGCGCCTCTACATATTCAACAATCTTCGCTGTAACTGCTGGATGCAGGACCATCATCTCAGATAAGATGATGGATTTTACCTCTTCAAGTCCCCTCTCAATCTCAGGATAGGTATTCCAAATTTGATGTACCACTAACTTTCTATATTTCCTTTATTTTTTATCCTTGATACGGTAAATATGCTTCGGCTTTCCATAAATCTTCTTATCTAGGAAACGACCCAACCATGGCATAATCCAGTAGTCTAGACCGAAGGCTCTACCCGCACCATTCATAAGAGAAATAGCTGCTGGGATGAACCAAATATTTACCCAGTAGAACATGCCTGACAGGCTGAACATAACTACCAAAGCAACGGTTGCAGCAGATACAATCCATACAAAGGCACCAGCAATCAAAGCCAGACCGATACCGATTTCTGCTACTGTCATAAATTTTTGCATAAAGAGTGCTACTTCTTGGTTTGGCATCATAAATTCCATGATAGTAGCAAACCAATCAGGCATTTTGTCCAAAACAGCCATCGGTGCTTCACCATAAGCATAGCTCAAACCAAAAATTGGTTCAGCTACTTCTGCCGCAGCAGTTGCCGCTTGTGAGGCACTTGAAACCGCCTCAGCAGCAGATGCTCCAGATACTGGATCAGCTAACCAAGGGAATGGGAAGACAACTTGATCCCCAAACCATGATGTTGTTCCAAATAGACCAAAGGCTTTCTTGATACCTTCGTAGAGCCATACTGAACCATAAAGGACACGCATTGGCACAGACCAGAGAAGATTTCCTTTGCCTGAAGTATGACCGCCAAAAATGTTTCGCTTATTCTGAATGTCAAAGAATTCATGACGAACATAAGAACCCATGTAGAAGAAACTACGGATAGTAAAGAAGTAGAGTAGGTTTACCATGTGTTTGACAGCCATTGCCATAAAGCCTGACATGTGGTATTTGTCCATCAAGAAGGCTACACCGTAGCGTGCTCCAATAGATACCATAAACCCATCATATTTACCTTTGTAGCTATGTTTTTCGCCGCCCTTGATTGCTGCAATAATATTACTTGCCGCAGTATGGCCTGTCTGTTCAGCTGCTTGTACAATCTGTGGAGTTGGTTTTCCTTCTGATTCTTCAAAGTAAACCAAGTCGCCAGCTACATAGACATTTTCCTTGCCTTTCGCTTCCATGAACTCATTGGCTATCAAACGACCTGCACGTGCTTTTTCAATACCAAATTCACTTGCGTCTGTATTGGCTTGAACACCAGCTGTCCAAATAGAGGTATAGGTAGGAATTTGACGACCTGATGAAAGTGTCAAGCTATCTTCTTGTACACTTGCTACACCATCGCCAAGAACCAATTCAACACCTTTTTTCTCAAGGTATTTGCGAGCCTTGACTTGCTCTTTTTCAGTAACCATAGCCAAGATATTTGGCGTTGCCTCAACAACCTTAAGTGAGAATTCTTTTGAATCCAACTTGAACTCACGCGCCAAAATTGGTACCCAGTCAATCAACTCACCAATCATCTCAATACCTGTGAAGCCAGCACCGATAACAGTAAAGGTTAAAAGAGCGCGACGTTTGGCTTCATCATGCTCACGCATGGCACGATAGCAAGCGTCAATCATGTGGTCATGCAAACGTTCTGCTGCTTCGATAGACCAAAGTGTAAAACCGTGTTCTTTAACACCTTTCACACCAAAGTCATTAGCCTCACCACCCATTGCAAGGAGCAGGTAATCAAAATCCAGAGTTTGGTGTTCCGCAACTACTTGTTTCTTATCGTAGTCAATCTCAACAACCTTGTCTGTTACCAATTGAACCTTTGGATATTTTTTGAAGATACGTTGAAGGTCATACTTGATTGCATTGGCTTCTACACGCCCAGCCGCAACTTCATGCAACTCTGTCATATAGGTATGGAAAGAGTTCTTATCAATCAAGGTAACTGTTACATCTTGATCCTTTTTAAAAGTTTTTCCTAGCAATCGAGCTGCTGCAATCCCCGCATAACCAGCACCGACAATCACAATATTTTTCGTCACAATGTTTCCTCCTTGTGAAAATCAAAACAAATTACATGTTTCCATTATATCGTATTCCAAGATAGTTGACAAGCAAATTTCAATAATTAGTAATATACACAAACAAAACTTGCCATAGTGAACAAAAACAAGTATGATAGTAAAATAGATAATCGACTAGAAAGAGTTTTTTCTCTACACCCATGAATTCTAAACGTCAAACACTTAACTTTATTACGATGCTAGCAGCTCAGGCAGTTGTCATTTCTTTGATTGAACGACTCATCACCCCCCCATTTGCTTTTGCTCCAGGCGCCAAGCTAGGACTGGGAAATTTGATTAGCTTAATTGCTATTTTTACCCTCCCTACAAAGGATAGCCTAAAGGTTGTCGCACTACGCTTGCTCATCTCAACCTTTCTGGGAGGCACCTTTTCAACCTTCCTCTATGGCTTTGCCGGAACTACTTTGAGTTATGTAGGAATGCTCTCTGCCAAGCAGCTCGGTCCAAACCGTGTCAGTCCTATTGGAATTTCTATTTTGGGCGGGATGTTGCACAATCTTGGTCAGCTTCTTGTTTTTGCTACCATCGCCCGTTCTTTCTATGTACTGAACTACCTGCCAATCCTCGCTTTTACAGGAATTTTATCAGGCTTATTGGTCGGACTGGCTGCTACCTACCTCCTCCAAAAGGTCGGACCTTTACGTCACTATCATCAACAAGTCTTAGCAGAATGGAAATAAATCTCCCTAGGTCAACTAAGGAGATTCTTTTTATGGTCCGCACCACTTTTTCATTGTCCATAATAATTCCCCCATAATCCTGGTGTCACAAATATAATGAGCCACCTCATATAAACACCACTTATAAAATCCATGGTAATAAAAAATAATGAAGCTTTCAAGAAGAGAAAAAAATCAGGTTCTTTGCGTGTTTTAGTCGTACATTTTCTTTCTTTTGTGCTACAATATCTTCATCTTTTATTTTTTTGAGAAAAGGTAGAATTATGTCACCATTTAGGATCAAACTTTCTCCCAGTCAGCGAATCATTATCAGTTTCTTATTCGTGATTCTGACTGGATCAATTTTACTAAGTCTTCCCATCTCACAAATTAGCACCTCTACAGCAAGTTATTGGGATCATCTCTTCACATCTGTCTCCATGGTTTGTGTGACAGGGCTATTTACCAAAGCCGTTGCTGAAACCTATTCTACTTTTGGACAGATTATCTGTATGATGTTAATCCAAATTGGTGGTTTGAGCTTGATAGGATTTATTGGTCTCTTCGCTCTACGCGGTGGTCGTAAAATGAATTTCATCAATATGGCGACCTTACAAGAGGCTCTAAACCGATCTGACACAAAATATTTTCGTAACTTCCTCAAATCAGCTTTTGGTTTTACCTTGGCGGTCGAAGCCTTTGGAGCCCTCTTACTGTCCTTTCATTTTGTACCTGAATTTGGATGGGCGAGAGGTTTATTTACCTCGATTTTCGTAGCTATATCAGCCTTTTGTAATGCTGGTTTTGATAATTTTGGCGCAACTAGCATCATGCGCTATGTGGATAATCCTCTAATCAACATAACATTAGCCAGTCTCATTATTATGGGAGGTCTTGGATTCTCGGTTTGGTTTGACCTTCAGACACAAATCGGGCAAAAACGTAGCCTACGAAAACTAGGGTTCCATACAAAGATTGTTCTAGGCCTGACAGCCATTATACTGACCCTCGGAACTCTGACTACCTTACTCACCGAATGGAACAACCCTTCTACTATCGGACAACTATCATTTGGCCATAAATTATTAGCCAGCTTTTTCCAGACGGTCACCATGAGAACCGCTGGTTTTGCCAGCATCGACTATACGAAGGCTGAACCAATCACCCTCTTGCTCTATATCTTTCAGATGATGCTTGGCGGAGCCCCAGGTGGAACAGCCGGCGGTATTAAAATAACCGCCTTCCTAACCTTAGTGCTCTATGCTCGTAGCGAGATTCTCGGTCTCCCTCATACCAACTTTATGGGACGAACCATCGATAACCTCAGCATCCGCAAAGCTTTTGCGACATTCTCAGTCTTCCTACTTATGTTTATCATAGGGCTCTTCGCACTTGCCCTAACAGATGACCGACAACCACTTCTATTTTTAATGTTCGAGGTCATGTCAGCATTAGCCACTGTAGGTGTTACGGCAAATCTGACTCCAAGCCTAACCATGGCCGGTCAAGCAGTCATTATGGCGCTCATGTTCTTCGGCCGTATCGGTCCACTTTCTATTCTCGCAAGCCTTTCTGTTCGAAAATTATCTAAAACCGAAAGTCTTCAATACGCAAAATCATCTATGCTTGTTTAAAAGGAGAAATCATGCCAAACTATACTATCGGAATTCTCGGCCTGGGAGTTTTTGGTACTACCATTGCAAAAACATTACACAATTACGATTGCAATATCATTGCTATCGATAATCATGAGCAACGTATCAATCATCTAGAACCTATTCTCACACGCGGTATTGTCGGAGACATCACCGATCGCTCGCTCCTACGTGCAGCAGGAATCGGTAACTGCGATGCTGTTGTTGTAGCTACTGGCGAAAACTTGGAATCCAGTGTTCTGGCTGTCATGCATAGCAAAGTTCTAGGTGTTCCTATGGTCATTGTCAAAGTCAAAGGAACAACTGCGAAAGAAGTCCTTCTTCGTGTCGGTGCCGATAAGGTTATTTCTCCTGAACGTGAAACAGGTATTTCTCTAGCAAAACAACTACTCCACCGCGATACAACCAGCCTCTTTGAGCTCGAAGGCAATGTTTCCATTGTCGAGTTTCACCCGCCAGTAAAATGGATTGGAAAAACACTCGGCGAATTAAAACTCCGCCAACATTATAAACTCAATATCATCGGTTACCGAAGTGGCGAAAATCAGGAATTAAACATCCAACTGACTCCTGACTATGTCTTCAAATCTGACGAACTCATCTTAGCAGTAACAGACCATAACACTGTCGATCATTTTGAAGAACTGACAAATTAATACTCAATGAAAATCAAAAACAGACTAGCTCCAAAGGTTTGGGGAACCTTTGGAGGTTGGAGATAGGGCGAACGTAGTTCGTTACTACTTACGCAGATAGAACCCTGTTACTATTTTGTTTCAAGGTAACAGGCTGAAAGGCTCCACTGGAGCCTTTCACTCATCAAATCAAGTCAACAACGTCTGATTTTGATTTTCGAAGAGTATAAATAACAAATTTACGCCCTATACTCCGTTTTCAGGAGAAATATTTTATCCCTAGAAAGCCTACTAGACTATCATTTATCTAGTGGGCTTATCATCTGTCAAAAGGAGAGATTATGAATGATTTAACCAAAGGAAAGCCGATTGCAGTCATCTTACAATTCGCTATTCCCTTATTGATTGGCTCTTTTTTTCAACTGGCCTATAATTTTGCTGATTCCATGATTGTGGGGCATACTTTGGGAAAGGATTCCTTTGCAAGTGTCGGTTCGACAGCCAGCCTGATTTTTTTAATCATCGGTTTTGCCCAAGGTGTTACCAATGGATTAACCATTATTTCTGCCCAACGCTTTGGAGCTGGCGACTTAGAGGGGCTTAAAAAATCTTTTGTCCACGGACTCTTCTACGCTTCCCTCATCAGCCTTTTACTAACAGTCTCAGCCTTAGCTTTTTTGAAACCTATCTTGGTCTTAATGCAAACGCCTGTGAGTATCATCGACCACTCCCATGCCTTTCTAACGGCCATGTTTGGAGGATTGACCTTTACTATTTTCTATAATTTTCTTTCTTCAGCCCTACGCAGTCTCGGAAACTCTAAAACACCTCTACTGGCTCTAGTTATCGCTTGTTTTATCAATATCGGTCTGGATTTTTTCTTTATCTTAGTTATGAACTGGGGCGTTTTCGGAGCTGGCTTTGCAACTATCCTTGCTCAAGCCTGTTCGGTCCTCTTTCTTATTTTTTACATTATCCACAAGGTACCTCACTATCATATCGGACTAGCTGATTTAAAATTGGATAGAGGTAATCTCAAGAAACATGCCCAGCTTGCTTTTCCAATGGGATTTCAAGCCAGTATTATCGCCATCGGAGCCATGACCTTGCAGTTTATGGTCAACCAACTAGGAACAGACGCCATCGCCGCCCAGGCCATTGCCCTTCGTACTGACCAGTTGGCTATGCTGCCCATGGTCAATCTGGGCTTGGCTATCGCAACCTTTACTGCTCAGAACTACGGTGCCAAGCTCTATGACCGTATTCGAGAAGGAGTGCGCCACTCATTACTCCTCAGCATTGCTTGGGCCATTGTATTTGCGGTCATTCTCATCTTGGGCAATCGCTTCTTCTCTGGTCTCTTTCTGCCAAATGCCAGCCAAACAGTGCTGGACTTGGCTCTTGTTTACTACATCATTAACGGCTCTTGTTACTGGATTGTTGCTTCCCTCTTTATTCTTCGTAGCTTTATTCAGGGACTTGGCAAGGGCTTTATCCCAACACTAGCAGGCTTTGGAGAATTGATTTTCCGAGCAGCAGTCGCCATCATCGGCATGCAGTATTTCGGTTTTTATGGAACCGCCGCCGCTAACCCCGCCGCCTGGATCGGAAGCATCATCGTCCTGATTCCAAGTTCCATCATCTTTATGAAAAAATTAAAAGCAGGACAAAGTATTTAGAAAAGAAAACGCATGAAACTCTCATGCGTTTTTAAAATAGTATTTTCGTAAGAATTGGATATGAAGGACATTCCAAAGCATAGCATAGCTGATCGCCACTACAAAAGCTAAGCCATATTGCCAATTAAATTCCAACACAAGGCTAACAAAAAGGAATATTCCCAGAAGGACCAATAATAAACTACTTGCCTTTTTCTCATCCCTCTTAAAATAAGCCAATAAGGCTTTATCAGGAGAAGCTTTCACTTCCTTGAACTGTTTGAAACTAGCACCAAGACTTGCTCCTGCCGCTCCTATAATTGCACCAGAATAATAGTGTGGAAGGACATAGACCGACAAATAAGCGACCGTAACATAGGCAAGCACCAACAAGGCATACACCAGTTTTTTCATGACCAACCTCCCTATCTATTTGTTTCCGTCCCTATTTTAACATAAATTTTATCGTAAATACAAGTCAAAATAATCTACTATGGCAATTGACTTTCTAACTCAACTTCTGTCAAGAGCGGGCTATAATAATCCTGCTCATCAGCCTAGAGCGGGCTGTTGGGTAGCATTTTTTAGTCTGAGCCAGAGATTTTTTCAAGGCTTTGCTATAGTCAAATAAAGAGCTTTTAGACAAGGAACTGAGGTGCAGGTAGTTAGAACAACCTCTAGGCTGTTCTAGCTTGGAAATAAGACTTGCGAAACAAGTCACTTTCGTAGAGTATGGCAAGCTGAAAGTGACGATGTATCAAAGCTAATTCAAATGACTATATCTCGAGTGATTCGTTATTGTAAGTAGGCTGCAAGCACAAAAAAAGACTAGAAAACCTAGTCTTTCCTTGTTTATTATCATTTATTCTTAGGAATTTGGATCATCCAAACTACGGCCATGCAAACCTTTTTCACGTTGGACTTGACGGAGTTTCTCTGGCGTCACATCATTGCCGTCTTCATCGACGACCTTGATACCTTCGATGTGGGCACGCACACTACGGCGGTAGCCCTCGATGTACTCCTCACGAAGAGCTGCTTGTTCCTGCAACTCCTCCTCTGTCAAGCCTTCCGCCTTTTTCTTGCGGGCCAATTCATTGATGCGATCGATTTTTGCTTGTTCCATAAATGCCTCCTACTTGCTATTCAAGAGATTGAAGACCGCCACAGCACTTGCCTTATCCGCCAAGGCTTTCAAGAGAGCCAAGCGGTTTGCTTTGACTGTTGCGTCATCTACCATAACCATGGTATTGTCGAAGAAGGCCGCGATGACTGGGCTGAGAGCAAAGAGCTTGTCCAAGTTGCCCGCCATATCTTCTGTCAACTCCAAGCCTGCCACTGCAGCAGCAAGGGCTTTTTCCTGGTCGTTTTCGAAGAGGGCCTCGTCAATCGCAGTCACCTCCGCCTTTTCAGCCAAGTTGAAGACACGTGACAAGTTTTCCACGGCTTCCTTGTAGTCAGCCTCTTTTGCTTTTTGGAAAATAGCAGAGCTGGCTGCCAGTTGCAGTCTGACCACAAAAGTTGAGCTGGCAAGTACAGCCTCGCGGATGTCTTTCGGAATGGTCTTGTCCATCATCTTCTCTACACGAGCACGGATAAAGTCCATAACAGCTGGCTGGTTGTCATAGGTCAAGCTAGCAAAATTCAAGCTGTAGAGCTCCGCAATCAACTGATCCAATGGAATTTCCCAACCAAATGCTTCCAAAATCCGCACGATACCCTGTGTTGCACGACGAAGAGCGTAAGGGTCGTTTGAACCAGACGGAATCAAGCCAACTGAGAAGAAGGATAGGAGGGTGTCAAACTTATCAGCCAGTGCCAGGACCGCACCGACCTTGCTCTCAGGCAATTCGCCTTCTGCTGAGTTTGGCAAGTAGTGCTCACGGATTGCCGCTGCCACCGCAGGTTTTTCCCCTGCAAGAAGGGCATACTTCTCACCCATAATCCCTTGCAATTCATCAAACTCACCGACCATGCCTGTCAAGAGGTCAAATTTGTAGATGTCCGCCGCACGCGCCACATCTGCTTTTTCACCCGCAGACAAACCTGCCAAGTCAGCCAGTTTTTCTGCGATAACTTTGGTGCGTTCCATGTGCTCGTAAAGTGAGCCGATTTTCTCATGGAAGGTCACAACTTTGAGTCGCTCTACTAAGTCAGCAATCTTGAGTTTTTGGTCCTCACGCCAGAAGAACTCACCATCTTCCAAACGGGCCACCAAGACTTTTTCGTTTCCTTTAATGACATTGTCAAGGTACTGGTCATTACCGTTTCGGACGGAGATGAAGTTTGGCAAAAGCTTGCCAGCCTTATCCCGCACTACAAAGTAACGCTGGTGGTTTTTCATGGAAGTTACCAAAACTTCTTCTGGTACTTCCAAATATTTAGTGTCAAAAGAACCCATGAAGGCAGTTGGGTACTCGACCAGATTGAGAACTTCGTTGAGCAAATCTTCATCAATTTCAACTGTCACGTTGTGTTTGTCCTCGATAGCCTTGATTTGCTCGACGATCATATTTTGACGCTCTGCGGGGTCAGTGATAACAAACTGTGCACGCAAGTCTGCCTCGTAAGAATCTGCACTTGCAATCTCAGTTTCATTTCCAAGGAAACGGTGACCACGGCTGATGCGACCAGATGTAATGTCCAAGAAGTCCATATCCAATGCTTCATCGTCCAAAAGAACGGTCAAGGTGTGGACAGGACGGATGTAGGCGAATTTGTTGGACGCCCAGTTCATGCTGACAGGGAAGGTCATAGCCTTCAAGACCTCTGGAATGCCCGCCAAAACTGTCTTAGCTGGCTGGCCTGCTTCGTGTTTGGTCACATAAACATACTCTTCGCCCTTGATCTCGCGGAATTCAATGTCAGCTGTCGTCAAGCCTTTGCCACGGACAAAACCTTCAGCAGCCTTGGTGAAGTTTCCGTCTGCGTCTAAGGCAATCTTCTTAGCAGGACCCTTGAAATCTTCTGTAAGATCAGTCTGCTGGTCTGCCAAACCACGCACACGAACAGCCAAACGGCGTGGCGTTGAAAAGACATCAATGCTGTCAAAAGCCAAGCGATTGTCTGTCAAAAAGGTCGCCATGCGGTCACGCAACTGGTGCATGGCTGGGGTTACGATGTAGGCAGGAATTTCTTCCAAGCCAAGTTCAACAAGTAAATTCTTTGTCATTATTCTGCGTCCTCCTTCAACAATTCTGCTCGTGTTGCTTCATCCAAAAGTGGGAAACCGAGTTTTTTCCGCTCTGCCACAAAGGTCTTGGCAACGACACGGGCAAGGTTACGGATACGGGCGATGTAGCCAGCACGCTCGGTTACAGATACGGCTCCACGGGCATCGAGCAGGTTAAAGGTATGGGAACATTTGAGTACATAGTCAAAGGCTGGGTGAACCAATCCTTCTTCCAAAGCCCGCTCAGCTTCTTTTTCAAACTTAGTGAAGTTTTCAAGGAGCATGTCTTGGTCGGATACTTCAAAGGAGTATTTTGAATGCTCATATTCTGGCTGGATAAAGATTTCACCGTATTTAACACCGTCAGCCCATTCGATATCGTAAACGGAGTCAACTTCTTGGATATAGGAAGCCAAACGCTCCAAACCGTAGGTTACCTCGGCTGTAACAGGGCCTGTTGCCAAACCACCAACCTGTTGGAAATAGGTAAACTGCGTGATTTCCATACCGTCCAACCAAACTTCCCAGCCCAGACCAGCTGAGCCTGTTGAAGGGTTTTCCCAGTTATCCTCAACGAAACGAATGTCATGTTCCAAAGGATTGATACCCAAACGCTCCAAAGATTCCAAGTAAAGTTCTTGGATATTAGATGGAGATGGTTTCATAACCACTTGGAATTGGTGGTGCTGATACAAGCGGTTTGGGTTTTCCCCATAACGACCATCTGCTGGACGACGTGAAGGCTCTACATAAGCCGCATTCCAAGGCTCAGGCCCGATAGCACGCAAGAAAGTGTATGGACTCATAGTACCCGCACCTTTTTCTGTATCATAAGCCTGCATGAGCAAGCACCCCTGCTCATTCCAAAATTGTTGTAAGGTCAGGATAATTTCCTGGAAAGTAAGTTTTTTTGACATATTTTTCCTTCTTTCTTTAAATCTAAGTCTTTTAGTTTACTTTTAGTACTAGGCAACAAGCTGCAGGCAGTACTGAGGTACGGCAAAGCGAGTTAACGACGTAATAAAAGATAAACTAAATGACGATGTTTTTGCGACGTGAGCCTTCCTAGCCGATACCGCTAGGAAAGGCGAACTAGTACAGCGTCTAGCTCAGTCGCCATAGCGATGAGCGTGTGGCAATTCGACTGAAAGGAGACTATGCCACTGGCGCTGTGAAAAGTAAGTTTCTTTGACATAACAGCCTCTTTCTATATATATTGCAAAATGGCTAGTTCTCCACACTCGGTATAGTTTCCACAAAGACAGCCTGTTCTGCCTTGTCCATATAGGAACAGGTCATGGCTTCTAGATCGATGACCCACTTGTAAATCCCTGCTTCTGCTGTTTCTTGGCAGAAGGTGAGAAAATCTGTTTGTCCAGCCTGATGATTGCGTAAGATAGTCACAAACTGGTCCAGATTGGCTTGGTCCGAAACAGGTATCGTCACTTGATAGCCCTGCTTTTCCAGAGTTTGCCCTGTCTGTGAGCGATAGGTAACCTGGCCAGACTGGATATCCACAATATTTTCCACCATACCCAAGTCCTTAAAATAGGCAATCAGTTTGGGAAAATCAGGCCCTGTAAACTGTTCATGCCCGTGATTGATATTTTCTAAGGTGAACATTGGTCTCCTTTCTTTATAATAGCTGTCTTTCACCTTGAGATGAAAAACAAGAAATACTCGGTCGGCAGACAAAAAGAACCGCATTCTCTTCCCCTGTCAACAGACATAGGGGCGTTGAGAACGCGGTTCCACCCTAATTTATTACTTCATTTGTATGATTCTGATTGAGTCGGACATGGTCACGACTGGGAAAGCGCCAATTATTTCAAGACTGGCTTGGCTTTCACTCTCCCAAGCTCGCTAGACAGGCTTTTGAAACAACCTTCTTTCATGCTTAGTATTGTAGCAGAAAAATCAGCATTTGTCTAGAAAGACCACTATTTATCCGAACACAATCCCGCTGACAAATCCTACAAGGCTATTGCAGGCCTATCGCAATCTAGTAGATATTTTTCTGGTACTACTCCCAAGAATTTTTCTGCGTGTTGACTGATAAAATCTAGGGCATTTTCCAAATCTTCTACTCTATCAGAATTGACCAACTCCATGACCAAGAAAGCATTCTTTGTCTCATCCGTAATCATGGTTCGCTCACCATCGCGCCAATTGAAACAGCGACAAACGGCGCCTTTATCATCCTTATAGCAAACTTCACCTGGTAAAGTTGGATTATTGGTTTCATCACCAATGAGATAGAATTCATCCCCACCCTCAGTGACCGTTAGTTGGAGATTGCCTACAAATGTATCTAAATCTTCAGCACCACATGGAAGACCAAAACGTAAACTCGCCGCATTATAAATGTCCACTAATGGAGAAATTGTTGTGACTGGACGGTCACTAGTTGAACGTTTCAAAAGTGCTTCGATACTAGAACGCGCGCCTTTTTTTGTTTTAAATTTTTGATAGGCTTGACGATATGTACGAATGACCTCATTCTCACTAAAGGTATCTTCCGTAAGAAATTTCTGGGCAATTCCGTTGCTTTCTTCCAGTAATTTCACTAATTCATCAGGCGATTGCGCCGGCGTTTTATAATCTTTCAATAATAGAACTCCAATTTTTGCATCTGGAAATAGACTCCAAAAAGATGAATCAACAACAAATTGTGACATATTCTCACTCCTTTTATAGAAAAATCAGCACCCTATGAACATCTTCTAAGACCTAACGACGTTCATAAAATGCTGTTGCATGACTACCCGGTGGCAGTGTTTATTTAATTAAATTTATTGTATAAAAATGCTTTAAATAAGTCAAGGACTATCCAAAATTTGAAAAAACACAACTAAATAACTATCTATGACTAATCTTTCTCGTCAAGAAATCTCCAATAAACTGGATTACGAAGATGATAACTAAAATCAAAAGAGTTGCTAAAAAGGTCACATCATTATTATACCGTAGGTAGCCGTATGATAGCGCAACCTGTCCCAAACCACCTGCTCCGATAGCTCCTGCCATGGCTGTATAGCCGACCAAGGAAACCAGGGCAAATGTCGTCACACGAATCAAGTCAGGCAGACCCTCACGCAGATAGACAAGGACAATATCCCAGAAAGTCGCACCTGATGCCTGAGCCGCCTCAATGACACCACGATCCAATTCTGATAAAACCACTTCAACCTGACGGGCAAAGAACGGAAAGACTGAAAGAGCGAGCGGCACCAAAGCCGCCTCTGTACCAATGGTTTTTCCAACAATAATTTTCGTCAAAGGAGCAATAGCCGCCAACAAGATAATAAAAGGAATGGCACGGAAGATAGAAGCCACCTTGTCCAAAATCCAATAGGCAGTCTTATTGGCAATAACCCCACGTGGACCTGTCAAGACCAAGAACAAACCAGACACCAAGCCCATAAATCCACCAAAAGCAAAGGAAACAAAGGTCATATAGAGGGTCAAATTAAAATGTGTTAACCAACCTGTCTGACCATCCCAGCCCAATTTATAAATATCTGGAAAATTCGTTTGAATCCATTCTAACATCTAGTTCGCTCCTTTCAAAATCGTCACTTCCACACGCGCTTCCGTCACTGCTTCAATCGCACGGTGCAACTGACCAGGTTCACCTGATAAGATCACCACCATCTCACCGACTGGCGTATGGTCCAAAATTTCAATATTGCCATAAAGAATATTGGCAGATACTTGATAGAATTTATACAAGTCATTCACAATTGCCGTATCCGTATTTGAACCTGCGTACTTGAGTTGCACCAAAATACTGTTCTCAGGCAAATTCTTAACAATATCCTGCTGGTAAATTTTCACCAAGGCCTCATCAATTCCTGTTGCTGTTTTGATGAAATCCTGTGTCAATTCTTCTTTTGGATGAGAGAAGATTTCTAAAACTGAACCTTCTTCGATCAAGCGACCATCCTGCATAACAGCCACACGGTTACAAATATCTTTTACAATCTGCATCTCATGAGTAATCATAACAATGGTCAAGCCCAATTTTTCATTCAATTCCTGCAAAAGTGCCAAAATCTGCTTAGTTGTTTTCGGATCCAAGGCAGAAGTTGACTCATCTGAAATCAAGATTTTAGGGTCATTGGCCAAGGCACGGGCAATGGCAACACGTTGTTTTTGACCACCAGACAACTGAGCTGGATAGTTTTCAGCACGGTCAGAAAGCCCAACCAAGTCCAACAACTTAGCAACTTTTTCTTTCTTCTCTTCCTTGCTCAAACCCGAATGCTTAAGGGCAAAGGCTACGTTTTCTTCTGCCGTCATTTGAGCCATCAGATTGAAATGCTGGAAAATCATGCCGATTTCACGGCGTTTGCTCCGCAATTGAGCTGGGGTAAGTGTGACCTTTTCTCCCTCGTAAATTACATCCTCATCGATAGTAATTTTACCCGCTGTCGGCACCTGCAATAAATTAATCACTCGAACAAGGGTAGATTTCCCTGCTCCAGAATAACCTACGATACCGTAAATATCCCCTTGATTGATATGGATGGTCACATCCTTTACCGCTTCAATCGTACGTTTTTTCTGCTGGAAAGTTACATCAATATTATCTAGCTTAATCATTTCCTTACTCATAACTTGCAATTAACTCCTCTACTAATTCAACATGGCTATAGTAGTCAGCGATGCTGACATTTTCATCACCTGCATGGTCGCGACTGTTGGCATTTCCTAATCCAAATCCTGCAATCGGCACGCCCAAGGCATGAAAAACTGTATGCATGGGTCCTGTCCCCGGTGACGTCGGCAAAACAGCAACTCCTTCTGGCGTCAACTTTTTAGCCAACTCAATCACATTGACAATGGCAGGGTGGGACATGTCACTTCGGTAGCTCATCTCTCCTAGAGTGAAGACAACCTCAACTTTGTCAAAACCATGTTTATCCAAATGCTGGCGAATCTTATCTAATACATCATGCGGCTCCAATCCAGGTACCAGACGGACTTCCATCTTAGCAGAAGCCTGAGCTGGTATGATGGTCTTGACACCTTGACCAAGATAGCCAGTTGACAAGCCTTGAATGGTAATCGATGGTTCAAAATACAAACGCTTCAGAAACTCACGACGATCTTCTATCAAGGTTGGAAGGGTTAGTCCATAAATATCCGTCATAGACTGACTGGTAGCCAGTGCAAATTCTTCCACCAAGGCCAATTCACGCTCATTTGGCTCTTGAACCTGATCGTAAATGCCTTCTACCAGAATTTGCCCATCTGCAGCCCGCATGGATTGAAGTGCTGATAATAAATACCAGCTTGCCGAATCAATGACACCACCATAGGAAGAATGAATATCCAAGTCAGCTGATTTGACCTGAAGATCGAAGGTCACAATTCCCTTATTCCCACCAGCAATTTCTAGCTGATGTAGGCTATTGCGATGCCCCTGCTCCCAGACAAGCAAATCAGCACCAATCAAATGTTCTTTATATTTTGAAAGATACTTATCCAAGTCGACAGAGGCTGACTCTTCTGCCCCTTCCATAATAAAAATCACATTGACTGGTAAATGGCCATTCTGTCTAGCTTGATATTTTTTCAAGGCCGACAGACGAGCTGTGATATGGCCCTTATCATCATCTACCCCGCGACCATAGATATAGCCATCGGAAATGGTCAATTCGAAGGGGTTGCCCTTCTCCCAGACCTGATCGGCATCTGCAGGTACTGTATCATAATGATTGTAGAAAATCAATGTTTTCGCATCTGGAACCGAAGCCTCAAACCTAGCCATGACAAAGGGTGCTGCATAACTATCATCCAAAACAACCTCTGCACCAGCTTCTTCAAATATATCTTTCAAGTAAGTCGCCACATCCAGCAAACCAATCTGCTGAGCAAAAATGGATTTCTTTGAAATCAAGACCTTCAACTTTTCAAAATAGGTTTGAATAATCGCATCATTTTCAAATGCTTGAACTTTACTATCTGCCATACTTTCTCCTCATACTCAATGAAAACCAATTAAATCTACTAACCAAAATCAAATATTCTCCCACATTTCTGACTTTGGTTAAGAGATTTTTTCTTATCTCTATAAAAACAGATAGAGGGCTGAACAATTCTGCCCAGTCCTCAACCTATTTACATTTTACCAAACTGGCTCATCCATACCGTCTGAAGTCTCTTCAATAACTTTTTTCACTTCATCCGTGTGGTAGGCTTCGATAATTTTCTTAATCGCTGCTGCTTGCTCTGATTTTTCCCAATCGCTACGAGCTGCAATCAAGTTGTACCACTGTTTTGAATTTTCATCTTTTTGCTCTTTGTAAAGGGCATTTTTGTAATCCAAACCAGCTTCCAACACAAATGTGTTGTTTACAACTGCTGCATCAACTGAGCTAAGTGAGCTTGCTGTTTGGCTTGCATCCAACTCAGTGATCTTCAAGTTTTTCTTGTTTTCAGTAATGTCAGCAATAGTTGCCAATTCTGTACCAGATACACCAACCTTGATCAAACCAGCTGCTTGAAGAAGGTAGAGAGCACGACTTTCGTTTGTTGGGTCGTTTGGAACCGCAATTTCTGCACCATCTGGAATTTCTTCCACTTTAGTGTACTTGTTTTTTCCATCAGCTGTACCTGAGTAAAGACGGATTGGTGCGATATAAGTATCCGCAATAGCAACCAAGTCTTCACCATTTTCTTGATTCCAGTTATTCAAGAAGTTATAGTGCTGGAAGGCGTTGATGTCTACTTCGTTTTCAGCTACTGCCTTGTTTGGCTGTGAGTAATCTGTAAATTGAGTGAACTCCAATTTCACTTCATCACCAAGAATTTCTTGAACTTTATCCCAACGGGCTTGCTCAGAATCGCTCAAGCTCATCACACCTACTCGAACAGTTGTTGCAGATGAATCTGAACTTGAAGAAGAGTTACCACATGCAGCAAGTACACCTACTGATAAAGCAGCCGTTGCCAAACTAAACAATTTTTTTAATTTCATAAAATGATCTCCTTAAATTAACTGTATCTATCTTAACACAGAATTTTCTTTCTGACTAATTGACTTTTTTTATAGAAAGTTATAACTTTTCGTTATAACAAATACCCTTGCAATTATAAGTATTGATAATAAAAAGAGGGATA
The DNA here is from genome assembly GCF_000294495.1 of Streptococcus suis S735. Taxonomy (NCBI): domain Bacteria; kingdom Bacillati; phylum Bacillota; class Bacilli; order Lactobacillales; family Streptococcaceae; genus Streptococcus; species Streptococcus suis. The sequence goes on from NC_018526.1 coordinate 1,557,275, forward strand.
CCCCTCTTAAAATATATCTACTAAATACTGAAATAGGTCTCGATGTTGCTTACAATCATTGTATAAAAATTCTGGATGCCATTGGATACCAAACAAAGCTTGGTTCCCTCTACTTTCATAAGCTTCTATCGTACCATCTCTAGGATCCAAACCTGTCGCCACCAGTCCTGGAGCCAATTCTTTGATTCGTTGCTGATGGAAGGAATTAATAGGGCTCCCTTGGGCAAACAATTGACCGATTCGGCTTTTAGGTTTCACTTGTAAACGATGGGATGTCCCAGCAATACCATCTTGCCAATGATGATCCACCTCTTGTTCCAAGCTTCCACCTAGAGCAACATTCAGCAACTGCATCCCTCGGCAGACTGCAAAAATCGGTTTTCCCTGATGAAGGGCTTCCTCAATCAAAGCCAGTTCAAATTCATCCCGTTCCAAGAGGTAATCATTACTATCAATCAAGCGTTTTTGACCGTAGAGACTTGGATCCACATGCTGACCACCTGACAAGATCAACTTGTCAATCATATCGATATAATCCTTGGCTAAGTCAGGAGTTCCCATAGGAATAACCATTGGTACACCACCAGCCTGACGAACGCTGTCTGCCAATTCACGCGCTACCGTTACATATACGCGACCAGATTTTGTTGGAAATTCTTGCTCGTTTCCTGAAATTCCAATGATAACTTTTCCCATAAAAAGCCCCTTTCTTTCATTTTTTCAATTGTAGCATGGCTACCTAGCCCTGTCTAATATAGAAGTTTTATGGCTTGATAAAAAATAACTATCAGAACTACCTATAAACAATTGCTCATAAACAAGAGTTTGCCTTTAGCAGTTTCATAGATAAAATCTATACCACGCTTAAGAAAAAACTATACTGGAGCCAGCATAAAAAAGTCAAGCTTGATAAACAGGCTTTTTTTCAAGCTTTTATATAGAAGAAATATCAAAAAAGTAGCTCTCTTTCAATCTGTTATAGTCAAAAGTTATAACTCCCTCTAATTTTTTACAATTATACAAGAGTCGTTTTTTCTGTTAGGATAGGGGCATAGAAATATTTTGGAGGAAAAACCATGACTACTACTATTATCGGCTTCCCACGTATCGGAGAACACCGTGAGTTAAAATTTATCACTGAAAAATACTTTAGAAATGAAATTCCACAAGAAGAGCTTTTGGAAGCAGCTAAAGACTTACGTGCTAAGCACTGGAATATTGTTAAAGAAGCAGGCATTACTGAAATCCCAAGCAACGACTTCTCACACTATGACAATGTTTTGGATGCGGCAGTACTCTTCAACATCATACCCAAAGCTGTTCAAGACCTTGAATTAACAGACCTTGAAAAATACTTCGCTCTTGCACGTGGTTATCAAGGAGAAAAAGGGGACGTTCGTGCTAGACCGATGAAAAAATGGTTCAACACCAACTACCACTATATCGTTCCAGCTATTGAAAAAGATACAGAAATCAAACTAGCCGGTCATAAGATTTTCGATGAATTCCAAGAAGCAAAGAACTTGGGCATCACAACTCGTCCAGTTTTGATTGGTCCATTCACACTCTTACAATTAACTGATTTTGAAGAAGGTTTAACTGCTACTAATTTCGCTGATAGCTTAGTTGCAGCCTACGGACAAGTCTTTGAAAAATTAGCAGAGCTTGGTGCTGAAAAAATCCAGCTGGACGAACCTAGCTTGGTCAAGGATTTGACTGCTGAAGAAAAAGCCCTTTTCCTACGTATCTACCAAACACTCTTGGCAGATAAGAAAGGTTTGCAAGTTCTCATCCAAACCTACTTCGGTGATGTTCGTGATATTTACACAGAATTGACCAGCCTACCAGTTGATGCCATCGGTCTTGACTTTGTAGAAGGCAAGGAAACGGCTGCACTTGTTGCAACTGGTTTCCCTGCTGACAAGACCCTCTACGCTGGTATCGTCAACGGTAAAAATATCTGGCGCAACAACTACGAAAAGAGCCTGGCTGTTTTGGATGCTATTCCAGCTGAAAATGTCGTTATAACAACTTCTTGCTCCCTTCTTCATGTACCTTTCACAACAGCAAATGAAGAATTTGAACCAGCTATCCTCAACCACTTTGCCTTTGCAGTTGAAAAACTGAGCGAATTGCGTGATTTGGATGCCATCCGTAACGGTCAAGGCGAAGTTGCTCTCACAGCTAACAAGGAACTCTTTGCCCTTGAGCGTGTTGGTCGTGATGCAGCCCTTGCAGACCGTCTTGCAGGACTGACAGACACTGACTATACACGCCTACCAGTCTTTGCAGAGCGTGAATCCATTCAACGCGAGAAGCTAAACTTACCACTTCTTCCAACAACCACTATCGGTTCCTTCCCTCAAACCAAGGAAGTCCGTAGCACACGCTTGGCCTTTCGCAAAGGAAACATCTCAGAAGAAGAATACGATGCATTTGTCAAAACTCAAACAGATGAGTGGATTGCATGGCAAGAAGAAGTTGACTTCGACGTACTTGTACACGGTGAATTCGAGCGTAACGACATGGTAGAATACTTCGGTGAAAACCTGTCTGGCTACCTCTTCAGTAAAAACGGTTGGGTACAATCCTACGGTATGCGTGGAGTTAAACCACCAATTATCTGGGGTGATGTAACACGCTTGAACCCAATTACTGTCAAATGGTCTAGCTATGCTCAAAGCCGTACCAACAAACCAGTTAAAGGTATGTTGACAGGTCCTGTAACCATCCTCAACTGGTCATTCCCACGCGAAGATATTTCTATCAAAGAATCAACCCTTCAAATTGCTCTTGCTATCAAGGAAGAAGTTCTTGACCTTGAAGCAGCGGGTATCAAGATTATCCAAATCGACGAAGCAGCCCTTCGTGAAAAACTACCACTCCGTCGTAGCGACTGGTACAGCGAGTATCTTGATTGGGCAATCCCTGCCTTCCGTTTAGTACACTCAACTGTTGCACCAGATACACAAATTCACACCCACATGTGCTATAGCGAATTTACTGACATCATTCCTGCCATCGACAATATGGATGCGGACGTTATCTCCTTTGAAGCCAGCCGTTCAAATCTTGTTATCCTAGATGAACTTAAGGCTAAGAACTTCCAAACTCAGGTAGGTCCTGGTGTCTATGACATCCACTCGCCACGTGTCCCTGCCGTTGATGAAATTGCACACACTATTCAAGCCATCCTTGCTAAAGTACCGAAAGAAAAAGTTTGGATTAACCCAGACTGCGGACTCAAGACTCGTGGCGAATCAGAAACAAAAGCTAGTCTTATCCACTTGACTCAAGCAGCTAAGGCAGCCAGAAAGGAACTCTAATTTATGATTGGTCAAACCCCAAGTCTCTCATTTGAAATTTTTCCTCCAAAACCAGCAGTAGGCAATGAAAAGATTATCCAAACTCTCGATGAGATGCAAGGTTTGGCCCCTCATTTTATCAGTGTTACATGCAGCAATAACAATTTGAACGTAGAAGAGACTACTGTCAAGTTGGCTAACCATGTTCGCAATGAATTGCATATTCCAACTATCGCACATTTGCCAGCTGCTTACTTGACAAAAGAAAAGGTCCGATCCGTTCTTCATTCTCTCGATGAAATTGGTGTACATCAGATTTTAGCACTTCGTGGCGATATTATTGAAGGTCTTCCCCCTAAAGAGGACTTTCAGTATGCAACTGACTTGATTTCCTTTATCAAGGAAGAAGCCCCACATTTTGACATTATTGGAGCCTGTTATCCAGAAGTACATCCAGAATCACCAAATTCTGTCTCAGACATCAAAAATTTGAAAAAGAAAGTTGATGCCGGTTGCTCAACCTTGGTAACTCAACTCTTCTTCGATAACGAAGCATTTTATAACTTTCAGGAGAAATGTTCTCTAGCAGACATCGAAGTGCCTATTATCGCAGGTATTATGCCTATTATCAACAAGAATCAGGCACTTCGACTCTTGAAAACCTGTGAGAATATCCGCCTCCCTCGTAAATTCAAGGCCATCTTGGAAAAATACGAGCACAATCCTGAATCTCTTCGGGCAGCAGGTCTGGCCTATGCTGTAGATCAAATTGTTGACTTAGTGACCAATGATGTGGCTGGTATCCATCTCTACACTATGAACAACGCTGAAACAGCACGCACCATCCATCAGGCAACTCATTCGCTATTCAAACATTATAGTTAGAAAACTCCCCCTGAGCCCAAGCTCAGGGGTTATTCTATGCCCTGTGACTCCCAAAGACTACATGATAAATTTTTCACCCCATCATGACATTAATCCAGCGGATGTCTAGGTATGAGACATCTTGCTTACAATAACGAACAGCCATTTAAAATACAGTCACAAGGAGTAAAAATGGCACTAAGAGGAGACAGAGAAGCGACGAAATGGAAAAATAAACTCCATCCGTTTTCAATTTACAATCTTCAATACAGCATTATGCTGAATAAATCACATTGATTCCCATATATTTTAATCGTAAATAAAAAAACTGACCTTCAAATGAAGATCAGTTCAAGGATAATAAACAGATTACAAGATGGCTAGAATGATGAAATTCAGAATAAATAGAGCTGTGGCACCCCAAAGGATTGGATGAATTTCTTTAGCCTTACCTGTCGAAACTTTTACCAAGCAATAGAAGATAAAGGCGGCTGCAATACCGTAAGAGATAGAGAAGCAAAGCGCCATGAAGAAGGCGGCAAAGAAGGCTGGAAGCGCATCTTCAAAGTGGCTCCAATCAACATCAAGGAAGGATGAAACCATCATGACACCGACGATAATCAAGGCTGGAGCTGTTGCAGCATTTGGCACAATTCCAATGAATGGTAAAATCAAAATTGATAGCAAGAAGAGAACGGCAGTTGTAACAGCTGTCAGACCAGTACGACCACCTGCAGAGATACCTGCAGCCGATTCAACATATGTCGTTGTATTTGACGTACCAAATAGTGCACCGATAGAGGTACCAATCGCATCTGCAAAGAGCGCCTTGTCCATCTTAGAGTTAAAGCCTGTACCATTTTCGAGAGCTTTTTCATCTTCTTCTGAGAAAATACCAGTCTTACGACCTGTACCGATAAAGGTACCAAGTGTATCAAAGGTATCTGACAAGCTGAATGCAAAGATAGTCATCAAAACAAGTGGTAGACGGCTTGAGTCAGCAAAGAGCGAAGATAGACCATCAAAAGCCGCTAGGAAAGTTGTACCAAGCTCCGCAAAGGCTGTACCGGTATTGTTATTTGCAAAATCGATTGTAGACAGATCCACAACACCTGCTGGAATTCCAGCTACAGTCGTTGCAATAATACCAATCAAAATTGCACCACGCACGTTCTTAATAACCAAAACAGCTGTCAAAAGAAGACCGAACACTGTCAAGAGAACACTTGGATCAGTAAAGGTTGAAATACCAGGTACGACACCACCACCAGCAAAAACTGAGAAAACACCGTTTGAGAATGTTTCTGCTGTTGCATCTGCCGGAGCAACACCATTTACAGTAATAATATCTGAACCAGATGTCAAGAAGGTGATTAAATTAGAGTTTTTAAAACCAAGATAGGCAACGAATACACCGATACCACCACCGATGGCATGTTGTAAACTAACTGGAATCGCCTTGATAATACTCTTACGAACCTTTGTAACTGTGATAAAAACGTTAAACAAACCGCAGAGGAAAACCATTGCCAAAGCTTCTTGCCAAGTAAAACCAAGACCAATAACCACTGTATAGGTAAAGAAGGCATTCAACCCCATACCTGGTGCCAAGGCGTAAGGTACGTTAGCAAATAATCCCATAACAAGCGTTGATACAGCACTGGCAATTATTGTAGCCAAGAAAACAGCCTGTGTTGGCATACCTGCCACACTCAATACGCTCGGGTTAACGAACAAAATATAGGACATGGCAAAGAAAGTCGTAAGTCCTGCCATAATTTCCGTAGAAACAGTCGTTCCATGTTCTTTCAATTTAAAAAATTGATCCATTTTTTCATCTCTCCTTTTAATTTACGAACAATAAAAACATTATAATCAAAAAACATTATAATTTCAAGTTTTTTAATCTTGAAAACGTTATTTTATTAATTTTCAACTTTAAACATTCGTAAATTCCGAACGTTGCAATCTTGCAAAAATCTATACAAAATTACTTGCTTCTTTGCTTTTATTATCTCCTTTTGTTATACTGGAAGTTATTAGTTCAAGATGTGGCTACCTACAAGTACTATTCTTTGACGCATAAAACAATTTCTCAGCACTCTAACTACTACCTAAACATTATTCACTATTAAAAACTAGTATAACAACTCTAGAAAGGAATGCTATTAAATATGAAGAAAAAAATCATAGCTATCGATTTGGACGGCACATTGCTCAATAATGATAGCCAATTATCTGATTATACCATCTCAACTATAAAGAAGGTCCGCCAAGCAGGACACACCGTTCTTATCGCCACAGGTCGCCCCTATCGAATGGCTGAAAAATTTTACCAACAACTAGAACTGGATACTCCCATGATTAATTTCAACGGTTCTTTAGTTCACATCCCTGGAAAGAAATGGCAATGGGAACAAAATATTTTAATCGACAAAAAATACCTACTCGAATTTCTAAAAGAAGAAGAAACATTCGAGGCAGATTTTATTGCTGGTGAATACAAGAATAAATTCTACATCACTCAAAAGAACTTAGACAAGATTGATCCTGCTCTGATGGGAGTTGAACAGATTACTCCTGATACACTCATCAAACCTGAATTAATCACTAGTGATCCTCATTCCATCCTTATGCAGACTCGTGCAACTGATAAGTATGAACTTGCAAAAGAAATGAATGCCTATTTCAAAGATGAATTAGAAATCAATACGTGGGGCGGACCATTAAATATCCTCGAAACTTGTGCAAAAGGCGTCAATAAGGCAACCGCTCTGAGCTATGTTCTTAACCTCTACCAAGCCTCTCCTAGCGACTTAATTGCCTTCGGCGATGAGCACAACGATGTTGAGATGCTAGACCTAGCAGGAACAGCCTATGCCATGAAAAATTGTAGCGATACACTTCGTCCGCATGCCGACAGATTGACAGCATTTGCTAATTTTGAAGATGGTGTCGCACGTGAACTAGAAAACCTATTTTTATAGACATCAAAAAACCTGATAAACTATCAGGTTTTTGTCATATTCGTTGCATATTTTTATCACTTTTCTGAAACACGATTATCAAAAGTTTCGGAAATATTTTGCACTTTTAACACAAACCTACTTGACAAATGTACTGAAAACGTTTTATAATGGTATAGTTCGAACATGAAAGCCCATTCAATGGTTTTTACATGAACAAGAAAAATTTAGGAGGATCAATAATGAGTATTGGAATCATTATTGCAAGTCATGGCGAATTTGCTGCTGGTATTCATCAGTCAGGTTCAATGATCTTTGGCGAACAAGAAAAAGTACAAGTTGTTACTTTTATGCCAAGTGAAGGTCCAGATGATTTATACGCTAAGCTAAATGCTGCCGTGGACGCATTCGATGCCGATGATGAAGTTTTGGTTTTGGCTGACCTTTGGAGTGGTTCACCATTCAACCAAGCAAGCCGTGTAGCTGGTGAAAATCCAGATCGTAAGTTTGCTATCATCACCGGTCTAAACTTGCCAATGCTTATCCAAGCTTACACAGAGCGTATGATTAACGCTGCTGCTGGCGTGGAAGAAGTTGCGGCAAACATTATCAAGGAAGCCAAAGATGGTATCAAAGTTCTTCCAGAAGAACTTCAACCAGCTGAAGCTGCTCCTGTTGCCGATGCTGCTCCTGTTGCACTACAAGGTGCTATCCCTCCAGGTACTGTTATCGGTGATGGCAAGTTGAAAATCAACTTAGCCCGTATCGACACTCGTCTCTTGCACGGTCAAGTGGCGACTGGTTGGACTCCTGCTTCCAAAGCAGATCGTATCATCGTTGCATCAGATACAGTTGCCAAAGATGAATTGCGCAAACAACTCATCAAACAAGCTGCACCTGGTAACGTAAAAGCGAACGTTGTCCCAATCAAGAAATTGATTGAGGTTTCTAAAGACCCTCGATTCGGTAACACACACGCCTTGATTCTTTTCGAAACTCCTCAAGAAGCTCTTGAAGCAATTGAAGGTGGTGTTGAAATCAAAGAATTGAACGTTGGTTCTATGGCTCACTCAACTGGTAAAACAATGGTTAACAACGTATTGTCAATGGACAAAGATGACGTTGCAACCTTTGAAAAATTGCGTGACCTTGGCGTTGAATTTGATGTGCGTAAAGTACCAAACGATTCGAAGAAAGACTTGTTTGAACTTATCAACAAGGCAAACGTTCAATAAATCGATCTGTTAGTATAGAAAGGATTACAACATGTCAGATATTACACTTATTTCTGCAATTCTCGTTGTCATCGTTGCCTTCTTCGCTGGTCTTGAAGGTATCCTTGACGAATTCCAATTCCATCAACCATTGGTAGCTTGTACCCTTATCGGTCTTGTGACTGGTAACTTGGCTGCAGGTGTTATGCTTGGTGGTTCTCTACAAATGATTGCACTTGGTTGGGCAAACATTGGTGCAGCTGTTGCACCTGACGCTGCTCTTGCTTCTGTAGCTGCTGCAATCATCATGATCAAAGGTGGCGACTTCTCAACTGAAGGTATTGCCGTTGCAACAACAACTGCTATCCCTCTTGCCGTAGCTGGTCTTTTCCTTACAATGATCGTTCGTACTATCTCAGTCGGTCTTGTACACGGTGCTGACAATGCTGCTAAAGATGCAAACTTCGCTGCTGTAGAACGTTACCACTTGTTTGCTCTTCTCCTTCAAGGTTTGCGTATCGCAGTTCCTGCGGCTCTTCTTCTTGCAATTCCTGCAGAAGCTGTTCAAGCAGTTCTTGAATCTATGCCAGCTTGGTTGTCAGGTGGTATGGCCGTTGGTGGTGGTATGGTTGTTGCCGTAGGTTATGCTATGGTTATCAACATGATGGCAACTCGTGAAGTATGGCCATTCTTCGCACTTGGTTTTGCATTTGCTGCTATCAGCAAATTGACACTTATCGCACTTGGTGTTATCGGTGTTGCAATCGCTCTTATCTACCTCAACTTGTCAAAACAAGGCGGATCAGGTAACGGTGGTGCTTCATCTAACGACCCAATCGGCGACATCCTTGAAGACTACTAAGAGAAGGGAGATTCATCATGTCAGAAAAAATTCAACTTTCCGTAAGCGATCGTAAAAAAGTTTGGTGGCGTTCAACCTTCCTTCAAGGTTCATGGAACTATGAGCGTATGCAAAACTTAGGTTGGGCTTATGCAATGATCCCAGCTATCAAAAAACTTTACACTAAAAAAGAAGATCAAGCTGCTGCTCTTGAGCGCCACTTGGAATTCTTCAACACACACCCATACGTTGCTTCACCAATCCTTGGTGTAACTCTTGCCCTTGAAGAAGAGCGTGCTAATGGTGCTGAAATCGATGACACAGCTATCCAAGGTGTGAAAATCGGTATGATGGGACCTCTTGCTGGTATCGGTGACCCAGTCTTCTGGTTTACTGTTCGTCCAATCCTTGGTGCTCTTGGTGCTTCACTTGCACTATCTGGAAATATCATGGGACCAATCATCTTCTTCCTTGGCTGGAACATCATTCGTATGGCCTTCCTATGGTATACACAAGAATTTGGTTACAAAGCTGGTAGCGAAATCACTAAAGACATGTCTGGTGGTATCCTTCAAGACATCACTAAAGGTGCTTCAATCCTTGGTATGTTCATCCTTGCCGTTCTTGTTCAACGTTGGGTATCTATTACTTTCGCTGTAGATCTTCCTGCTAAACAATTGTCAGAAGGTGCTTACATCGTCTTCCCAGAAGGTACTGTTACTGGTGCTGAGTTGAAAGGTATTCTTGGTCAAGCTCTTAGCGGACTTAGCCTTGAACCAACTCAAGCTCAAACATTACAAGGTCAGTTGGACAGCTTGATTCCTGGTTTGATGGGACTTCTCCTTACTTTCCTCTGCATGCACTTGCTTAAGAAGAAAGTAACACCAATCACAATGATTATCGGTCTCTTCATCGTAGGTATTCTTGCTCGTTTCTTCGGAATTATGTAATCAAGGACCCCGCTCTTGCGGGGTTTTATGATATAATGAATATCTAGGGAGAGAGCACTATGGCACAATCACAAAATACAAGCGTTGAACTACAAACCACAGGGGTTTCCTACATGGGCTTTGGTGGCAAGGTTGGTAAATTTCTAATTGGTGACAAGGCACTTGAATTCTACCCAGATAGCAACGTTGAACGCTATATCCAGATTCCTTGGTCAGAAATGACTAGCATTGGCGCAAACGTTTCTGGCAAAGCAATCAGCCGTCATTTTGAAATTTATACAGAGAAAAGTCGATTCTTGTTTGCATCTAAAGATTCTGGTAAGATTCTTAAAATTGCCCGTGAGCATATCGGCAATGAAAAAGTTGTGAAATTACCGACTCTTATGCAAACAATCGGCAGAAAAATTTCGAATCTATTTGCCAAAAAATAAAAATTCAAGTATAATAGTAGAAACGGATAAGTAGCATCTGGCTCCTTCCAGAAAGTCTGCGGTCGCTGTGAGCAGATAGGAAAAAGTTGTGAAATTCTACCGTTATGAAATTATCAAAATACAATCAAGTGCACAGAATGTGAAGCTGGATGGAACCGCGGTAAATATCGCTCCAGCATCTCTCATTCTGTGCTTTTTTATTCTAAAGGAGACATCTATGCTAGATATCAAACGTATTCGTACTGATTTTGACGGAGTGGCTGCCAAATTAGCTACTCGTGGTGTGGCTGCTGAAACCTTGGCAAACATCAAGGAATTGGATGCAAAACGCCGTGAAATCTTGGTTACTGTAGAAGAATTAAAAGCAGAGCGCAACACCGTTTCTGCGGAGATTGCCCAAGCAAAACGCAATAAGGAAAACGCTGACGACAAGATTGCTGCCATGCAGAAACTGTCTGCGGATGTGAAAAACTTAGACGCTCAGCTTTTGGAAATCGATGAAGAATTAAACGCCATCATCACCGTTCTTCCAAATACGCCGCACGATTCTGTTCCAGTTGGTGCGGATGAAGAAGAAAACGTAGAGGTTCGCCGTTGGGGAACACCTCGTGAATTCACTTTCGAGCCAAAAGCTCACTGGGATTTGGGCGAAGACCTAGATATTCTGGACTGGGAACGTGGCGCAAAAGTAACTGGTGCACGCTTCCTCTTCTACAAGAACTTGGGTGCTCGCTTAGAACGTGCCCTCTACAACTTCATGTTGGACGAGCATATCGCAGAAGGCTACCAAGAAATCATCACGCCTTACATGGTCAACCACGACTCTATGTTTGGTACTGGTCAATATCCTAAGTTCAAGGAAGATACTTTTGAGTTGGCAGACACTAACTTCGTCCTCATCCCAACTGCGGAAGTGCCGTTGACCAACTACTACCGCAACGAGATTCTGGAAGAAAAAGACCTGCCAATCTACTTCACAGCCATGAGCCCATCTTTCCGTTCTGAAGCTGGTTCTGCCGGTCGTGACACCCGTGGTCTTATCCGCCTTCACCAATTCCACAAGGTTGAAATGGTCAAATTTGCCACACCAGAACAGTCTTATGATGAATTGGAAAAAATGACAGCAAACGCAGAGAATATTCTCCAAAAACTAGGCTTGCCTTACCGCGTTTTGGCCCTCTGTACAGGCGATATGGGCTTCTCAGCTGCTAAGACCTATGACTTGGAAGTCTGGATTCCTGCCCAAAATGCCTACCGTGAAATTTCAAGCTGTTCCAACACAGAAGATTTCCAAGCTCGTCGCGCCCAAATCCGCTACCGCGATGCTGCTGACGGTAAAGTCAAATTGCTCCACACCCTCAACGGTTCTGGTCTAGCGGTTGGTCGTACAGTGGCTGCCATCCTTGAAAACTATCAAAATGAAGACGGTTCTGTCACCATTCCAGAAGTTCTCCGTCCATACATGGGTGGGGTAGAAGTGATTAAACCTTAAGCCATACAAAGAAAGAGCGAGGAAAAATCCTACTCGCTCTTTTCATTTATCTAAAAATCTACTCCCAAAGTCTTTAATTGTTGACGAATCTTATCTTCTAGAGCCCGAATCTCTAGTCTATCTTGTTCTAGTTGCTGCGTTACTTGCCCGAGATCAATCTCTTCCTCTTCCTCAAAAGTATCGACGTAACGAGGAATATTTAGATTGTAGTCGTTTTCTACAATTTCTTCTATTGATGCCAAATGAGCATATTTGTCAACAGACTGACGATTGTGATAGGTCTCTACAATTTTTTCTACCATGTCATCGGAAAGGTGATTCTGATTCTTCCCTTTCTCAAACTCCTTGCTCGCATCGATAAAGAAGACATCCTTGGTCTGACGATTTTTTTTGAAGACTAGAATAGTGGTTGGAATGCCTGTGCCATAAAACAGGTTAGCTGGCAAGCCAATAACTGCATCCAGGTAATTTTTCTCAATAATCAGTTTGCGAATATGACCTTCTGCTGCTCCCCTAAAGAGCACTCCGTGTGGTAAAACAATGGCCATGGTCCCTGTATTATTCAGATGATAAAGACTGTGTAAGATAAAGGCAAAGTCCGCTTTAGAAGCTGGTGCTAACTTACCGTATTCCATAAACCGTGGATCCTTCAATTTGGACTCACGATTGTCCCATTTAGCAGAGTAGGGTGGGTTTGCAACAACCGCATCAAAACTACGTGGCTGATCGATTCCAAGTTCATCCACCCCGTCCGGCCAGTCACTTTCTAAGGTATCAGCATTATTCAAAATCATATTGCTGTAGCCGACCTGATGCATCATCAGGTTCATCCGCGCCAAGTTATAAGTAGTTGTGTTCATTTCTTGGCCATAGAATTTGATATGCTGGCCCTGAGGTAGTTCATTACGCACTGTTAGTAGCAAAGACCCTGAACCCATGGTTGGATCGTAAACAGAGAAGCTAGTATCTGATTTTTCCAAACCTAAAGTAACAATCTTGGCTAAAATCTTACTCACTTGATGCGGGGTATAAAATTCTCCACCTTTTTTACCTGCCGAAGCGGCAAACTGTCCAATAAGATACTCATAGATTTCTCCCAGAATATCCTTTCCTTCGTCATTTTTATACTCAATGCTATCAATCAACTTCACAATACTGTTCAAGGATTTTGCACGCGCAACCGTTGAATTGCCCAAACGAGAGTCCCCTAGATTGATGTCATTAAAGACGCCTCTGAAATCTTCCATAGCATCCCGATTGAGTTCTACATTGGCGTTAAAATGATCGAAAATCGTCTGGTAGTCACTCGCTACAATCTCACTGTTATCAATTTTGGCTACCAGTCTTGCCCAGGTATCTTCAGGCTCGATGGCATACCCAAGGTGAGAAGCTGTATTTTCCAAATGCTCTACCAAGTCATTCCCAACTGCTTCTCGCGCATAGGCATCCTGAACAGTTTCTCCTGGAGCAGGACTGATAATTTCATCTTCCACCAAGAAACGCTCTTGATGCTCAGATAGATAGCGATAGAACATGAAGGCTAGGATATAGTTCTTATATTCCGAAGCATCCATATTTCCTCGCAATTCATTGGCCATGGACCAAATCTGATTAGTAATGGCCTGAATAGTTTTTGACATGTTTTTGTAATCCTTTCATGTTGTTTCATTTTTTACTCGAAATCTCATTTTCGCTGATGAAGAGTAATAAGCTGATCTAGGTCGGAAAAGAAGCTACCGATGGCTTCTTGTTCAGGGAGGGTGGGGAGGGAGATAGGCATGCCAAGAAAAGTTTCTGTGTGGATTCTTTTAGCTTTTCTAGAGCCATTTGCAATATTTCCTTGATAATAATAAAATTCTTTGCGAGATACAAATTCTAACAGAAATTGCCCGTTTATCCCTTTCAATAAATCAAAAGCAGGCGAATCAAGAGTTGATTCATAACCATCAAGTTCTGGTGGAATAATTCCAAAAGCTTGATTTAAAAAGTCTAATTTCCCATATATAAACTGGCCTGATTTTCTTATATAATACTGTGTAGCTGAACTACCACTATAAATTTCTTTCTTGGAAACAACTCCTCTCCCCCATAATCTTACAGTTAACTTCCTTGCTATATCTCCTTTACTACCTAAAATTTTACTTTCTTTCATAAACTCCCCCAACTTACGCTGTTTCCAAGCGTCCGTAAATTCTGGGAATCTTAGCTCAGGAAAATCGTTTCCATTCCCTTTCGGAAACATTTTCTGTAACAAAGCCTTCTTCAATTCTTTAACATCATCTAATTTTCGCTGATGAAGAGTAATAAGCTGATCTAGGTCGGAGAAGAAGCTGCCGATGGCTTCTTGTTCAGGGAGGGTGGGGAACACTACTGTCGTGGATTTTAAATTAGCCTTACTAATTGAGCTCACTTTTGTCCCCTGCATTAAAGGTAAAATTTGATTATGGTATGCAGTTGAATTAATTAGATAACCTAAATAGTAGGGGGCATAAGAAACTTTCGGCCTAGCAACTATCGTATGTAAACCAGAAACAACATTCTTACCCTTAAAATTTCGAACTTCAATAGCTTTCCCAACAGTCGAGTCTTCTGCCGCATCCGCGAAAACAATATCTCCTTCACTAAGTAAAGCATCTGCAAAGTCTGAAATCGTACTTCCAATAATTGATGGAAGTTCTTTGTTACATACATCTAAAATAGCATCATATTTTGTTAAAATATCCCCATAATGAATGTTCTGAACTTCATAAAAATACGATGATAACTTATCTCTAGAAAGTGAGTTTGTTTTTATGGAAAAGTCCGCCACCTCCCCCAACTTACGCTGTTTCCAAGCGTCCGTGAATCCGGGGAAGCGCAATCGTGGTACGGTTGATTTTTCTTTTGTCATAGTCCCTCCTTTTCTACTCTCTTTTTGTTCTATTTCTGAAAGTTATTTTTGCAATTTTTCGGACGATTTCCATTCTATTATACGCTATCATCCAACAAAATCGCAACCTATTGACCAACCAAGTCGTCGGCCAAATCATATAGTGCTTGTCTCAACTGATTGCGGTACTGAATCTTGCTCAAGCCTTTAACAGCATCACCTTCTGCCCAGGTCTGGTAATCGCGACTAGCTTCTTTTATCAAGGTACGTAAGTGTCCGGTATCATCCAAGTCATTCTGACCATATCGATGTCTCGTCAACAACTCTCGTAGTTCTTGGTTGCGGATATGTTCCGTCAAGCCCCATTGGATTCGGAAAGCAAAGAGCTTCTTGTCAATGTAAACATGCGAAGCTTCTTGGATAATCTTCTGACTATCAATCCCCTTGACTGGATAAGCAAAGTTCATATCTTGTGTCGGAAAATCACCTCGATAGATTGCATCCCCTGTTTGACGGATCTGATCAGCATAGTTGAGGTCTTCCAAACCGCTTGCAAATCTATCCAATTCATCCCTGGTAGCTGCGGCTTCTACCATCTTCTCTTCGTGAACCTGATTCAGCAAGAGCTCAACCAGTTCGGTCAATTTATCGTAGTCAATTGTCACTTCCTTGATGTGAGTCATCTTGAGTTCAATTTGGTGAATGCTAACTTTTTGCTCTTTCGCCAAGGTTCGTTTCAATTCGTTGGCTAAGACCGTCGTCAAAAGTTTTTCTTCCTCTACAGACATTCCCAAACTTTCAATAAAGCGGTCCGGCTGATTGTAATCAAATCCTTCAATCACCCCATCAACCTCCTCTGGCTGATACTGTTTGAGCTTAGACAGTCCTTGATTGTAAGCACGGAGCAATTCTAACATAGCCTCACGCTTTTTCTCAGACTTCGGAATATCATTGAAATCACCCGTCAACTCTCTCAATTGGTCGACCGTTTGTTTGACTTCAGCAAATACTTCCTTGAAAGGCTTAGCCACCAGTCCATTTTTTTCATTGTTATTTTTTTGTTCCGCATCTGATAAATTAGCAGCACTATCATCTGCATAGATGGCCAAGGCCTGATTCATCAATTTCTCATTATGAGCTGGCCAGCGGTAATTGACCACCCGTCCAAAAGGTTTTTTATCCATATCCTCCACACGATTGGTACGAGAATAGGCCTGAATAAGACTGGCTCCTTTAAGGGTTCGGTCAACATAAAGAGTATTGAGCTCAGGAGCATTGAAACCTGTCAATAACTGATCCACGACAATCACCAAATCTAAGTAGTTCTTGTCCTGAGCTGTTCTATTGAGGCGACTAATCAGGTCCTCTGTATACGCAGCAACATCTGACAAGCCAAAGGACGTCCCAAATTCTGTGTTATAGATCGTAATAGCTTCAAGCAAACCAGTATTTGACTCGACCATGCTATCATTATTTTGAGTATTCAAGGCAAAGGTCAATCCCACCTTCAAGACCAGACCTCCTTGCTCTCGATGTAGTTGATTGATTCGTTGAAACTCTCGGAAATACATCATAGCCATGGGTGTGGAGGCCCTGCCTCCACCTACGTGGGTGGTGAACAAGGCATTGTAACGACCACTGCCAGAGCGATTTGCCCAGTGTTTGAAGACATCTTCGACTACCAATCGAACATGCTCTGGATTTTCATCATAGACGCTAGAAGTCACCGCATCATCCATATCATCTGGACTTAGATTGGCAATTTTTTCTTCAATCTGTGCACTTGTCCACTTCGGGTATTTTTGCCGATAAAAATCTGGTAAGTAAGTTGTTTTTAGTTTTTCCTGATCGATGGTTGTCTCAAAATCTACCTTAAACCCTAGTACATTGCGGTCACTAATGGCATTTTTAATAGTGTAGGCATGAAGAAGAGGGCCAAAAATATCTTGCGTCTGCAGACTAGCACCTGTATCATCTAAGTTGGGAGTTCCTGTATAGCCAATCCAAGCCGCTTTCTTAAAGGCCTTTTGAATCCCTGCAAAACTATCTCCACCAGTTGAGCGATGAGCTTCGTCAACGATAAACACGATATGCTTATCTGGTGATTTGAAGGATTTTCTCTTCACCAGTGTATCCAATTTTTGCACAGAAGTAACGATAATCCCACTATCCTTACTAGTCAACTGCCGTGCCAAGGCTGTGGTATTTTGAGTTTCTCGAATACTGCCAAAACTATTCTCCCCAGCTTCTGGATCATAAGCCAGATAATCATCCTTAGTCTGATTGGTCAATGCGATACGATCCACTAGAAAGACAACCTTGTCTACCTTGGGCATTCGACTTGCCAGCCAAGCTGTTTTAAAACTAGTGATCGTCTTCCCTGAGCCTGTCGTATGCCAGATGTAGCCAACCTTGTTACAGCCTAGTTCAAAATCGACTTTTTTTATCCCCTCAATGACCGCATGAGTGGCGTAAACTTGATAGGGACGCATGACTTTCAGCATTTGTTTCTGCGGTGTCCCGTCTAAGATCATGTAGTTGGTCGCCATCTGATGGGCCATAGGAATGCTGAGCATGGAATCCGCAAAGTCTTTCCAATTCCGAACCTTACTACCGTCAGATTTACGCTGCCAGTGGAAAGCAAAGTCCTTATTAAATTTTTCCGCAGTGGTATTGGCCATATAGCGAACATTGTTGGGGGCGATAGCGACTAGAATCTGCAAGGTAGAAAAAATATCCGTATATTGCCGTTCCTGGATATATTGGTGCATTTGGTTCAATGCCTTGTCCACATCTACCGTATCCTTTTTCTCTTCAATCTGAATAATAGGTAAGCCATTAATCAACAAGGTTGTATCGAATATACATTCTCGTCGTCCAGGGATTTTAGGAGTCCTACGAATTTGGTTCACCACTTGGTAGACAGTGTCCCCACCGCCTATCTTACGTTGGTCGAATACTGTCAAAAATGTATGCCGTCCATCATCAAGCGTAATTTCCAATTCGGAAACACCGCTAATTCCATATAAAAACTGGCCAGCCTCATAAGGTGTCTTCAGATCTGAAATAATCTGCTTGACTTGAGCAAACTCGGTATCGCTCAAGGGTTTGTCCAATCGATGTTGGTTGTGTTGCCAGAGAATATTACGAAAATTTTCCCATAATTGCTCCGTTGTCTTGATACCCGGCTCATAAGTCCACAGTTTAGATTTGACTGCATACAAGGTCGAAGAATCACTAACAGACCATTCTAAACCTTCTAGGTGCTCCGGTTGTGTAATAGTCCCTGTCGTAATATACTGAATCAATTCTGTTTCAAATGCTAATTCATTCATGTGAGTAAACCTCCTTTAACAAATATGTTAGTCGTAAAAAATCTCCTTGCGCATAAGCTTGCCGCTTCTGCCGTAAGGCTAATCCATCTAAATAAATCTTTCCTAGTTTCTGCTGACTATCTAAAGGAGGCAAGGCACCTAGCTGTAAACTTTTCAGTTGCTTGACTGTATATTTCATTACCTCACTCCCCTGTAAGCTTTGGTAAAACTGCCGTCTAATAGCCGAGGATTCATTGATCAGATACAGTAAGAAGGCCTTATCCAGCTTTGCAATGGGCTCAATTTTGATATAGTTCTGTGTATAGAGTAAGCCTGCGTGCTCCGCTCTCACTAAAACAGCCTTCCCCGATAGTAAACTAAAGAGTAAGTCTCCCTCCTCGAGCAAGGTCACTTCTCTATCTGTCGTCACGGTCCGACTATCTATCACTTCTTCTATCACCTCATAACCATCCAATTGATGATGTTGCTGATTGTAGAGGATATAGTCTCTAGCATCTTCCCAGCTAGTAGTATCCAAGCGAACCTGTAAACTACCTCCCATAAAGAGAGCCAATTCTTCTAGTTTCATAATTTCCCTTTCTTTGAAATTTTTCATAATTACATTTTTTGATAAACTAAGTATAGCATCTTCTCAGAAACCTGTCAATAAATTATGTAATTTACAAAAATTAAAAAAGGAGGTTCTGCCATGAACTTATCAAAAGAAAAATTGCTTTTCCATCACTATTATGCAAATTGGCTTCGGATTTACAAGGAAGGAGCCATTCGAGAAGTCACTCTCAAGAAATATAGAATGACATTGCAGTGGCTTATCAGGCTAGCTCCTAGTCTGTTGTTGGAAGATTTGAATCGGGTTCGTTACCAAGAATTGATTAACAGCTATGCTAAAACACATGAACGACAGACAACCATGGATTTTCATCACCAGTTGAAAGGAGCTATTTTAGATGCTGTAGATGAAGGAATTATTGAACGAGATCCGACACGTAAGGTGATTATCAAAGGAAGACTTCCTCGAAAGAAAAAGACAAAATACCTCAACCAATTTGAACTTCATCAGTTGATACAAGAATTACGTCTCGGAGAGGAGCTGAATTGGGATTGGCTCATCTTATTGATTGCTAAAACAGGTATTCGATTCTCCGAAGCCCTTGCTCTCACTACTCAAGATTTTGATTTTCACCGACAGCTATTGACCATTGATAAAACATGGAATTATAAAGGAGACGGCGGATTTTTACCTACAAAAAATAAATCTTCAATTCGAAAAATCCAACTCGACTGGCAAACCAGCACCCAATTCGCCAACTTATTACAGCACACCCAACCTGATGACCTACTTTTCGTGAAGAAAGAGCGGATTTACAACTCTACCATCAATGCCATTCTTGAAAAGCGTTGCCTAAGTGCAAATCTTCCTGTCGTCACCATTCACGCCCTGCGACACACCCATGCATCTATTTTATTATTTGCCGGGGTCTCTATCGCAAGTGTTGCTAGACGACTTGGTCATGCAAGCATAACAACGACCCAGAAAACCTATCTTCATATCATTCGTGAGTTGGAAAACCAAGATGTTGATTTAATTATGCGGTCACTCTCCGGACTTTGTTAAATTCCATGTTTCTACTTATAGCAAAAGACGAATCCGTATGGAACCGTCTTTTCTTATATATAGTAAAAAACTGTTGCAATGAAATTGTTCACCAAGTGTACGATTATTGGATAGATTAAGTATCTACTCTTGTAATAGAGGAGAGACAAAATAATACCACTGCCAGCATCAATCAACCAAGAGCCTAAGTCTGTTGGACCATGAAAGGAGCCAAAAACGAGGCTTGAAACAACTATTCCTAACAAAACCTGTGATCCAAATAATTTCTTAAAGAAGTAGCCTCGAAATATGACTTCTTCTACAACTGCTGGCAAAAATGCTGTTGTCAAGAGTGCCAGTCTAAAAGGAACTCCCTTCAAAAATTCTATAATCGAAGCATCGTTTTCTGTTGTGGTAACACCCTGCAATTCCAACAAATAATAACCAAGCATATCCGTCAACTGCATGATAGCAAAGGCTAATATAACTATCGCCAGACCGTCCCAAGTAAGAATGTTAGGGTCCCAGACTGGCAGATCATTTTTTCAGCCCGCCACCAGAAAAAGACTAAAAGTCCAAGTGTCATCAGCCCAACTATTACCAAGGTGACTTGCGATTTGGACCCTTCCAAAATCAGATCCGGAAGGACAGCAAGCACTAAGAGACCAAAAATCCTTAATAATAGCCAAATCTTCCGACCAAGCCATTTCAAACTTTGACCTAGTTTCTCCATACTCTTCTCCTCTTCCGCTTCATCATATAGAGTGCCTTCAATCTATTATAGGATTTCACGTAATGTCAATCAAACTGTTCTGTTGTTGTGATACAGTTTTACAAAAATTCAATGAATTTGTCAATATACACTAAAAAACAAATACCCTTACGATGTTTGTTGCCATCACCCCACTGATTATTTAGCGAGGTGTGTCATCTTCAAGTAGGGCTCTAGTAGAGAAAAGCCCTGAATCAAGCGTTCCAGCAGTTCCTCCTCGGAGGCAACGGTTCTAAACGGTACATCATACTTGACCAATACTTTACGAATCCGTCCTGCTTCAACGGCTTGTAATAGGCTCTGTCTATTCTCCTCCGTTCCGTCCAGGCGATAAAATACCTGTCCCTCTTGCACCCAATAATAAAGCGGTGCCGCAATCGAGCAGTTCAGAACACGATTTTGCTGAAGCAGAGAGGTCTCCACTTTCTTTCGTTCAATAAAACTGACTTCTACTGAAATCCCTGCTTCAGTTCCCTTACCATACAAACGAATAGCAAGAGCCGAGTCCGTTAGACTAGCAGAGGGAAAACGGTAATAGGTCCAAAAATGTGGTCTGCAAATTTGGGCTTGATTCATCCATTGACTGACCCTCTCAGGCACAAAGGGACTGACGTGCTCAGCTAAGACTAAACTTAATGTCTGAAACTCCTTGCGTGCTGCCTGTGCTACATTTTTTAAGGCTATCATATCGCCTGCCAAAGCTCCTGCTTTTTCAGGCTTGCAATAATGAACTCCTTGATAATCCAGGTATCTGCGACACTGTTCAAGCATCTGAATCTCCTATCCACTTCTCCATATAGACCATATCCATGCCTTCTTGTTCAGGCTCTGTTTTGATGGCCTTGTAGCCGAGCTTTTCGTAGAAAGAAACTAATTTAGACTCCTGCAAAACCGTGCAGAGAACCCAGCGTCTAACTGTCGGATAAAGGCTTTCCAATTCGAGCATAGCCTTGTGACCATAGCCTTTTCCTCTGTGGTCTGGATCAATACCAATCAAGCCTAGCCAGCCCTGTTCAGCGTCTTCAGCGACCGTTGTCCGTACTAGTCCGACTGTGTGCTCTTCCTCGATAATCTTGTAATAGCTACAATTTGGTCGTGCAAAGCGTGATTGGAAATAGTCCATAGTTTCAATGGCAGGGTTGTACTGGTCCTGATAGGTTTTATATAAAGCCGCAAATGCTCGGTGCTGAATAGGTAGCAATTCTTCTGCGTTTGATAGATCTGCTTTTACTAACATGGAAAACCTCCTGAAATTATTTTATCCATTGTATCAAATCTATCAAAAAAATACTAGGTCTTCCTAGTATTTTCTAAAGCGTTGATAGCGGTTTTCGAGTAGTTGTTCAAGTGGTAAGGCTTGTAGTTGAGCCAACTGACTGACCAGGTTGTCCTTGATATCAGACAAGACTTCCTTGGTCGCTCTGCCATTTTCCAAAACCACCCTATCGACCACTTGGAGTTTCTCCAACTCATAAGAAGTGATCTTCATGAGTTCTGCCGCTTCCATGGCTCGACTGCCGTCTTTCCAGAGGATAGAGGCGAAACCTTCGGGGCTGAGGACGGCGTACATGGAGTTTTCCAGCATCCAGACCTGGTCTGCCACCGCTAGAGCCAGAGCTCCACCAGAGCCGCCCTCTCCGATGATAATAGCGATAATAGGCACCTTGAGGTCACTCATCTCCATGAGGTTGCGGGCAATGGCCTCGCCCTGTCCACGCTCCTCAGCACCGACGCCTGGGTAGGCTCCGGCGGTATTGATAAAAGTGACAACAGGGCGACCAAACTTTTCCGCCTGCTTCATAAGGCGAAGGGCCTTGCGGTAGCCTTCTGGGTGGGGCTGACCGAAATTCCGTTTGAGGTTGTCCTGAAGGTTCTTCCCTTTTTGGATACCGATAACTGTCACCGGCTGACCTGCTAGAAAGCCGATGCCACCCACTACAGCTTCGTCATCACGGAAATTGCGATCACCGTGCAATTCGATAAAGTCATCAAAGAGTTGTGTGGCATAGTCCAAGGTCGTCAGGCGAGCTTGGTCACGTGCCAAACGGATCATACGTGCTACATCACTGGTCATCTGACACCTCCATGCATTCTCAGCAAGCGACTGATGGTCGCTGGCAAGTCCTGGCGTTTGACAATAGCATCGACAAAGCCGTGTTCCTGTAAAAATTCAGCCTTCTGGAAATCGTCAGGCAGATTTTCCCGAACGGTTGACTCAATAACCCGTCGTCCTGCAAAACCAACCAAGGTCTGCGGCTCAGCTAGGATAATATCGCCTTCCATGGCAAAACTAGCTGTCACACCTCCTGTTGTGGGGTCTGTCAAGACCGTCAGGTAAAAGAGGCCAGCATTGGAATGGCGTTTCACGGCTGCAGAAATCTTGGCCATTTGCATCAGGCTCATGATGCCTTCCTGCATCCGAGCACCGCCAGATGCGGTAAAGAGGACGACTGGCAAACGCTCTTCAATCGCCAACTCAAAGAGGCGGGTAATTTTCTCACCGACCACTGTGCCCATTGAAGCCATGATAAAGTGAGAATCCATGATTCCAAGGGCAACTGGCTGACCGCCGATTGTCGCCTTGCCTGTCAAAACAGCTTCATCCAAGCCCGTTTTTTGACGGGTGGCTGCTAATTTCTCTAAATAATTGGGGAAGTCCAGCGGATTAGTTGTTTCAATCCCTGTAAACAATTCCTCAAACGATCCTTCATCAACTGTCAAAGCCCGGCGTTCCTGGGCTGTAATCCGAAAATTATAGGAACAGTGTTGACAGGTTTTCTCTAATCCTAAATCATTCTTGTAAAGGATGACCTTACAAGCAGGACATTTAGAAAAGAGTTCATCTGGCACCTCTGGCTTTGCTTGAGGTGCTGACTCTATCCGCGAACGATTGGGATTGATGCGGATATATTTGTCCTTTTTGCGAAACAAAGCCATAGCATTCTCCTAGTTTACTTTTTTAGATCTTCTTGATAGCGGGGTAAAAATTCTTCCATGAGGTAGGCAGTGTCATAATCACCAGCCACCACTCGCTTGTCGGAAATCAAGTCCAGCTGGAAGTCCGTATTGGTCACCACTCCGTCAATTTCCAATTCGTAGAGGGCTCGCTGCATCTTCATCAGGGCTTCAAAACGATTTTCCCCATGCACGATGACCTTGGCAATCATAGAATCATAGTAAGGCGGAATGGTGTAGCCTGGATAAACAGCTGAATCTACACGCAAACCAACGCCACCACTTGGCAGGTAGAGAGTGGAAATCTTACCTGGACTTGGGGCGAAGTTGAAGGCTGGATTTTCAGCATTGATGCGGCATTCAATGGCATGACCAGTAATCTTCACATCTTCTTGGCGGACACTGAGTTCCTGACCAGCCGCAATCTTGATTTGCTCCTTGACAATGTCCACACCGGTGACAAATTCGGTAACAGGATGTTCCACCTGCACCCGTGTGTTCATTTCCATGAAGTAAAATTCGCCCTTGGCTTCGTCCAAAAGAAACTCAATGGTTCCTGCATTTTCATATCCAACTGACTGGGCAGCCCGCACTGCTGCTTGACCGATACGTTCCCGCATGGTCTGACCGATAGCAATTGACGGAGCTTCTTCTAAAACTTTTTGGTTATTGCGTTGAAGGGAACAATCCCGTTCTCCCAAATGAATGACATGACCATGCTGATCCGCCAAAATCTGTACTTCGATATGGCGAGCTGGATAGACAACACGCTCTATATACATAGCTCCGTTATCAAAGGCTGCTTTGGCTTCGCTGGAAGCCGATTCGAAGGCAGGCACTAGGTCTTCAGCTTTTTCCACCTTACGAATCCCCTTACCGCCACCACCTGCCGATGCCTTGAGCATGACAGGGTAGCCAATCTTTTCAGCGATTTCAAGGGCTTCTTGACTGGTCAAAACTTCACCGTCAGAGCCTGGAATAACAGGCACTTGAGCCTTAACCATCTCCGCCCGCGCGTTGATTTTATCGCCCATGGTATCCATAACCGTCCCAGAAGGTCCGATGAACTTGATACCAACCTCTTCACAGAGGGTGGCGAATTTGGAGTTTTCACTCAAAAATCCAAAGCCAGGATGAATGGCCTGGGCACCTGTCACAACAGCCGCCGAGATGACTGCCTGCATATTGAGATAGGAGTCTGTCGAACGGGCTGGGCCGATACAGACAGCCTCATCTGCCAACATGGTGTGGAGAGCTTCCTTGTCAGCCTCTGAATAGACAGCCACCGTCGCAATCCCCAACTCTCTGGCCGAACGAATGATCCGCACCGCAATCTCACCACGATTAGCAATCAAAATCTTCTCAAACATGATGAATCCTATCTCCTTTTTAACATAGAATAATTATTTATCACAAGCTCAGCCCTTAACTAGTTTGCAAAATAACGGACCGATTCATACTCAATGAAAATCAAAATCAGGCTAGCTCCAAAGGTTTGGGAAAGCTTTGGAGGTTGGAGATAGAGCGAACGAAGTTCGTTTCTCCAAGAGCAGATATACTCCTGCTACTTTCTTATCTTATGGTAGCAGGCTGTCAAGCTCCACTGGAGCTTGACACTCATCAAATCAAGTCAACAACGGCTGAGTTTGATTTTCGAAGAGTATTATTTTCCAATAGCAAAAGTCAACGTCCCCGACGCAGCCAGTTTTCCTTCCACCTCTGCCTTTGCCTCAACGACCGCAATGGTTCCACGGCGTTTGACAAATTTAGCGGTCATGATTAACTGGTCACCAGGTACAACTTGCTTCTTAAATTTAACCTTGTCCATACCGGCATAAAAGACCAGCTTGCCCTTGTTTTCTTCCTTGGATAACTCCAAGACACCTGCGGTTTGTGCCAAAGCCTCCATGATGAGAACACCTGGCATGACAGGATAGTCTGGGAAATGCCCATTGAAGAAGGGCTCATTAATGGTCACATTTTTGAGGGCAACAATCTCATCTTCCGATACTTCAAGGACACGATCGACCAAGAGCATAGGATAGAGATGAGGAAGCGCCTCTTTAATTTTCAAAATATCAATCATTTGATGCGTACCAATCCTTGTCCAAATTCTACAACATCTTGGTTGGCCACCAAAATCTCTGTGACCACACCGTCACGGTCAGCTGGTACTTCGTTCATGACCTTCATGGCTTCGATAATCATGAGGGTCTGGCCTTTTTTAACCGTATCCCCAACTGCCACAAAGGCTGGCTTGTCAGGGGCTGGGGACAAATAAGCCACGCCGACCAAGGGGCTTTCCACTACCGCACCTTCTGCCACGAGGCTGGCACCTGCTTCTGCTGGAGCTGGCTCACTCATTTCAACTGCTGGCACAGGGGCTGGGCTTGCAGGAGTTACTGGGGCAAGCGGAGCTTCTACCGCTGGACTCGGAGCCACTGTCGCCTGCTGGTTTTTACTGAAATGCAAGATCTCCCCAGCATTGCTATACGAAAATTCTCGCAAACTTGACTGGTCAAACTGACTCATCAGGTCCTTAATTTCTGTAATATTCACTTAGGCCTCCCAACGTTTGAAAGCGATGACTGAATTATGCCCACCAAAGCCAAATGTATTTGAAATGGCATGACGGATTTCCATATCACGCCCCTGTCCATAAATGACATCCGCTTCAATATCTTCAGATAATTCTGTCGTACCAGCTGTCTTTGGTGCATAAGAATGACGCATAGCCTCAATGACAGCTGCCGCCTCAACTGCACCCGCCGCCCCCAACAA
Source organism: Streptococcus suis S735 (assembly GCF_000294495.1). NCBI lineage: Bacteria > Bacillati > Bacillota > Bacilli > Lactobacillales > Streptococcaceae > Streptococcus > Streptococcus suis. Next base: position 1,583,644 of record NC_018526.1, read on the forward strand.
GTGCCCTGTGAAGGACTTGGTGGAAGAAACTGGCGTGTTCTTGCCGAATACGGATACAATAGCTTGGCTTTCCCCTTTTTCATTAGCCGGTGTCGAAGTGCCATGGGCATTGATGTAGTCAATATCAGCTGGCTCTAAACCTGCTTCTGAAATGGCCAACTTCATGGCCTTAATAGCACCCAGACCTTCTGGATGCGGAGAAGTCATGTGGTAAGCATCGCAAGTATTTCCATAACCAACGATTTCCGCCAAAATCGTCGCTCCACGCGCCTCTGCGTGTTCCAAACTTTCCAATACTAAAACCGCGGAACCCTCTCCCATGACAAAACCATTGCGGTCCTTGTCAAATGGAATAGACGCACGTTCTGGATCCTCAGTAGTCGACATAGCTGTTAAAGCTTGGAAACCACCGATTGCAAACGGAGTAATGGCTGCCTCTGCTCCGCCAGCCAGCATCACATCTTGGAAACCAAACTTGATTTCACGGAAGGCTTCCCCTAAAGCATCATTTGATGAAGCGCAGGCTGTGATGATGCACTTGCAGACGCCATTTGCACCGACCTGCATAGCAATATTTCCAGCCGCCATATTTGGCAGGGCCTTTGGAAGAGCCATGGGACGAATGCGTTTTGGACCTTTTTCATTCATACGAGCAACTTGCTCTTCAATTTCCAAAATACCACCGATACCTGTTGATAAGATAACACCAAAACGGTCACTATCCACTGTCTCTGTATCCAGCTGTGCATTAGCAATCGCTTCTTTAGCTGCATAGAGTGCATAGAGCGAGTAATTATCGTAGCGATTTGTATCCTTTTTCACGAAATATTTGTCAAAAGGAAAATCTTTTAATTCCGCAGCATTATGGACCGAATATTCACTGGTATCAAACTTGGTAATCTTTCCGATCCCAATTTTCCCAGCCTTCAAACTATTCCAGAACTCCTCTGGCGTATTTCCGATTGGAGATGTCAGACCGTAGCCTGTTACTACTACACGATTTAATTTTGTCATTTTCAGTCCTTTCTCATTAGGAAACTTACTGCATGGTCAAGCCGCCGTCAACCGCAATCACCTGTCCTGTTAGATATTCTTGCTTGGCAAGAAACACTGCAACATCAGCTACTTCTTCTGTCGCACCAAAGCGTTTCATCGGAATTTGTGCAGTCATAGCTTCTTTAATCTTGTCAGATAAAACATCTGTCATATCAGATTGGATAAAGCCCGGCGCAATCGCATTGACACGAACATTTCGCCCAGCAACCTCACGGGCAATGGCTTTAGTAAATCCAATCACACCTGCCTTAGAAGCAGAATAGTTGGCCTGTCCAGCATTTCCAATCAAGCCAGATACACTTGATAGATTGATAATAGCACCCTCACGAGCCTTTGTCATTGGTTTCAAAACAGCCTGCGTCATATTAAAAGTTCCAGTAAGATTTACCTTCAGAACCGTATCAAAATCCTCTTCTGTCATACGAAGAGCCATTCCATCTTTGGTAATCCCTGCATTGTTGACCAAAATATCGACGCTACCGAGTGTTTCGATGGCTTCTGCCACCATTCGTTTGGCATCTTGCGCGCTTGAAATATCTCCTGAAATAGCTAGGACTTTCACACCGTAATCTGCAAAGCTATCCAGCAAGTCCTGACCTAGCTGACCACGACCATTAAGAACGACATTTGCTCCTAAACTGGCAAATTTATGAGCAATAGCCAAACCGATTCCTCGACTTGAACCTGTTACAAAAACATTTTTATTTGTTAATTCCATGATTCCTCCTCATGATTTGTTTAATACTATTTGTAGCCCCTCTATATCTTCAATTGCTACAACATGCGCCGTCTTATCGATTTTCTTGACAAATCCTGATAAGACTTTACCTGGACCGATTTCAATAAAGTTAGTCACACCAGCTTCCTGCATGGTTGCGATTGACTCATAGAAACGAACTGGTTCCATCACTTGACGGGGCAAGAGGGACTTGATGTCCTCTTTTTTCATAACCTCGGCTTCCGTATTACCGACCAACTCTACTTGGAAGTCCGCAAGTTCCACCTGCTCCAAGGCCTGAGCCAATTGCTCCGACGCTGGTCGCAGGAGAGCCGTGTGAAAGGGGCCAGATACATTGAGCGGAATCATCCGCTTGACACCTGCTTCCTTCAGCAATTCAACCGCCTCATCCACTGCAGCCACCTCGCCTCCGATGACGATTTGGGCTGGTGTGTTGTAGTTGGCTGGGGAAACAATCCCAGAGGTAACAGTCGCACAGATTTCTTCAATCAAGTTGACATCTGTGTTGAGAACAGCAACCATCTTACCAGTCCCTGCTGGCGCAGCCAGTTCCATATATTCACCACGCTTAGCAATCAGGGCAATCGCATCTTCAAAGGCCAAAGCTCCCGATGCCACCAGAGCTGAATATTCTCCCAAGGATAGACCAGCTACCATGTCGGGTTGTATTCCCTCTTCTTCCAGCAGTCGAAAAATAGCCACAGAAGTGGTCAAAATAGCAGGTTGGGTATAGCGAGTCTGATGTAATTTATCCTCTTGATTGTCAATTAGGTCGCGAATGTCATACCCCAGAATCTGACTAGCCTGGTCAAACGTTTCTCTAACTATCGGGTAATATTCGTAAAGGTCGCGAGCCATCCCCACTGTCTGAGACCCTTGACCTGCAAAAAGAAAAGCTGTCTTTGTCATCCTATTCTCCAACCGAAGCCCAACGGCTTGCCTCTTCTCTAATCACTTTGGCTGCTCCATAATAGATATCTTTCAAAATATCTTCACAAGATTCTTCTTTAGAAACTAGACCAGCAATTTGACCAGCCATTACGGAGCCATTTGTTACATCACCATCAACAACTGCATTGCGAAGTGCTCCCGCACCAAGCTCTTCAATAGCATCTGCCGAAATTTTACCTGCCAAGAAATCTTTCTCTGCAGCTGCATAAGCAGATGACAACTTATTCTTGATGGCTCTCACAGGATGTCCAACAATAGAAGCTGATACAGTTGTATCAATATCCTTAGCTTTTAAAACTTTTTCCTTATAAGCCTGATGGGCATTGGACTCTGTAGCTACTACAAAACGAGTTCCAACTTGCACCGCTTCTGCTCCCAACATAAAGGCTGCCGCTGCACCTGCACCATCTGCAATACCTCCAGCAGCAATAACAGGAATAGATACGTCTTCACCAACCTGACGAACCAAGGTCATGGTGGTCACTTTACCAATATGACCTCCGGCTTCCATACCTTCAGCAATAACAGCATCTACCCCTAATTTTTCCATGCGTTTAGCAAGGGCTACACTCGGTACAACAGGAATAACTGTAATCCCTGCAGCATGGAGACGCTCCATATACTTCCCTGGATTTCCTGCTCCTGTGGTGACAACTTTCACACCTTCTTCGATGACCAAGTCAACAATGTCATCCGCAAAAGGAGACAAAAGCATGATATTGACACCGAAAGGTTTGTCCGTGATAGATTTAACCTTGTCAATATTTGCCTTGACCACCTCTTTGGGAGCATTTCCTCCACCGATGATTCCTAGACCACCTGCATTAGATACGGCACCAGCCAAATCTCCATCAGCTACCCAAGCCATACCACCTTGAAAAATTGGATACTTAATATCGAGCAATTCTGTTATTTTCGTCTTCATAATTCCCTCATCTTTTTTTCTTGCTTACCTAATCATTTGAATATCAAATCATTAGGTAAACAAGTGAAGGGTTGCCCCCCCTCACTCAAAAAATAGTTTGATATTTCAATGTTTTGATTATCAAAGTATTTAACTTAAGAAAAATGCTACATAGCACTCTCCTTAACAGTCATTATTTTGTTTTTTCTTCAACATAAGCAACCAAATCGCCTACAGTAGTCAAACCTTCTTCAGTGTCGATTTGGATGTCGAATGCATCTTCGATTTCAGAGATAACTTGGAAAAGATCCAATGAATCTGCGTCCAAATCCTCAAAGGTTGTTGTAAGAGTTACTTCTTCAGCATCCTTACCCAATTCTTCAACGATGATTTCCTGTACTTTTTCAAATACTGCCATGATATGTGTCTCCTTTTGTAAAATAAAATATTTTAATCTTGCCTAGGGCAAGGAATTAACTAAAGTTGTAAGAGTAGAGTTCCCCATGTGAGGCCTCCACCGAAACCAGCCATGAGAATAGTCTGGCTTCCATCCAATCGCAACATTCCGCTCTCTACACATTCTGATAAGAGAATAGGAAGACTTGCTGCACTGGTATTGCCATATTTATCCATATTTGCTGGAAATTTTTCACGCGCCACTCCCAATTTACGAGCCATCTTATCCAGGATACGTATATTGGCTTGGTGGAGCAAGAAATAATCAACGCAATCCACAGTCATATCAGCTTGTTCTAGCAGCTCTGCCATGGTTGCCGTAACATCCCTCGTAGCAAATTCAAATATAGCTCTGCCCTCCATTTGGATAAAGGGTTGCTGACAGCTTTGTGTCGAGAATGGCGTCTCTTTCTGGTCTATCCCTGCTGTCAGACTAGCACCTCGACCGCCATCCGTTCGCAAGATTTCTGCTAAAAAGGTCGGTTGTTCACACGCTTCCAGCAAAACTCCTCCAGCACCATCTCCAAATAAAACAGCCGTTGATCGATCCGACCAGTCGACAGACCTAGATAGGGTCTCTGCACCAATGACAAGTCCTCTCTTATAGACTCCTGAAGCAAGCAATTTTTCCGCTGTTGATAGCGCAAAAACAAATCCTGAACAAGCTGCAACGAGATCATAGGCGAAAGCGTTTTTCGCGCCAATTGCTGCTTGAACCATAGCTGCTGTAGATGGCATTGAAGCATCTGGAGTAATCGTTGCTACGATGATGAAGTCAATTTCACTAGCATCTAGCTGAGACTTTTCCAGTAATTTTCTAGCCACTTGACTAGCCAAATCACTCGTCGTCTCTCCAGTAACAATGTGCCGTTGACCGATACCTGTACGGCTACGAATCCACTCATCACTGGTCTCCATTCGTTGAGCCAAATCATCATTGGTCACAATCTTCTTCGGAAGATAGTGGGCCACCTGACTGATTTTAGCATGGTTTCTCATTTCAAATCCTCCAAGAAGTGATAGAGTTTCATGAGTCCTTTCTTCATTACCTGATACTCTGCATCATCCATACCATCTGTAATCTGTTTCACCATTTCATTGTGAAATCGTTGATGCAAACGATAGACCAGTCGACCTTTTTTGGTCAGATAGAGATGAACAACTCGCCGATCTTTGGTCGAACGAATACGCTCAACATATCCTTTTCTTTCCAAATTGTTCAAGCTAGTTGTAACAGTACCTAAGGTTACCATCAAAGTCCGAGCAACATCACTCGGAGTAGCTCCATCAATACTTCCTATCACATCAATCGTGTGCATTTCCTTAATCGAAATATCATTGAATCGGCTACCACGCAGACTTGTTTCTTCAATCACCAACACATTGTTAAAAATGGCCGTTAGATATTCATTTACTTTTGGATCTTCCAAAACAGGCCTCCTTTACTTTGATAGTCAAAGTATAAACCATAAAACTTTGATTGTCAAACATTTTTTACTAATTTAAAAATTAATCTCCCGTAAACACTGGTCTACGTCGTTCTGCATGCGCTCGAACTCCCTCTTTAAAATCCTCTTTATAGGCTAATGTTTCTTGTAAATCCAGCTCCAATCGGCGATAAGACTCCCAGTCTTTAAATTGACTTTCCCATGTCAATTGTTTGATTGCTGCATAAGAATTTACTGAGCCTCGCAAGAGTTTTTTTATGACCTGGGCAACCGTCTTTTCTAGTTTTTCTGGCTCTGCCAATTTATAAATAATCCCATATTCTAAAGCCTTATCCGCTGATAAGCCCTCTCCAGTCATCGCCAAGTGACTAGCACGATTAGCCCCAATAGCACGACTCAGTAGAAAGAGCCCCCCCGCATCCGGCGCAAGTCCAACGCCTACAAAGGCTTGGATGAATTTTGTCTTGCTGGAGGCAATAACAAAATCAGCTGCCACTGCCATATTAGCCGCGGCTCCAGCCACTGCCCCATCTGTCACCATAATGACTACTTTAGACAATTTCTTCATCGCAAACGAAATATCATTCACCAGCTCTGCTATTTTTACCAAAGAAGCAATATCATCATCATCAACTGCACGCTTCATCTCAACTAAATCTCCACCCACGGAGAAAATGGAACCCTGTGCTTGAATTTGTAAAATTTTGACGGAGGCATCCCCTTCTGCAAGGCGGATTGCTTCTAAGATTTCTTCACACATAGGAATATTAAAACCATTTGCCACTTCCGGTCTGTTTAAAGTTAGAATCGCTACGGAATCAATTACTTCATAACGAATTGTTTGATAGGCCATTCTCTTGCTCCTTTCAAAATAGTTTGATAATTAAAAGATTTGAATATCAAACTTCAATTTCTTGTTTTCCATTGTAACATAGTTTTTAAAATTGTCACTTTTTTCTAGCAAGGAAAGTGTGACGTCCGAAAAAGATGGAGGCCATCATCGCAATATAAAATTTAGATATGCTAGAAAATAACGTGTCTAAGAATCTATATTCACACGCAAAGCGCCTTGGCTTTTTCACTCATCAAGGTAGTTTTGCGGGAAATACTGACTGTATTTTGAAAAAACAACCTCAATATGCAAGTCTGAACTGTAAATTATAGGCTCTAAGTTTAATTTACAACTTTCATTTTTTCACGTTAATACTTTTGGAAGATTTAACTGGATTCTGAGCTAGAAATACCATTTTTCACGAGAACTGATGCTTGGACTACAATATAATATTTCTTAAAATCGCAATAAGTCAAAGGCATCTTCAAGATTGTCTACCAATTTGTCTGCTTTCGACTGATCAATTCCATAATGCTGGTCTCGAATAGCCCAAACTGTCAAACCTGCTTTTTTAGCCGCTTCAATCCCCTTCGCACTATCTTCAAATACTAAAATGTCCGATTTAGCTACTCCTGTTGCACTAGCTGCTTTCATATAAACTGTGGGATCTGGCTTTGGGGCCTCACAATCCATCGCTGAGAAAACATGACTAAAGTGAAAGCGTATACCAGCATCTAGTAGAGCACGTTCGATTTCTGAACGGTCGGTATTTGAAGCCAAAACTACAGGAATACCTTGGATAGTTAGTCTCTCCAATACCGCTTTAACTTCAGGAAAAATCCTCTCTGCATAAGGGGTTGGTCGCTTTTCTTTATACACACGATATTCTTCTTCCAAGGCAGGGACATCCCAGTTATCATAATCATCCCCTAAAATCCGTTGCCAAATTTGACTAGCTCTTCCGCCGACAAATATAGATGGATCCAAATGATCAACCGATAAACCTTTTGTCGCTAAAAAATCCGCTCGACGTTGAAAATAGAATGTTTCTGTATCAAAAAGTACACCATCCATGTCGAAAATAATTGCTTTTACCATACTCGCCTCCTATTACTTTAATTGTAACACAGTTGAAAGAAAAAAATGTTTTTCTGAAATTTTCATACTTGTCTCTTGTTCGTTTTTCGATAAAATTCTTGGCAAGATTTGTCTGAACATACTGACAATTTCATATCATTCTGCTATAATAGAAAAAAATATCCAAGGAGATGAGAATGAAAGTTATTAAATTTGGGGGAAGCTCACTTGCTTCAGCTGGACAGTTAGAAAAAGTTTTCAATATTGTTCAATCTGATTCAGAACGTCGCTTTGTTGTGGTGTCTGCACCTGGAAAACGCAATGCCGAGGATACTAAAGTTACTGATGCGTTGATTAAATATTATAAAGAATATGTTAACGGAAAAGATGTGACTGCCAGTCAAGAATGGATCATCAACCGTTATCAAGCAATGGTTGACGAACTTGGTTTCACAGCTAACAGCATGAAGAAAATCGCAGACAGCATCATCTCTTTGGCCAGCCTACCAATTGATGATAACGAATTCCTTTACGACGCATTCTTAGCAGCTGGTGAAGATAATAATGCCAAATTGATTGCCGAATATTTTACCCACAGAGGATTGCCTGCACGCTATGTCCATCCTAAAAAAGCTGGTATTATTGTCAGCTCCGAACCAGGAAATGCTCGCATTTTGCCTTCAAGTTATGACAAAATCGAAGAGCTTCGTGATACAGATGAAGTACTCATTATCCCAGGATTTTTCGGTGTAACTGTTGATAACCAGATTTGTACCTTCTCACGAGGTGGATCGGACATTACAGGTTCCATCATTGCTGCCGGGGTCAAGGCTGACCTCTATGAAAACTTTACAGATGTCGATGGTATTTTTGCAGCCCATCCTGGCATCATTAAAAATCCACATTCAATCAAAGAATTGACCTATCGTGAAATGCGAGAATTAGCTTATGCAGGTTTCTCCGTCCTCCACGATGAAGCCCTCCTTCCTGCCTATCGCGGACGAATTCCATTGGTTATCAAAAACACCAATAACCCAACTCACCCTGGTACCCGAATTGTACACAAACATACCGAGCAAACAGTTCCTGTTGTCGGTATTGCTGCAGACGATGGTTTTGTCAGCATTAACTTGTCCAAATACTTGATGAACCGTGAAGTTGGTTTTGGTCGCAAGGTATTGCAAATTCTCGAAGATCTCAATATTCGCTGGGAGCACATGCCGACCGGTATTGACGATTTATCCATCGTAGTCCGTGAGCGTGAATTGACTCCTATCAAGGAAGAAGAGATCCTTCGTCAACTCAATACGAAAATGGAAGTTGACAAGGCCGAAATCGAACATGGTTTATCTATTATCATGATTGTTGGTGAAAATATGAAGAGCCATGTCGGTGTAACAGCTACCGCTACCACTGCCCTCTCTAAACAAAACGTCAACTTGGCAATGATTTCACAGGGAGCCAGTGAAGTTTCTGTTATGTTCGTTGTCAAAACCGAAGAAAAGAAACGCGCCCTGCACGCACTCTATGAAGCTTTTTTTAACGAGCAATAATCACAACGAGGTCGCTTCATACTCTTCGAAAATCAAAACCAGACGTTGTTGACTTGATTTGATGAGTGTCAAGCTCCATTGGAGCTAGTCTGATTTTAATTTTCATTGAGTACCAATTAAAATTTGAATAAACAAAAATAGCTTAGAATCAACGTTTCTGACGATGCAATTCTAAGCTATTTTTTATTTTTTATACTCAATGAAAATCAAAAGTAGCCTAGGAAACGAAGTCGAAGATAGAACTGGAGTTCATCAAGGCAAGTTGACAACGGATAATTTTGATTTTCGAAGAGTATTGGACTTTTTGACCAGCCTCATTATAGTCTTTTAGTTTACTTTTAGTACTCGCTCCAACTATCTGGGAGATAGTTGGAGACTGGGGACAAAGGGAGTGGGAAAGAACTCGACCAAGATAAAAAGAGTTCGTCTTCCCACCCCCCGCACAGTTGATTAGGCCAGATTTGGAGTGCAAAACACGAACAAATATGCCAATCAACCACTGCGCTGAGATGTTGACACGAACTCTGAGTAGTGGTCCTGGACTTTTTGCCCAGCCTCATCAAAAGCCACAGGCATAACTCAATGCTTTCTTATTTCTAGGTGACCAGCTGATGTACTTCGCTTTTTTGTTTTCAGGCTCAGGTACGAATAGTCCACTGGACTATTCGTATCCCCCAGATTGCTTGCACAGTCAATGGACTGTGCAAGGTGGGAGATAATACTTGCAAAGCAAGTCACTTTTACAAAATCAGGCAAGGCGAGTTCAAACAATCCGGTGGAGTGTTTGAAGTTGGAAATATGGAAACGATATTTCCTCGATTGTCAAAGTAATAAAAGGCAACTAAATGACGATATTTGTATTATAGACAATCTCTAGGCAACACTTCTCTAATATTTTAGCCTTCTATTTTAGTGAAAGAAGCGGATTATCATCACGTTTACTCAAAAATTCGAGGTAGACGATCTGTCAAAAGACAAACCACCTCGTAATTTATGGTTCCGATGCGATCAGCCCACTCCTGAACAGAGATCGTTTTATCTCCATCTTGACCGATTAGGGTGACTTTTTGACCAAGTGGATAAGCACGAGGTAAACGAATGGTGATCTGGTCCATCGAAATACGCCCTACAATTTCACAGGCCTGCCCATCGACTAGGACTGATAAGCCTTGTAAGCTTCGTACGAGACCATCTGCATATCCTATCGGAACGGTCGCAATCCATTCTGAATCGGTGCTGTGATAAGTAGCTCCATAGCCAATTGTTGTGCCAGCTTCAACCTGCTTTACATGAACAATTTCAGATACGAGAGATAAGGCTGGTTGAACACCAAACGGGAGTTCTAGTACTCGTCCACTTGGATTAAGTCCATAAAGAATGTTTCCCAAACGAACCAGGTTAAATACTGTATCAGCATGCCAAATGCTTGTTGCTGAATTGCTGGCATGAATCCAGCGCGGAGTAATTGGTAGAACATCCAAAAATTCTTTAAAAACAGACAGTTGACTCTCGAAGTGCGCCTGTTCAACCTCATCCGCAGTAGCAAAATGAGTATAGACTCCTTCGATGTCATACTCTAATTCTTCAAGGATAGCAATCGCTTGTAGCAAATCGGCTATTTTTCTAAAACCAATCCGCCCCATACCTGTATCCAGCTTAAGATGGACAGTTAGACCAGATAAATCAGCCTCTAAGTCTTTTGCATCTTGCAACCAGTCCAGACTGGCAACTGTCACACTGATATTGAGTTGATGAGCTACTGGTAAAAAACGTACAGGAACCACTCCTAAAATCAAGATAGGATGCTCGATACCCGCTTTACGTAACTCTAATGCTTCATCCAAATTCGAAACACAAAAACCAGCTGCTTGACTGGATAACTTTTTCGCTACCGCAACAGCTCCATGACCATAAGCATTCGCCTTAACAACAGCAAATGCTTCAGTCTTAGGGGGCAAGTTGGTCATTACTTGCTCGAAATTTTCCGCAATCGCATCTAAGTTAACCCGAATTTGCGTGGGTCGATGTTCACTTTCAATCATCTTTCTCCTCCAAAATCACACTAGCTTGTACAAAATTTCCTGAATGGCTAATGCTGAGCCAAATATTCCCATCAAAGGGACTCTTCGTCACATAGGGAACTCCTTTGCTGGTATTCAGAATTTCAATATCATGAAATCCTATCTTACCAATGCCTGTCCCCAAGGCCTTGGTCAGTGCTTCTTTGGCTGACCAACGTCCAGCTAAATATTCTAGCTGACGGCGACCGGACAGACTTTGATACCGTTCAAATTCTTTCTCTGTGAGAATCTTTTTGGGAAACCCTTGGTGTTTGATTCTGGCACTTTCAATCGCCTCCATCTCCTGAAGGTCAATGCCATGTCCTACTATCATTAATCGGTCTCCTTTTGCATAGTCACTTCATTTATTAAAATAAACGAACTGACTCTAGTGACTTGTCTAAAAATTGCAAAAGGACTGGACAGCCGTCCAGTCCACGCGTCATTCCTATTTACGGCCGTGACAATTTTTAAATTTCTTACCAGACTGGCATGGGCATGGATCGTTACGATCAACACCTTCAAAAGATACATTCTCCTGAATTGCATGCGATTGGTTCGGCATAATATTCTTAACAGCTGTCGTATGTGCTTCTTGACTTGTACGCTCACGCTCAATATTGTCATGAATTTGCGCCTTCATCATCAAGCGGGTTACTTCAAACTCGATAGCCCCAATCATATCGTTGAACATAGTAAATGCTTCTGATTGATATTCAACGATTGGATTGTTTTGAGCGTATCCACGAAGACTGACTGCATTGCGCAATTGATCCAAGGCATCAATATGGTCTGTCCATTTGTTATCCACAACACGAAGGATAAGAACTTTCTGGAATTCGCGTACACGTTCTTCATCGCGTAATTTTTTCACTTGCGAATCATAGACTCTCAAAGCACGTTCATAGAGCTCTTCGACAATCTCTTTCTGATTCATTGCTTCAAAAGTAGCTTTACTCAAGGTATCATCTTCAACGAGATTTGCATGCGCAAATTTGATAATACCATCAATAGCTTCATCTTTCGAACCAAGGAAGTGACCCGCAACTTGGCGTTCAATCGTCCGTTTCATCATCGCTTTGATTTCAGGAGCCAAATCACGGGCAGCAGTAATAACATCCTGGCGTTGGCGATAGATGATTTCACGTTGCTCACGCATCACATCGTCATATTGAAGGACTTGTTTACGTGAGTCGTAGTTGTTCCCTTCCACACGCTTCTGAGCAGATTCAACTTGACGTGTCAACATTTTAGACTTGATAACGGACTCTTCTTCTGTTAGATTCATACGCTCCATAAATACTTTGATGCGTTCTGAACCAAAGCGTTTCATCAAGTCATCTTCGAGAGATAGATAGAATTGTGATTCACCTGGGTCCCCTTGACGACCTGAACGTCCACGAAGCTGGTTATCAATACGACGACTTTCATGGCGCTCAGTACCAATAACACACAACCCACCAAGTTCACGTACACCTGGACCTAACTTAATATCGGTACCGCGTCCCGCCATGTTGGTCGCAATAGTGACCGCACCACGCTGACCAGCATTCATAATAATCTGTGCTTCACGATAGTGGTTTTTAGCATTCAATACTTCGTGAGGGACACCTGCAGCTACCAATTTTTGAGAAATCAAATCAGAAGTTTCAACCGCAACTGTACCGACCAAGACAGGTTGCCCTTTCTCATAGCGTCTCTTCACATCAGCAATAACGGCATTAAATTTGTATTCTAGACTTGGATAGAGTAAATCTTCGTGGTCAACACGCGCGATTGGACGGTTGGTTGGAATTGGTACAACACGGATGTTGTAGATTTCACGGAATTCTTCCTCTTCTGTTTTACCAGTACCCGTCATCCCCGATAACTTTTTATACATACGGAAAAGGTTTTGGTAGGTAATAGAGGCACTTGTCTTAGACTCGTTTTGAACCGGTACACCTTCCTTAGCTTCGATGGCTTGGTGAAGTCCATCAGAATAACGACGACCTTCCATCGTACGACCTGTAAATGGATCGATAATCATGACCTCTTGGTCTTCATTGACCAGATAGTCAATATCATAGGTCATGATGTAGTTGGCACGAAGTGCATTATCCAAGAAATGGGTAATGGCTACATTTTCAATATCGTAGAGGTTATCTAACTTGAAGAATTTCTCTGCTTTGTCAATACCTGAATCAGACAGTCCAATCGTTTTAGATGGAATGTCAATGATGTAATCTTCTGTTGTCAAAGATTTAACAAGATTATCTGCCAAGAAATACAACTGGTTTGTTTCCGAACCTTGTGCACCAGATACAATCAACGGCGTACGAGCTTCATCAATCAAGATTGAGTCAACTTCATCGACCAAGGCATAATTGAGAGGACGTTGAACCATGTCTTCTGCGCGAACAACCATATTGTCTCGGAGATAGTCAAAACCAATCTCTGAGTTGGTCGAATAAGTAATATCGCAGTTATAGGCCTCACGTTTTTCCAAGGGTGATTTAGCAGCTAAGTTGATACCAACTGATAGACCAAGCCATGAATACAATTCACCCATTTCAGTCGCATCACGGGTAGAAAGATACTCGTTAACCGTCACTACGTGAACACCTTGACCAGACAAGGCATTCAAATAAACAGGCATCGTTGCAGTCAGAGTTTTACCTTCACCTGTACGCATTTCTGGAACGTCACCGTTGTGAAGAACGATTCCTCCCATAACCTGAACCTTGTAGGGATAGAGACCCAAGACACGTCGAGCTCCTTCACGGACTACCGCATAAGCTTCGTACAAAAGATCGTCGAGGGATTCACCGTTATTGTAGCGCTCCTTAAATTCTGCTGTCTTAGCTTGCAACTGTTCATCAGTCAGCGCTTCCATTTCATCGGCATACGAGAAGACCTTGTCTGCCATTTTCTCAAGTTTTCTTAGCTCTCCCTTATCATTTTCAATGAGAGAACGAAGTACATTTGTTACCATACATTTCATCCTATTTCAGTTTTAGTCAATAATATATTGTAGCAGAAAACTAGGCAATTTTCAAGGTTTGGCACTAGGATACAGCCTAAATAAATGAAAATGCTAGCTTAATATTACTATTTTTACCACAAAACACCTCCTAGTCACAATAACTCCTAGGAGGTGAAAAATTTATAAAATTTTAAATGAGGAATCTGCGATATATCGGAGATTTAGAAATTCATTAAAAGCTCAGTTATCATATTATTCAGTTAATAAAAGCTCACATGAATAATTTTCTACACAAAGATAAACGTCATCTTTAACCTGTGTTAATATATTATTTTCCTCGAGAAAAATATCTCATGAAGAAACTAGTAGATAAAGCTACCCAAATTGTTACTAAGCTGTTAAGTACATTTTCCGAAGTAAGGATCTCTTTTTTCTCTGGCTCTCGATTCTCAATTGTTGCATTTGAATCGACCACTTTTTCTTCCTCAACAGAATTGTTACTACGTTCAAGAGAGGTAGGCACTTTCACCTTGCCAGCTACTGCACTTCTCTCTTGAGAAGAAGTTGCAACACCTACAGGCTCAACTGTTGAAATTGCTTCTTCAAACAATGTCGCAGATAAAGAGTAAGGTTGAGGCACCGTGTCTGAACCAGCATCTTGAACACGAATATCTGATGTCGGAACAGAAACTGCCTCATGAGTATTTGCTTCAACTCCATTTGGCGTAGTTGCATCTGCTTTCTCGTCTAAATGTTCATTTTTAGGAACCTCTAAAGTAAGTGAAGCAGAACTTGTTTGTGGAGCAGAAACCAGTGGGTCAGCTACTTCTTGTTTAGCTACCACCACCTCTGTAGAATTAGCTTCCGGTGAAGTTGGGGATGCTGAACTACTCGCAACTACACTTGGTTCTGTTACTTCTGTTGCCACTTCTGCTGGAGCTGTTTCTGATGAAGTTGGGATTTCAGAAATTACTTGTGGAGCTGAAACCGGTGAGTCAGCTACTTCTTGTTTAGCTACCACCACCTCTGTAGAAGCTGTTTCCGGTGAAGTTGGGATTTCAGAACTTACTTGTGGAGCAGAAACCGGTGCTTCAGCTACTTCTTGACTAGTTGTTACCGTCTCTGTAGGAGTTGTTTCCGGTGAAGGTTGAGATGCTGAACTACTCTCTTCCGATACTTCTGTTGCCACTTCTGCTGGAGCTGTTTCTGATGAAGTTGGGATTTCAGAACTTACTTGTGGAACAGAAACCGAAGGTTCAGCCATTTCTTGACTAGTTGTTACTGCCTCTGCAGAATTAGTTTCCGGTGAAGTTGGGGATGCTGAATTACTCTCAACTACACTTGGTTCCGGTGTTTCTGTTACCTCCTCTGTAGGAGTTGTTTCCAATGAAGTTTGAGGTGCTGGATTACTCTCAAGTGCACTTAATTCCGGTGCTTCTGTTGCCACCTCTGTAGGAGCTGTTTCTGATAAAGTTTGGATTTCAGAACTTACTTGTGGAGCAGAAACCGGTGCTTTAGCTACTTCTTGACTAGTTGTTACCACCTCGGCAGAATTAGTTTCCGGTGAAGTTTGAGATGCTGAAATTACTTGTGGGGCAGAAACCCGTGATTCAGCTTTTTCTTGACTAGCTGTTACCGTATCTGTAGAAATAGTTTCTGATGAAGTTGGGGATGCAGAACTTACTTGTGGAGAGGAAACTGTATTAACCTGCGCTTCACTCGATTCTTTGGATGAAGGCTCAACATATGGTAATTTAGCATCACTTTCTTCCTTAGAATCAACTGTATTCTGAGCTGTTTCTGAACTCGGTGAAACCATCTCTGTATTTCCTAAAGATGAAGTCTCTGTTTTATCCTCTAACTCAGTTTTAGCTTGTAGTGCCTTAGGAGCTGCTGGTGTTTGTTGAGAAGGAGCAGCTGAGATTGTTTCCTGTGTTGAAGGAGTTCCTTCAAGCTCCTCAGATTGCTGTGCAGAATTAACACTTGGAGCCGAAGCATCCTTGGAATTTTGGCTGACTTCATCAGAATTAGCTTGGTTTTCTTGCAATTCATTTCGGTTTCTATCATCATCAGAATTTGTGTTATTTTTCTGACGATTCTTTAGATAACTTTGATAAGTTTCTCCTTCCGAAAATTCTTTTCCAGCCTTCGCATTCATTTGCCCCAAGAACACTCGAGCTAAATCCATTGAATTTTCGAGTGCTTTAAATTCTTCTTCTGTAATCTTGGAGAGAGCACTCAATTTATCAATATCAGAATTGACAAATTGTAAAACACGATCATACCCCTCTTGTTTATCATCTTTATCGTCTTTATCCGTTGCTTTCGTTTCTTCTACTTTACGTTTCAAAGCTTTATAGATATCTAGCAAATGATTTTTCTTATTTTCTGTTATATAAGTTGGCTCAACATATGCAATATAATCCAAACCAACCAAGGACTTTTCTTTGTTGAACAACAGTAAATCTGCTGTTTTTTGTTTCATAGCCCAACTCTCATAATTACTATCAATAATCATGTAGTTACGCTCCGCCTTAGGCTCCTGTCCTGCCTCAACAACATCATAACTATCCTCACCAATAGTAGAAAAGTGTTTCTCGCTATATTTAGCTGAGCGCTGATGCTTATTCCCTGTAATAAAACCTGTACCGTCAATGGTGTGCCACTTTTTATCATAATAAACACGCGCTGTAGCATGCGGGACACCTTCTGCATTTTTCCCAACAACAACATAAGCAGGAAGCCCTAACATATTAAATGCACGGGCCGCAGTAGTGCTGAAACCTACACACATCGCTTTCTGACGTTCAGTAACCGCGAACAAATCTGATCCTAAGTAGTAATTGATGTCTGCATAATTTTGAACAGCCTTATTAGCAGCTTCCCAATCATATGTTGTATGATTGGCAACATACTGAACAAATGCCTTAACTTTATCGCGTTCACTTGATTGCTTCATAGCTTCTGAGGACTCTATCAACTTATGAATCAAGTCATCATTTGCTATAAAACGCTCTTTGGTAACGTTTATATTTTTAACTGAATTATGAGTATATTTACTATAATCCTCATAGTACTTATTATCAACTGTAAGACCATGCGAGTAAATAGTCATTCCATTAATATTTTTCAAACTATTCTCAGCAGTTCCTAGACCCGCAGCATTTAATAACTGCCGTTTATTGGAGTCAAGCTCAATCTTAAATAGTGCATGAATCCGTTTTGGCTCCATACTATTATGTAAGTCGCCATTTCCCGAAAACCTCAACTCTCTCATCTGATTATGATAATCTTCCTCATTATGAGCAATAACATCACCCTTGTTCATAACAAGGATATGTGGAAAGTCATGAATATTTTGAGTAACTTTACCATTGATTGCCAAAAAATTGTTGTTTTTACCAAATTCTTCCAATTCTTCCCGAGTTGATAATGTTCCCAGTCGATTTTCAAATCCTAATTTCAAAACATGAAATTGTCGTTGGTCCGAGGAGTAGTCTTTCAATTTTTTAGAAAATGCTTCCCAGTTCAGAACCTCTATTTTATTGGTGTTTTTTGGCGATTGTAAATGTGAGTTTTCATCTGCAAAAACAACCGGTTGTGATGTTCCGATAGATGCAAGCGCAAGAACCGAAGTAGAAAGGGTAAGTGTCAAAATAAGCCAGCGCTTACCATGCTGTTGAATTGGAATCATAAGTCCTCCATATAAGTACTTCTGAGAATAATTTCCCAGCCTAAAATTTGCATCCCAATTGTAACACTTTTAACTATCTTTTTTCTGCTATCTATCTGTGCTTTTCCTGTTTTTATAGACTTTAGTGTCTCCGCATCATCACTTTAGATATAGCGTTTTCATACAATTGGGAAACAACAACTTTCCTCTGGTTAAAAAATATCACTACACTATCGCCAATAAAAAGATTTTCAACCTTGCTTATGAATAATCATCAAAAGTTGTGGAACTCGTTTCTCTTTTTCATACCCGATGAACTCCAACAATGGCAAACTCTAATCTTTTATAGTCATCGTTAGTTTTTGAGGCGCTGTTTCGGCTCAAAAACTTAAATTGAAGAGTTGTTGACGAACTCTTTTAAGCTGGTCGAGTTCTTTCCTACTCCCCAAAACTGCCTTGATTAACGAATGGCTATCTCTTATGAATACAGTTTTTTAGATAAAAAGAAGTGAGAGTTACATAAAAACTCTCACTTCACTGTCAAGTTATTGTGATAATAAAACAACTTCACCCAATATTCTTCAATATATCTATCGCCAAAGTACAAATGAATCTGTTCTCATAGACAATTATGAATTTCTTGACACCTGTTTTGCCAAAGCAAAGTTCCCAAGAGTTGCAGAACCATTTTCAGCAACAGCTGGCGTTACGATATATTCTTTGACATCTGGTGTTGGGAGATAATCGTTCATCAAACCGACAAACTTCTCACGTACACGATTAAGCATGTGCTCTTGAGCCATAACTCCTCCACCAAATACAATTACTTGCGGACGATAAAGCAAGGTTGCCTGTACTGCTGCTTGAGCAATGTAGTAAGCCTGCACATCCCAAACGTCTGAATTGAGCTCGATCAATTCACCACGAATACCTGTACGACCTTCAAGAGAAGGACCTGCAACTAAGCCTTCCAAACACCCATTGTGGAATGGACACATTCCTTTAAATTCATGTTTTACATCGTAAGGGTGTAGGGCAACGTAAGTATGACCCGCTTCGGTATGACCCAAGCCACCGATAAACTCACCATTCTGAATAGCACCTGCACCAATACCTGTACCGATTGTATAGTAAACCAAGCTCTTTACCCCTTTACGAACCAGGGTTTCACCAAAAGCTGATGAATTCACATCTGTCGTGAAGTAGAATGGAATGTTAAATTCCTTAGCAATCAGACCAAGTAAATCAATATTTGACCAGTGTGGTTTTGGTGTCGAAGTGATGTAACCATAAGTCTGTGAGTTTTGATCAATATCAATTGGACCGAAAGAACCTATCGCAATACCTGCCAAACGATCTTCATAGCGCTTGAAGAATTCAACTGTTCTCTCAATCGTTTCATAAGGAGTTGTCGTTGGAAATTGCGTTTTTTCAACAACTTGAAAGTTCTCATCACCTACTGCACAAACAAACTTTGTACCACCAGCTTCTAAGCTACCATATAATTTTGTCATTTGATTGTCTCCAAAATTTTTATCACTTTTATTATAACATATAAGCAAACAGAAGAAAAAGGCTGAAAGCCTTTTTCCTGTTAATTATGTAGTAGAGTCATGCTCTACAAATCGATTTTATATAAGATTACTTAGCTACTTTCAAGAATTCTACACCGTGAGCGATTGTTCCCTCTGCAAGTGGAGATACTTCTGCAAAGTCAGCAGTGTTGGTCACGATGATCATGGTTGTATCATCAAGACCTGCTTCAGCAATCTTAGCTGCATCAAATTTAGCAAGCGGAGTACCAGCTTTTACTTTATCACCTGCTGCTACTAATTTTTCAAATCCATTACCATTCATTGATACAGTATCAATACCGATGTGAATTAAAAGTTCAGCACCAGACGCTGTTTTCAATCCGTAAGCATGGCCTGTTTCAAAAGCAATTGTTACTTCTGCATCTGCTGGAGCGTAAACAACACCCTCAGATGGTTTAACAGCCAAACCTTTACCCATAGCTCCTGATGAGAAGACTGGGTCATTAACATTTTCAAGGGCAACAACATCACCTGAAAGTGGAGATACAAGAGTTTCTTCGTTGAGCTCAACAGCTGGAGTTGCAGGTGTTGCTACTGGAGCTGCCGCTGCTTTAGGTGCAGCTTCTACTTCATCTTCAAAACCGAAGAGGTAAGTCAATGCAAAACCAAGAGCAAATGATACAGCTACCATAAGGATGTATTGGAACAATTGACCATTACCAACATAAAGTGTCGCACCAGGAATGATGGTTACACCCATACCTTTACCAGCAAGACCAAGAAGAGATGCTACAGCACCACCGATGGCACCAGCAATCAATGAAAGAAGAAATGGTTTGCGGAAACGCAAGTTCACACCGAAGATAGCTGGCTCAGTAATACCGAGGAAGGCAGAAAGAGCTGCTGGGAAAGCAAGAGCTTTCAATTTAGGATTTTTAGTTTTCACACCAACCGCTACTGTAGCAGCACCTTGTGCTGTCATAGCTGCAGTGATGATAGCGTTGAATGGGTTAGCACCAGTGTTTGCTACCAATTGAGCTTCCAAGAAGTTGAAGATATGGTGAACACCTGATACAACGATAACTTGGTGAACACCACCGATAAGGAGACCACCAAGCCCCATTGGCAAGTTCAAGATAGCTTGTGTACCAGCTAAGATGTAGTTTTCAACCACGTGGAAGACTGGACCGATGACAAACAAACCAAGAATAGACATGACAAACAAAGTCACGAATGGTGTTACTAAGAGGTCAAGAACTTCTGGAACAACCTTGCGGACTGCTTTTTCAAATTTAGCACCAACCAAACCGATGATGAAGGCTGGCAATACTGAACCTTGCAAACCAACAACTGGGATGAAACCGAAGAAAATGGTTGGCTTCACATCACCACCTGAAGCAACGACCCAAGCATTTGGCAATTGACCAGCAATCAGCATCATACCAAGTACGATACCGATAGTTTGGTTCCCACCGAATACGCGGAAGGTTGACCATACCACCAAGGCTGGCAAGACGATGAAGGCTGTATCAGTCAAGATTTGTGAGTAAACGTTCAAATCTTCTGGAAGAGTATAGCCGAGAGCTCCAAGAAGACCACGAAGACCCATGAAAAGACCAGTTGCTACGATAGCAGGAATGATTGGAACGAATACATCACCGAAAGTACGGATAGCACGTTGGAATGCATTGCCTTGTTTAGCAGCTTCAGCTTTTTGTTCACCAGTAGTCGCTGTTGGCAAACCAAGGGCAACCACTTCATCGTAGATTTTGTTTACTGTACCAGTACCAAAGATGATTTGGTATTGACCAGAGTTGAAGAAAGCACCTTGTACTTTTTCGATGTCTTCGACTGTATCCTTGTCGATTTTTCCTTCATCAACAACCATTACACGGAGGCGAGTCGCACAGTGAGCAACACTGCGTACGTTCTCACGTCCACCAAGGGCGTCAATGACTTTTTTTGCAATTTCTGTATTATTCATCTTGCAAAAATCTCCTTATTAAATATTTTTTGTTTTTTGAAAGTGTTTTCAAACTTTCGATGGTTTTATTATATCACTTTTATAAAATATGTCAAACGTTTATCACATTTTGTTTCAATTTTATCAAAAAACATTGTTAAAACTTGATTTTTCGCAAGAAAACGTTTACTATATTAATGAAAAACTAGAAAATTTGGAGAAAATTATGGCATTTACAACAGGGGAGCGTTACAGAGCTTATGCTGACTGGACACCCGAATACATTGAAAAAATAAAGAAGAATACAGAGAGTTCTCCTTGGAGGACAAATTTCCATATTGAAACACCACATGGACTGTTAAATGATCCAAATGGATTTTCTTATTTTAATGGAAAGTGGACTCTTTTTTACCAATACTTCCCATTCGGTGCTGCGCACGGATTGAAATCGTGGGTCCATACAGAATCAACAGATTTGGTCCATTTTGAAGAAACTGGTACGGTTATGTACCCAGATACACCACTTGATAGCCATGGTGCCTACTCTGGATCTGCCATGGAATTTGGCGACAAGCTCTTCCTCTTCTACACTGGAAATGTCCGCGATGAAAATTGGGTTCGCCATCCATACCAAATCGGTGCCTTGATGGATAAAGATGGTAAGATTGAAAAGATTGATAAAGTCTTGATTGAGCAACCAGAAGATACCACCGACCATTTCCGTGATCCACAAATTTTCAACTATAAAGGGCAATATTACGCTATTGTCGGTGGACAAAATCTGGATAAAAAGGGAATTGTCAAACTTTATAAAGCTGAAAATAACGACTACCTCAACTGGTCCTATGTTGGTGACCTTGATTTTGCCAATGATATGACCGCTTATATGATGGAATGCCCAAATATTGCGTTCGTCGGTGAGCAACCCATCCTTCTCTATTGTCCACAAGGTTTGGACAAAGAGGTATTGGACTATGGCAATATCTATCCAAATATGTACAAGATTGGTCAGAGTTTCGTTCCTGAAACAGCAAGCATTGTCGAACCGAGCGAATTGATCAATCTGGACTATGGTTTTGAGTGCTATGCAACCCAGGCCTTTAATGCACCAGACGGTCGAACTCTATCTGTTAGCTGGTTGGCACTTCCAGATGTGGAATACCCAACCGATGCTTATGACTACCAAGGCTGTCTGTCATTGGTTAAAGAATTAACCATCAAGGACGGTAAGCTCTACCAATATCCAGTCGATGCGATTACCAGTCTTCGTAAAGAAGCTCAGCCATTTTCAGCCCAAAAAGAAACCAATAATGTTTACGAATTGGAACTTGATTTTTCAGCGAGCACGAAGCACGAAATCGTATTGTTCGCAAATGAAGCAGAAAAAGGCTTGGTCTTGTCTGTAGACACTGAACAAGGCCAGATTACATTGGACCGTGGCAACTGTGGTCAGCCATTCGCACTCGATTTCGGCACAAGTCGCTCTTGCGAGATTTCTCCAGGAGCTCTTACAGCCAATATCTTCATCGACAAATCTGTCTTTGAAATCTTTATCAATAAAGGAGAGAAAGTATTTTCTGGTCGTGTCTTCCCTGATGCGGATCAGTCTGGTATAGTCATTACGACTGGTAATCCGACCGGAACCTACTACCATTTAGATTATGGTCGCAAAACTAACTGATGTCGCACAGTTAGCTGGGGTCAGCCCAACAACTGTCTCGCGCGTTATCAATAAAAAAGGATACCTATCTGAAAAAACCATTCGCAATGTCGAAGAGGCTATGCGTGAACTAGGCTACAAACCTAATAATTTAGCTCGTAGTTTGCAAGGTAAATCTGCAAAATTAGTTGGTCTCATCTTCCCAACAATAAACAATATTTTTTATTCTGAATTGATTAGCCATTTAGAAAAAGAGCTTTTTGATCGAGGCTATAAAACCATTATTTGCAATAGCCAGCACGAGTCCGATAAGGAACGTGAGTATCTAGAAATGTTAGCAGCTAACCAAGTAGATGGGATTATCTCGGGCAGTCACAATCTCGGTATCCAAGACTACGACCGTGTCGTAGCTCCAATTATCGCTTTTGACCGCAACCTATCTCCTTCCATTCCCATTGTCTCTTCCGATAATTTTGCTGGCGGGGTATTAGCTGCCCAAACCTTACAAAAAGCGGGATGTCACAATCCATTAATGATTACGGGGAACGATGATTCCAATTCACCTACCGGCCTTCGCCAAGTAGGTTTTACATCTATTTTGAACAAAGCCGAAGTTTTTCATATCTCCAGTGATTTCTCACCTGTGCGTAAGGAGATGGAAATCCGAGCCATTCTTGAAAAGCAAAAACCAGATGGTATCTTTGTATCTGGCGATGCAACGGCTATGCTGGTATGGAACATCATTCGTTCAATGAAACTGTCTATTCCAGAAGATATTAAATTGATTGGTTATGATGGAACCAGTTTCATCGAAAACTACTACCCTCAACTGACAACTATCAAGCAACCATTAACCGAAATAGCTCGCCTGCTGGTTGAACTATTAGTTGATAAAATCGAAGGAAAAAAACTGACAAAAACAGACTATATCCTGCCGATTAGCCTACTAGCAGGAGCTAGTATATAAAAAAAGCTGTACCTAATAAAAATTAAGGTGCAGCTTTTTTGTGATACATTCTCTTATTTCTCAAGTAAAAAAGAAGCTCATCAGGCTTCTTCTTTAATAAACTGGCTCAAAACTCCATTGACAAACTTAGCTGAAGATTCATCAGAAAATTCTTTAGCCAATTCAATAGCCTCGTTAACAGCAACGCGGTCTGGCGTTTCTTCGAAATGTAAGATTTCAAATAGGCCTAGTCGCATGATATTCTTGTCAATCAAGGTTAAACGGTCTAAGGTCCATCCTGCTTTTAATCGGCTAGATAACTCCTTATCCAAGTCATCACGATAGTCTGCTACACCATTGACAAGGTTAAGGAGAAAGAGCGGAATTTCAACTCCTTCTTGCTCTTCTTCTCTATCATAAAGATAAGAAAACTGAGCTGCCTGAACAGGTTCTTGACCAAATTCAAGTGATACGATTGCCTGCAAAGCACACTTACGCAGGGCATGTCTATTATTCTTCATCAAGGAAATCCTCTCCGAATAAATCTTTCAATGCTGGTTTTGGTGTTTTATCAGGAACAATGCCGCTGACATGGATATTAACCGCAGCCACTTGAACTTCTGCATAGTTATAAACTGCTGTCTTGACTGCACGTTGGATGTCCATTGATACGGCAGGAACATTTACACCATATTCTAGATAGACGTAAATATCCGCAGTCACTCGACCTTCCTCGTCAGTTTCAAGATAAACACCTTTATTTAACGATGTTTTTGACCAACTGTCTGCTACACGCTTATTTTGAAGGGAATGCACTCCATCAACTTTCGCTGCAGCAATGCCTGTAATTACTTCAAGGACGCGAGGTGCGATAACAATCTCGCCTTGATATTCTGTTGTCATAGGCTCTCCTTTCTTAAGAGGAAACGATTAAGCACGTGATACGTAAGTTCCTTCAGCTGTGTTGATAACGAGTTTTTGACCTGCTTCGATAAAGTCTGGTACGTTGACTACAAGACCTGTTTCCATCGTAGCTGGTTTACCTGAACCTGTAACAGTCGCACCTTTGATAGATGGTTGTGTTTCTGCAACGACCAATTCAACAGTTGTTGGTACAGTAACACCGATCACTTCTGTTCCGTAGAACTGGATCTTCACTTCAGAATTCTCCAAGATGTAGAGCAATTCTTCTTTGATAGTCGCTACTGGAATTTCATACTGATCGTAAGTCTCAGTATTCATAAAATAAGCTGTGTCATCCATTTGGTAAAGGTACTGTGCTGGAACTGTTTCGATAATAGCTTGTTCAAATTTTTCATCTGGACGGTAAGTTGTATCGAAGGTTGAACCTGTACGTACATCACGCAATTTCATACGCATGATGGTGTTACCTTTACCTGGTTTGTGGTGGCTCGCATCCAAAACTTTAATCAATTTACCTTCAGCTTCGAAGGTCATACCTGCTCTAAGTTTACTTGCTTCAATCATTGTATTGAATACCTCTTCAAATTTTATTTATTCGTTTTATTCTACCACAAACTGTCAAATTTCTCAAATGACAATCAATTCCTTGGGAGCTAATGTCAAGACTTCACAACCGTTTTCCGTAATCAATAGGTCATCTTCGATACGGACACCATATTTGTCATCCAAATAGATACCAGGCTCATCCGTCAAAACCATACCGGCCTTGATAGTCTCGTCAGATTTTCCAAAATACGGATATTCATGAATATCCAAGCCAATACCGTGACCGATGCCGTGTGTAAAGTTGGCTCCGTAACCCGCCGCACTGATAATCTCACGAGGAATAGCGTCAAACTCGCGGTAGGTGACACCTTCCTTGGCCTGCTCAATCAAAGCCTTATTGGCACGCAAGACCACATCGTAAATCTCACGCTCTTGATCTGTCACATGACCGATATGGATGGTCCGTGTCATATCGCTGACATAATGCTGGTAATAGCAACCAAAATCCAGCGTCAAGGTCTCACCAGATTGGATAACCTTTTCAGACGCTCTTCCATGAGGCATAGCAGAGCGGTAGCCAGATGCCACGATGAACTCAAATGATGCCCCTTCTGCACCGAGTTGACGCATGCGGTGGTCAAGGAAATGATTGACGTCCATCTCAGTCGTCTGACCTGGTTTGATAAAGTCAAGAACATCAATAAAAGCCTGATCCGAAATTTGACATGCACGGCGAATGGTCGCAATTTCTTTCTCATCCTTAATCATGCGCAAGTCTTCGATAAAGTTTGACATAGCAACCAGTTGATAACCCTCAAAAATGCTGGTCAGACTTTGATAGAAACCATAGGTCACCTCGCTATCAAAACCAATTTTTTCAAGCCCATCTTCCTTAATCACCTTTGCAATTTCTTCAAGGGCAAAACGGCTCTCGATAATATCAAAACCTTTTACTGATGCCTTGGCTATCAAGGTATAACGCGAATCAGTCACAAACAAGCGACGCTTGCCACTAATGAAGACAGTCGCCTCTGTCCCCCAAAAACCTGTCAGGTAGTAAATATTGTTTTGACCAGTTACCAAGATTCCATCAACAGTTGATTGAGCTAATTTTGCTTCAAATTTTTCAAGTCTTTTTTGCATCCTATTCCTCCAATGATTTTTTAACTATTATAGCAGAAATACAGACAAATACCAATTCTTCCTAGCAGATAGAGAAAAAAAGCCGCAGAGGCGACTTTTTATTTCAACTTCATTTTCAGATACTGGCCTGTAAAGCTGGCTGGGTTCTCCGCCACTTCTTCTGGTGTTCCTGTCGCGACAACGGTACCGCCACCGACACCGCCTTCCGGTCCCATGTCGATAATGTGGTCGGCTGTCTTGATAACATCCAGATTGTGCTCGATGACCAGCACGGTATTGCCATCATCAACAAAGCGAGCCAAGACCTTGAGCAACTGGGCAATGTCCTCCGTATGCAGACCTGTCGTCGGCTCATCCAAGATATACAAGGATTTACCAGTTGACCGCTTGTGGAGTTCAGAAGCCAACTTCATACGCTGGGCTTCCCCACCTGATAGGGTCGTTGCTGGCTGACCTAGAGTAACGTAGCCCAAACCTACATCTTGAATAGTACGAAGTTTCCGCTCAATTTTTGGAATATGCTTGAAGAACTCGACCGCGTCATTGACCGTCATATCAAGGACCTGAGCGATATTTTTCTCCTTGTAGTGTACTTCCAAGGTTTCAGAATTATAGCGGTGTCCATGACAGACTTCACAAGGTACAAAGACATCGGGCAGGAAGTGCATTTCAATCTTGATAATCCCATCACCAGAACAAGCCTCACACCGTCCACCTTTGACGTTAAAGGAGAAACGGCCCTTCTTGTAGCCACGAATCTTGGCTTCATTGGTCTGGGCAAACAAATCCCGAATATCGTCAAAGACACCTGTGTAGGTAGCTGGGTTAGAACGTGGTGTCCGTCCAATCGGGCTTTGGTCAATATCAATCAGGCGGTCCAAGTGTTCAATTCCTGAAATAGACTTGAACTTACCTGGCTTGTCCGAATTGCGATTGAGTTTCTGAGCAATAGCTTTTTTCAGAATGGAATTGACCAGAGTTGACTTACCTGAGCCAGACACCCCTGTCACCGCTACAAATTTTCCGAGTGGGAAACGAACAGTCACATCTTGCAGGTTGTTTTCCTTGGCACCGGTCACCTCTAAGAATCGACCATTTCCAACACGACGTTCCAAAGGAACTGGAATTTCACGTTTGCCAGACAGGTACTGGCCTGTAATGGATTTCTTGTTTTTAGCTACTTGGGCTGGTGTGCCAGAGGCCACGATTTCTCCGCCAAACACACCCGCACCTGGACCGATGTCAATCAACCAGTCCGCCTCACGCATAGTGTCCTCATCATGCTCCACCACAATCAATGTATTGCCCAAATCACGCATTTTCTTAAGACTAGCAATCAGACGGTCATTGTCCCGCTGGTGCAGACCAATCGACGGCTCATCCAGAATATAGAGGACACCAGACAGGTTAGAGCCAATCTGAGTCGCCAGACGAATCCGCTGGCTCTCACCACCAGAAAGGGTACCTGCTGCTCGTGAAAGAGTCAGATAGTTGAGACCAACGTTATTTAGGAAGGACAGGCGATCCTTGATTTCCTTGACAATGGGTGTTGCAATGGTGGCTTCATTTTCAGACAAGGTCAGATGTTCAATGACTTGCAAATGATCCGCCACGGACAAGTCTGATAATTGTCCGATATGAAGTCCCTGCTCGCCTCCGACTTTGACAGACAGGGCTTGGTCATTGAGGCGATAGCCGTGGCAGGTCCCACAGGTCAGTTCATTCATGTAAGTCTTCATGACTGTCCGTGTGTAATCACTATTGGTTTCACGATAGCGGCGATTAATGTTGGTAATCAAGCCCTCGAATGGAATGTCAATATCTCGGACTCCACCGAACTCATTTTCATAATGGAAATGGAATTCTTTCCCGTCAGAACCGTTGAAAATCAGGTTCTTCTCCTCTTCCGTCAATTCCTCAAAAGGCTTATCCATGTCCACACCAAAGTGATTCATGGCCTGCTCCAACATCTGAGGATAGTAGTTGGATGAGATTGGATTCCAAGGAGCCAAGGCACCTTCACGCAAGGTCTTGCTGGCATCTGGGACAATCAAATCCGTATCCACTTCCAGCTTCATGCCCAAACCGTCACAGTCGCTACAAGACCCAAAAGGAGCATTGAAAGAGAAGAGGCGAGGCTCCAACTCTGGTACCGTAAAACCACAAACTGGGCAGGCATAGTACTCAGAGAAAAGCATTTCCTTCTCATCCATGGTGTCGATGATGACATAGCCGTCCGCAATCCGCAGGGCCGCCTCAATGGAGTCAAAAAGCCGCGAGCGAATGCCATCTTTGATCACAATCCGATCGACCACAACTTCAATATTATGAGCCTTGCTCTTGGACAATTCTGGTACTTCCGACACATCATAGACACCGCCATTGACACGTACCCGAACATAGCCGTCCTTCTGGATTTTCTCAAAAATGGTCTTGTGTTGCCCCTTTTTCTTACGAACAATCGGAGCTAGAATCTGCAAACGTTGGCGTTCTGGCAATTCCAAGACCTCATCAACGATTTGTTCCACCGAAGAAGCCGCAATCGCTCCGTGGCCATTGATACAGTAAGGTACCCCAACCCGAGCATAAAGCAAGCGGAGATAGTCATTGATTTCCGTCGCTGTACCGACTGTCGAACGCGGATTCCGCGATGTGGTTTTTTGGTCAATGGAAATAGCAGGGCTGAGACCCTCTATGGAATCCACATCAGGCTTGTCCATGTTGCCCAAGAACTGACGAGCATAGGCAGACAAAGACTCCACATAGCGACGTTGACCCTCGGCATACAAGGTATCGAAAGCCAAACTCGACTTACCAGACCCCGACAAACCAGTCACCACCACCAGCTTCTCACGCGGAATGGTCACATCAATATTTTTCAAATTATGGGCACGCGCCCCATGAATCACAATATTTTCTTGCATAACATGATATAAGTGCGTTAAGAAAGCGATAAGAAAATAGGAAAATGTGACGTCACATCAGTGACAAAACATTTTGTCTTTTTCTCGACGCTTTTAGCACGCATTCGAATCCTTTCTAAGATATAAAGAGCATCAAATGCACAGTCAAAATAGGCGGTAAGTCCGAATTCTGTGATTTCGAAGATGCACCCCCTTCAAGACAACTAGTGCTTTCACAGGTTGAAAACCGAAGAAAGTACAGATGTCTACGACGCAGAAACCAGTTCCCATACTTATCCATGAAGAAACTAGCACTTTTTGACACCGCATTTAGCCCGTGTTCAATTCCTTTCTTAAGAGGCTATAAGCTATGGTATACGGAACAAGGAAAAGTCCGTACAACTTATTCGCTTAAATGTCTACATATTATATCACATTTCTATATAAAACCTTTCCGAAACTGCACATTTTTTGGTATAATAGAGGTTGCGTTAACGCAACAAAGATAAAAGGAGGGCAAAGATATGAAACAAATTTTTCTATCAACCATGACTGATTTAGAAGAAATCCAAACCTTTGAACCAGGGGCTTGGATTAATTTGGTCAACCCCTCCCAGAGCGAGTCTATGGAAGTGGCTGAGCACTATAAAATTGACATCGCTGACCTGCGAGCACCGCTCGATGCGGAAGAATCCTCTCGTATCACCGTCGAAGATGACTATACGCTCATCCTGGTCGACGTCCCAATTCTTGAAGAACGGAACAACAAGACATATTATATTACTATTCCTTTGGGAATTATTCTAACAGATGATGCAATTATCACGACTTGTTTGGAACCATTGCCACTGTTTGAGCAGTTTATCCATCGTCGTCTACGGAATTTCTTCACTTTCATGAAGTCTCGTTTCGTTTTCCAAATTCTCTACCGAAATGCTCAACTCTACTTGTCAGCCCTACGGACCATTGACAGAAAGAGCGAAGAGATTGAGAAGCAACTCCATGAAGCCACTCGAAATGAAGAATTAATTGTACTCATGGAATTAGAAAAAACCATCGTCTACTTCAAGGCTTCCCTCAAAACCAATGAGCGTTTGGTCAAAAAACTTGCTAGTTCCTCACGCCTACTCCGTAAGTATGAAGAGGATGAGGATTTGCTTGAAGATACCTTGGTCGAAACCCAACAGGCCATTGAGATGGCAGACATCTATGGTTCCATCCTGAACTCTATGACCCATGCCTTTGCTTCTATCATTTCTAACAACCAGAATACCATCATGAAAACCTTGGCATTAGTGACAATCGTTCTCTCTATCCCAACCATGGTCTTCTCTGCATACGGTATGAACTTTAAGGACAACATCATTCCTTTTAACGATATTCCCTATGCTTTTTGGTGGATTATCCTCTTCGCATTTGCAATCAGCCTATCACTCACCTTCTACTTCATCCGTAAGAGATGGTTTTAAACTAAGGAGATTAACATGTCATTTACAGAAATCAACGGATTAACAAAAAAGAACCAAGAATTTATCCATATTGCGACCAACCAACTGATTAAAGATGGAAAGTCTGATAGCGAAATCAAAGAACTCTTGGAAGAAATTTTACCAACTATCATTGAAAAGCAAAAAACTGGTGTGACTGCCCGCAATCTCTATGGAGCACCAAGTGAGTGGGCTGCTAGTAAGACAATTTCTGAACAGGAAAAGAAAGACCAAGTGGAATACAATGAAAATCCATGGTTGATGTGGCTAGATTCTAGTCTTTTCATGCTTGCAATTATTGCTGGTATCAATGGTTTGATGAATCTTTTTGGTCAAGGTGCACAGTATGGGCTATTAACCTTATTTGTCATCGGTTTCGGTGTTGGTGCAGGGATGTACTTGATGTACCATTTCGTTTACAGAGAACAAATTAAAACTGGGCAACGTCCTAAATTGCTGAAAGCTATCGCTTTTCTCGGACTTGCTACGCTGGCTTGGTCAGTCGTTTTCATTCTGGCAGCACTGATTCCGGCCGCATTTAACCCGGTTCTTCCTCCGCTTGTTACTATTCTTATCGGAGCTGCTGCTTTCGGTGCACGCTACCTCTTGAAAAAGAAATATAACATTCGCAATGCCATGTCCCCAGTTCAATAATAAAACAAAGCGATTGGAATATTCCAGTCGCTTTTGTTTATCTATACAGTTCAGCTATCAAATCGCCCGAGAACCTTATCCGCTGTCACTTGTCTATGTAATCTGCTGAAACAGTCTATCCCCAGACTGTGCCTCGCTTTCTAACTTCTTGGCTCGGGTTGAAACAGTCCATTCAAAGGCTTAATTCGCTTTCTTAATTTCGAGTTCATGAAAAAATGGTCCACTCTCGCCGTTGCGCCTTTCCAGTTTCTTGGGCGCAAGCTAAAAAGACCCGTCGGGGTCTCAATTCGCTTTCTTATTTTCATGCTCATGAAAAAACAGTCCATTCTCGCCGTTGCGCCTTTCCAGTTTCTTGGGCGCAAGAAAAAATGGTCCACTGGACCATTTTTTTAATCTTCGTTTACGAATGGTAAAAGAGCCATAACGCGAGCACGTTTGATAGCTGTTGTTACTTTACGTTGGTTTTTAGCTGAAGTTCCAGTTACACGGCGTGGAAGGATTTTTCCACGTTCAGAAATGAAACGGCTAAGAAGCTCAGTATCTTTGTAATCAACATATTCAATTTTGTTAGCTGCGATATAGTCAACTTTTTTACGGCGTTTGAAACCGCCACGACGTTGTTGAGCCATGTGTGTTCTCCTTTATATTATTAATTTTTGACCTAGAATGGTAGGTCATCGTCTGATATATCCATTGGATTACTTGCTCCAAATGGACTTTCTTCTCGAGCGAAGTTTGGTGTAGATTGTGCAGGCGCTTGATAAGGCGAGTTATAGTCATTTCCTCCAGCAAACGAGTTGCCAGCTGAATAGCCTCCACCTTGACCTTCACGGGCAGTACGGCTTTCCAAGAGTTGGAAACTTTCTGCAACTACCTCAGTAACGTAGACACGTTGCCCTTGCTGATTGTCATAGCTACGAGTCTGAATACGACCTGTAACACCAATCAGAGCACCTTTCTTAGCCCAATTCGCCAAATTCTCAGCTTGTTGACGCCAAATGACTACGTTGATAAAGTCCGCTTCACGCTCACCGTTTTGATTTTTAAAATTGCGGTTAACCGCCAAAGTAAAAGTCGCAACAGCTTGATTAGACGGAGTATAACGAAGTTCTGCATCACGGGTCATACGACCAACCAATACTACATTATTAATCATACAACACCTTCTTACGCGTCAAGTTTGACAATCATGTGACGAAGAATGTCGCCGTTGATTTTTGACAAACGGTCAAACTCTTTAAGAGCTTCATCGTTGTTAGCTTCAACGTTAACGATGTGGTACAAACCTTCGCGGAAATCTTTGATTTCGTATGCAAGGCGACGTTTTTCCCATGCTTTTGATTCAACGATAGTTGCACCGTTGTCAGTCAAGATAGAGTCAAAGCGTGCTACCAAAGCGTTTTTAGCTTCTTCTTCAATGTTTGGACGAATAATATAAAGAATTTCGTATTTAGCCATTGATATGTTCCTCCTTTTGGTCTAATGACTCATGGTCTAGCCACGAGTAAGTGAGGGATACTCACAGAAAATAATTATACCATAATATAGAAAATGTGCAAGTGAAAACAATTTTCCGAAAACATTTTCACAAAAAAGTAAATTCCCAAAGTAAGTTCTAGTCTGTCTTAAAAACTGGAAATTAGACTGAGACAAAGAAATAAGGTAGAACTTACTATGGGACAAGTTGGTAACTGACAATGAAAAACAAACACTTAACTCTCTCTGATCGCAATGATATTCAAATAGGAATTGAACAACTTAAGCCCTTCTCAGCTATAGCAGCTAAGTTAGGAAAAGATCCGTCCACAATTTCAAAAGAAGTTCGGAGAAATAGGGTGATAAAAGAGAACTCTAGTACCTCCAATTGTGAGGCTTGCCCTCTACTCAAAAAGACTCCTTACGTTTGTAATGCCTGTCCGAAAAAGAGAAGCAACTGCGGATACCAGAAACAGTTCTACTACGCAAAAAGAGCTCAGCTTGATTATGAAGTTAAGCTCTCAGATTCGAGAACAGGTGTTGCACTAAACAAGGAAGAATTCTATCGCATGGATGAGATTGTTTCTGCTGCCATCCAAAAGGGACAACACCTCAACCACATCATCGCCTCAAACGAAATGTCGGCATCCAGAGCTTCTATCTACCGATACCTTGAAAAAGGCTATCTGTCCACAAAGCCCATTGATTTCCCCCGTGTCGTGAAATTCAGAAAGCGGAGAATCAGAAACCTACAACCCATTCCTAAAATCGCCAAAGAAGGACGGTCTTACGAGGACTTCCAACGCTTTCTCACAGAGAAAGGAATCAGCTATTGGCTGGAAATGGACACCGTTACTGGACGGATCGGCGGAAAGGTACTTCTCACCTTTAACCTCTCCTTCTGTAACTTTATCTTCGCTCAATTACTTGATAATAAAACAGCTAATGAGGTCGCTAAACATCTCTACGCTATCAAGAATGACCTGCATCAGAAAGAGATGGACTTTTGCGAAATATTTCCTGTCATTCTGACCGATAATGGCGGTGAATTCGCTAGAGTGGACGATATCGAAATGGATGTTCGCGGAGAATCTAAGCTATTCTTCTGTGACCCCAATCGTTCTGACCAGAAGGGGAGAATTGAGAAGAATCACACACTTATCAGAGATATTCTTCCTAAAAGAAGTTCTTTTGACAACTTGACACAGGAGGACATCAACCTGGTTTGTTCGCATATCAACAGCGTCAAACGAGCTTCTTTCAACGGAAAATCAGCCTATGAACTCTTTACATTTACCTACGGTGAGGAATTGGCAACACTTTTGGGAATCTCTAAAATTGACCCTGAGAACGTCATTCAATCACCTCGATTATTGGATAAGTAATCGCTAGTTTTTATCAAAAAATAATTTCAAAATAGAAAGGAACTTGTTCCATCCAAAATTCCAGATAGCTAGAACTTACTTTGAGACGTCTCAGAGCCAGTAACTTTAGTGTACTCTTTTTTCAACATTTTCAACCCTAAAACTCACTATTATCAACATTTTTAGTCAAAAACAGAACTTAGTCTGAGACTAAATTCTGTTGATGTTATGCAGTTTTCTCAGAGTAACTTCTGGAAGGACGGGAACTAGAACTTACTTTGAGAATTTACCATTTTCACAAAAAATAAAGACTGCCCAAACAAAGGGCAGCCCTATGAATTAAGCTACAATCGCTTTTGCGACTTCTTCTGTTGTCATACGCGAGAAATAATGAGTAGTATCAATCTCTTGAAGTTTAGCAAGTACATCCGCATATTCATAACGTGTACCAACTAGTAAGTCTTCAACATCAGCTACATCCCCAATACCGAAGAAGTCACCGTAAATCTTGATGGATTCGATGACAGATTTTTCAGCCTTGATATAGGTTGTGATTTTACCAGCCGGGTAACGAACGCTGCGCTCCACAGTGTATTCTGGTGTTTGACCGTAGGTCCAATCCCATGTTGCAAACTGCGAATCACGGATTTCTTGGATTCGAGCCAAATCATCCTCAGTCAACACATATTCATCCATTTCTGGATATTCTTGCTTCATTTGGTTGAGGATGGCATCCTTGAACTCCAGAACGGTCATCTTATCTGGCAACTCGTTGTTAATGTTGGTCACACGGGCACGAACGGATTTAACACCTTTGGACTCGATTTTGTCTTTGCTGACCTTGAGGGCACTTGCGAGGACTGACATATCCACATCAAAGAGCAAGCAACCGTGGTGCATCATGCGACCTTTGGCATAGGCTTGGGCGTTACCACAGATTTTCTTTCCGTCGATTTCCAGGTCATTACGACCGGTGAAATTGGCCTCTACACCCAGTGTTGCAAGGGTATCAATCACAGGTTTGGAGAAGGTTTTGAAGTCAAAGGCTCCCTCGTCTGCCTTATTTGAAATAATAGTATAGTTGAGGTTATTTAGGTCGTGATAAACTGCGCCACCACCTGACAGACGGCGAACAACATGGATGCCCTTTTCGTCTGTGAATTCCTTGTTGATTTCTTCAATAGCATTCTGGTGCTTACCGATAATGATGGCAGGCTCATTGATCCAGAGAATAAAAATTTCGTCAATATCTGTTAATTCCTTGAAGGCATAGGCTTCGAGGGCAATGTTATAAGCTGGGTCATTGCTGTTATTTACAATGTATTTCATGCAAAACTCCTTTATTGTTAACTAATTTTTATTATAGTGGAAACGATAACAAAAGACAAGTATTGAAACTCTTCTTGTCCATTCTTGAATTTTCTCAAAAATGATGGTAGGCTATAAAAGGAGGTTTTCATGAGCAAACACTTAAAATCATTTTTGATCTTTTATCTAGCCGCAAGCATCTTTCTTCCTTTTATGTGGTTTATCAATGCGCCACTTATCTGCTTTGTACTTCCTCTTTATCTGACCTGGAAAAACATCCGCCATTTTTGGGACCTTTTGAAAAAACAGTTAAAAGAGTATAGTTTTTGGATTAACGATGGTTTGATTTTCTTTTTAGGAACAGGGCTAAGTTGGTTGGCTCTTGAAATGGCTCAAGTTGTTTACGTCGATTGGCCAGAAACCTTGGTTAATAACCAGATCCACAGCCCAATGCAGACCGAAGCCTGGTCAGGGCAGTTTTTCCTACTCCTTTTGGGTGTTTTAGCTTATTTGGTGCTAAACATCTTCCAAACTAAGCTCCTCCCCCCTCTCCTAACGGTCCTCCTCATCAGCTGCCTATATCCAAGTTTTGTCTTTGCTGTTTTGTGGACTATACAACTTTCTAGTTTGATTGAAACAGATTTCTTCACCTACTGCTACCTGTGTTTGGTTCCTTTCAATATTTGTCTCATTTACAGTCGGACAATTTTACAAACCATTCAACTGTGGCAAGCAGAATTAGCCAAGCAGAGCAACCCACGCTTTCCTAGACTTTCTGCTCTCCTGCAAAAAAGCCTTTCTCTGCCAATTTGGCTCCTCTTCTTCAGTCTTCCCTATCTTGCAGTTCTTGGCTCCTATCTCATTCTCTTTGGTCAAAAACCTGACCAGCTACTTCAGATGTGGACGGAAACCAGTGATTGGGCCTTGTCGGAAAAAATCTCCCCACCAAACGCATTCTATGATGAACACTATCTTTGTACAGTGGGGGCTGCTGGTCACCGTAAACTGGTCAAACCCATTCGTATGGGGGAACGCCATGGACATCGTGTGGTGGTCAATCGTCAGCTACAAATTGCCAATGCTTTTGAACAAATTTTAGAAGAAAGATGTCCACGCCTGCATCGTTGCGTTCGTTCCAACTACGACCGGTATGGCTATCCCATTTCCAAACATATTCGCAAAGCTTGGCAGGCGGATCTGATCTATCTGATCATGAAACCAGCCGAATGGCTCTTCCTCATCGTCATCTATCTGCACGATCGTCAGCCAGAAAATCGCATTGCTGTTCAGTATTTGCCGCTATCAAAAAATCTATTACCACAAGAAAATACTAGCAATTAGTAATATATCACAAAAAAGAAAGCCACATGGACTTTCTTTTTGCTTAGCTTATTATTTGCGTTTTGGTGGGTTGTGGATTGCAACACCAAGAACATCAAGAAAGGCTTCATACATAACCTCTGAGAAGGTTGGGTGACCGTGGATTGATGCTGCCACATCATCAACAGTCAATTCAGATTCCATGATAGTTGCTGCTTCGTTGATCATTTCAGCTGCAACTGGACCGATGATGTGAACCCCAAGGATTTCATGGTATTTCTTATCAGCGATAACTTTTACGAAACCATGGGCTTCGTTAGAAGCAATAGCACGACCGTTACCAGTGAAGCTATTGCGACCGATAAGGATGTTTTCTTTACCGTATTTCTCGATAGCTTGGTCTTCTGTCAAACCAACCATAGCGATTTCTGGGTGTGTGTAAACCGCTGCTGGTGTGAAGTCTAATTTAGCCTTGTGGTGGTTACCATGGATGGCATTTTCAGCTGCCACTTCACCCATACGGTAAGCAGCGTGAGCCAACATCTTAGTACCGTTGACATCACCTGGTGCGTAGATACCTGGGATTGATGTTTCTTGGTATTCGTTAACCTTGATACGACCGCGGTCTAGTTCAAGGTTAAGATTTTCAAGACCAGCCAATTGTGGTACACGACCGATTGAAAGAAGGGCTTTTTCAGAAACGATTTCTGAGCCGTCATTCAACTTGATTGTCAATTGGTTGTTGGCTTCGACGATTTCAGATACACCAACAGATGTCAAGAATTTCATACCTTTCTTAGAAAGGACTTTTTGCAATTCAACAGACACTTCGCGGTCCATACCTGGAATGATACGGTCAGCCATTTCAACAACGGTTACTTCTGTGCCGTATGATGCGTAAACCAAACCAAGTTCTACACCGACTACGCCACCACCCATAACAGTAAGTGACTTAGGAATTTCACGCAAGTCAAGGATATCATCAGAAGTCAATACCAACTTAGAATCAATACCTGGGATATTGATGCGTGATACTTTAGAACCTGTTGCAAGGATGATGCTACGACCTTTGATGACCTTGTCGCCGATGACAACAGTCTTGTCAGGATTCACTTGACCAAGACCGTTGAAGATTGTTACCTTGTTAGCTTTCAAGAGACCTTGAACGCCACCAGTCAATGTCTTCACAACCTTGTTCTTGAAGTCAACTGTCTTGTCCATATCAACGGTATAGTTTGTTGAAGCAAGGTTGATACCACGCTCAGCCGCAATCTTCAAGCCGTCAAGGATTTCAGCGTTTTTGAGGTAAGTCTTAGTTGGGATACAACCCTTGTTCAAGCAGGTACCGCCAAATTCTGATTTCTCAACGATAGCGATTTTACCGCCCAATTGAGCACCGCGGATAGCAGCGTAGTAACCAGCAGGACCACCACCGACAACAACCATGTCATACTCGTCTGCTGCCAATTCAGCCTTAGGAGCTTGTGGAGCTGCTGCAGGTGTTGCAGGAACTTCCAAACCAGCTGCTTTCAAGTCAGCAGTTGCTTGAGCAACCTCAGCTGGAGCTAGTGCAGCACCCACTTCAACTGATTCGCCTTCTGCACCAAGGTAGGCAATGACTTCTGTTACAGGAACTGTTGCACCGTTGCCATGAACGATTTTCAAAAGAACACCTGATTCTTCCGCTTCCAATTCCATACTTGTCTTATCTGACATCATCTCCAAGATAACATCGCCTTCGTTGACAAAATCGCCCTCTTGTTTTTTCCACTCGATGATTTCGCCTTCTTGCATATCTACACCAAGTTTCGGCATAATAATTTCAATTGCCATAGTTAAGATACCAAGAGCGAAGAGAAAGCGACTGAAAAATAGGAAATCGTAGAAAATCCTGATTTTCTAAACGATTTATCTTTTTTCCGAGCTTTCCGCTCGGGTTCAATTGCTAAAACTCTCTCGCTCTTATTCCCTTTCTTTATTTTTTCTCTTTACCAAATTGAGCACAGGCTAAAAACCTATTGAAAAAGATAAATCGCCTCGTGCCTCAAAGCACATCGTTGATTTCCTATTTTCATACGTTTTTCTTAACGCCTTTTGCATCTTATCTCAGATCAACAATTCCAATGGGTTTTCCAGCAAGTTCTTCAAGTCAACCATGAACTTAGCACCATTCATACCATCAATGATACGGTGGTCGATGGTTAAGCAGAGTGCCATGATTGGACGGATCTTGATTTCGCCGTCAATAACAACTGGTGTTTGAACAGTTGATGCTACACCAAGGATTGCTGAGTTTGGTTGGTTGATGATTGGGTTAAAGGTTTTAGTACCAAACATACCCAAGTTGGTGATAGAGAAGGTCGAACCTGACATTTCAGCCCCCTTCAACTTACCAGATTGAGCCTTCTTGATGACATCTTTCGAAGCCACCACAAAGTCAGACAAGCTCATCTTATCTGCGCCGTGAACAACTGGAACCACCAAGCCATCATCTAGACCCACTGCGATACCAAGGTTGACGAACTTGTGTAATTCGATTTCTTGTGCATCGTTAATCAAAGATGCGTTCATGTAACGGTGTTCTTCTTTCATCAAAGTACGAACAACCGCAAGACCGATCAAGTCTGTAAAGGTTACTTTCAAACCAGTCTTGTTCATGATTGGCTCAAGGACTTGCTTACGAAGTGCCATGAGGTTGGTCATGTCAATATCGTAGTTAAGTGTAAATGTCGGAGCAGTCAAGTAAGAGTTGACCATACCTTTTGAAATCGCCTTACGCATTGGGCTCATCTTGATGATTTCAACGCCTTCTGGCAATTCTTTAGCTGGTTTTTCTTCTGCTTTTGGTACTGGAGCAGCAGTTTCTACAGCTACAGGAGCAAGTACTGCAAGAACGTCGTTCTTGACAATCTTACCGTTGACACCTGAACCTGTAAGGGTTGACAAGTCAACACCTTGGTCTGCTGCAATACGGGCTGCAAGCGGAGTTGCTTTTGGAGCTGCTCCCTTGAAGTCTTCGACGTCAACCTTGTGGACACGACCGTTAGCACCTGTTCCTGGAACAAGACCCAAGTCGATTCCAAGCTCACGCGCCAATTTACGCGCAGCTGGCGTTGCACGCACCTTGCCACTACCTTGTGGTTTGGCAGCAGTTGCAGGAGCAACGATTACTGG
Organism: Streptococcus suis S735; assembly: GCF_000294495.1. Lineage (NCBI taxonomy): Bacteria > Bacillati > Bacillota > Bacilli > Lactobacillales > Streptococcaceae > Streptococcus > Streptococcus suis. The sequence continues at coordinate 1,623,761 of NC_018526.1, forward strand.
TGTACGACCCGCAGGTACTTCTTCAATAGCCGCTGCTGGTTCAACAGCAGGAGCAGATGAAGCGCCGGCTTCAACCGTTTCACCTTCAGCACCGATGTAGGCAATAACTTCTGTTACAGGAACGGTAGCACCGTTTCCGTGAACAATTTTCAATAGGACGCCTGACTCTTCTGCTTCCAGCTCCATGCTGGTCTTGTCAGACATCATTTCCAAGATGACGTCGCCTTCGTTGACAAAATCGCCCTCTTGTTTTTTCCACTCGATGATTTCACCTTCTTGCATGTCCACACCGAGCTTAGGCATAATGATTTCAATAGCCATTATTAAGATACCAAGTCCGAACAGAAAACGAATGAAAAATAGGAAATCGTAGAAAATCCTGATTTTCGTAACGATTTATCTTTTTTCCGAGTTTTCCGGACGGGTTCAATTCCTTTCTTTCAGTTTCTTACCTTGTCAAGAACCAAACCAGACTTCGATAATCGAAGCGGCTCAATTCTTTTCCAAGCATTCTTAGTCATGCTAGAACATTTTATTTCTAGCATATTAGGGTTATCGTCTTTCCGATTGCTTTTCTGACAAGGCGATTTGGTGCAGGCATAACTTACGTTAGGCAAGCCAAATCAACACAGCCAGAAAAGATAAGTGGATGACGATAAAATTAACCCTTGTTTACTTGCTTATAGATTGCCGCTTTGATTTTCTCTACGTTTGGCAATACTGCGTTTTCAAGAATGTTTGCGTAAGGAACTGGTACATCGTCTGAAGCGATACGGATGATTGGTGCATCCAAGTAGTCAAAGGCTTCGCTTTCTGTGATGATTGATGCGATTTCACCGATGAAACCACCTGTTTTGTAAGCATCGTTAACCAAGATAACCTTACCAGTTTTCTTCACAGATTCGATGATCAATTCTTTATCCAATGGGATAAGGGTACGTGGGTCAACCACTTCTACGCTGATACCTTCAGCAGCCACTTCTTCAGCCGCTTTCAAGGCACGTTCCAACATACGACCGTATGAAATAATGGTTACATCAGTACCTTCACGTTTGATTTCACCCTTACCAAGTGGAATGTAGAAATCTGGATCCAAGTTCACTTCTTCTTTTTTACCGTAAAGAGCTTTTGGCTCCAAGAAGATAACTGGGTTGTTGTCAAGGATAGATGATTTCAGAAGACCTTTTGCATCGTTAGCAGTACCAGGTGCAACCACCTTGATACCTGGAATGTGAGTCAACCAAGCTTCAAGAGACTGTGAGTGCTGTGCTGCTGAACCGATACCTGAACCTGAAGCCACACGGAAAGTTACAGGTGTTTTCAAACCACCACCAAACATGTAGTTGGTTTTGGCAGCCTGGTTAACAATTGCATCAAGGGCAATTGTGATGAAGTCCATGAAAGTCAAGTCAACGATTGGACGAAGACCTGTTTGAGCTGCACCAACCGCAGAACCAGCGATTGCAGCCTCAGAGATAGGCGTGTCGCGAACGCGTTTTGGACCAAACTCGTCCAACATACCAACAGATGTACCAAAGTCACCGCCGTAGATACCGACGTCTTCACCCATCAAGAATACTTTTTCATCCTTACGCATTTCTTCGCTTTGAGCCAAGTTAATCGCTTCACGCAAGGCCATTACTTTTGTTTCAGCCATTTTTTACTCCTAATTTATATCAATTTATCTATACTGAACTAAGGAAAACCAAACAATTACTACGATGTAATTGTTTATTGTCCCAGCTTAAGACACCTTAGAATTGTACTCGAACTTGAGTAGGTAGTCCACCCTAGTTTGACTTGCTATTTAGAGCTTAGTCAAACTTCTTACGTTTGTAGTTAGGTTCTGACTAGAGGCTTGGAAAAATAGATGAGCCATTAGTGATGTCCACATCACTAGCTGACTCTCTAATTTTTCTGTGCCTCTTTAACGTCCTCACACCCTAGTCTACAAACACATCCTCATAAGCTACTGAGATGTCTGGATCTGGGCTTTCTTGTGCGAATTTCACAGATGCTTCTACTTGTTCTGCGACTTGTGCTTCGATGGCATCCAATTCTTCGTCTGTCGCAATCTTGTTTTCTGTCAAGTATTTGCGGTATTTCTTAAGTGGGTCTTTTGCTTTCCACTCATTGACTTCTTCTTTAGTACGGTAAACACCTGCATCGGCAGTTGAGTGACCAAACCAGCGGTATGATTCAACTTCGACCATGGCTGGACCTTTACCTGCACGAACGTACTCGATGACTTCTTGCATTTTTTCATAAACAGCAATAACGTCGTTACCATCCTCAACATAATGACCTGGAATACCGTATGCAGCAGCACGTTGGTAGAGGTGAGGAATCTTAGTAGAATAAGAAATGTCAGTTGAAATACCGTAACGGTTGTTTGTAATGAAGAAGATAACTGGCAAGTTCCAAACAGCTGCCAAGTTCATTGATTCGTGGAAGGAACCTTCGTTAGTAGCCGAATCACCTGAGAAGGCAATAACAATGTTATCTGTACCGAGGTATTGTTGCGTAAGGGCCGCACCCACCGCAAGGGCATAACCACCACCTACGATACCGTTTGAACCAAAGTTTCCTTTTTCAACGTTAGCCAAGTGCATCGAACCACCACGACCTTTAGATGTACCTGTTGCCTTACCAGCAAGCTCAGCCATCATGCCGTTGATGTCAATACCTTTTGCAATAACGTGACCGTGACCACGGTGGTGTGAGAAGATGATGTCCTCATCTGTCAATCCAGCAATAGGTCCAACAGCCGCAGCTTCTTCACCGACTGAGAAGTGAGTCATACCTTGTACGAAACCGCGACGCACTAATTTGTTTAATTTCATGTCAACATCACGGATTTGTTGCATTTTCAAGAACATGTCCAAATGTTGTTCTTTTGTGATAGATACCATAATTTCCTCCAAAGGTTTTTCTCTTTCTGTACTATGATAGACCAATATTTCACAAATGGCAAGTAATTGAACCGTTTTCTTTTTACAGAAATTTTTGTGAAAACCTTGATTTAGTGCGTTTTTTCACAAATCATTAAAAGATTCACTTTACTTGTTTGAAACTTTTTTCACAAACTTTGAAATAAGCTTGCACGCCGTCTTTCTTTCTGTTAATATAGGTACGGAGGTTCTTATGGAATTCGATTTATTTCTTATGATTTGTAACTACATAGGCACTATCGCATTTGCTGTTTCGGGGGCCGTAAAAGGATTTAAGAAAAAGTTAGATATTTTTGGAATTAGCTTGCTCGGTATCATTACCGCCGTTGGTGGGGGAATTATTCGAGATACGATGGCCAATCGCATTCCTGCCGCCTTGACTGATCCTACAGCCATCTATTTATCTCTCGGAGTAGCGATTAGCATGTACTTGATTGTTATCAATCTAAAGCAGGACAAACCACTTGATAAGAAGATGATTCATTTCCTTTCCCAGACAAACCTTATCTTTGATGCGATCGGTCTAGCCATCTTCGCCCTCATTGGAGCCAGTACTGGCATCTCTCTCCAACTAAACGCTCTAACCAGTGGTATTCTGGCAGCTTTGACAGGTGTCGGAGGCGGAATCACCCGTGATTTACTCGTCAATGAAACACCCATTGTTCTTAAAGAAGATGTCTATGCTGTCCTTGCATTTTTCTCTGGAGTCCTCTATCATCTTTGCGTTGTAAATTGGAAATTACCACAAATTCCAACCTTCATCACTATTTTTACCATTTCTTTAATCATTCGATTATTGGTAATTAAATACAAAATCAATCTTCCCAATATGGAAAGCAAACGAAAGGTCTGAGTTCGTCAACTCAGACCTTTTTGTATTATTATTGATTACCAGCCACCGTGGCCACCAGCACCTGGTCCTGTTGCTGTGATTTGAGTAATCTGCTCACCGTTAACTGTCACAGTACCTCCTGTCAATTCAGCAGTTCCGTCGAAGTCAAAAGCAGATTGAGCTGTTACATCAATTGTACCACCTGAGATATAAATGTCTCCATTAGCATCAAAGGCATCCGTATCTCCACTACCTACAGCTACTTTCAAGTCACCGCCAGTTACCTTGATGAAGATTTCTGATGATGTTGTACTTGCCGCATTAATAGCATCATCTGAACCATAGACATCTAATGTACCACCATTGATAGTGATATTAGTTCCTTCCAAGGCTTCTGCTGATTCTGATACTGTAATGGTACCTCCGTCAATTGTCAAAGCCGTCTCCGCTTTAATACCATCATCACCTGCTGTTACAGTAATTTCACCACCTGTGATAGTTGTATAACCTTTGGTAGTATCTGTATCATTTGTAGACTTGATACCATCACCACCTGCTGTTACATTGATTGTACCACCATTGATTGTCAATGAATCCTTACCACGGATACCATCATCCACTGCAGTGACGGTAATATTTCCTGAATTCACGACAAGGTCATCTGTCGATACGATGCCATCTTGGAAGTTGCCTTCAACGGTCAGGCTACCATTACCAGTGATGGTCAAATCAGCTTCAACATGGATAGCCCCTTCAATATTGGTGTCTGTATGATTGCTGGTATCTTTCACTGTATTCGTCGTACCATCTTTGATTTCCAATTCAACATTGTCAGCATTAATAACATTGATTGCTGCTGTATCTGAACTTGAAATCTCAGCACCTGCTAGAATGATGCGAACATTGGCATCTGTTTCAACCGTTACACCAGCTGTTGTTGAACCAGTTAAAATATAGGTTCCACCCTCAGTAATTTTCAAGCCATCATTTGAAAGCTTCACTTCTGTCGTTGGAAGGGCTGACCAGTCAATAGTTGACGAACTTGAATCTGATGAAGTGCTATTATTTGAAGTTGTCGCTACACTTGTCTGACTAGTTGCTGCTGAGCTTGAAGTAGTCGTTGAACTTGAAGTAGATGAACATGCTGCTAAGACACCAAGGCTCATAAGAGTAACACCAGAGTAAAGTAATTTTTTAAGATTTGTTTTCATAATGTAGATTCCTTTTCTTTAGGAAGTCGTATCCCTTCCTGATATGCTCCTAGTTTACCTTTCCTTCCTAAAAGAAAGATTAAAGATTGCCAAAAGAAAACTTAAACTTCTTAGGAACTACAAAAGGCCGGGAAACCCAGCCTAGGAATAATCATTGATAAAATCTATAGCTTAACCCAATGCAAGCTTTTCAACTCAAGCAAGGGAGAAGTTTCAGGATTGGTATCTGATTCAGAAATCCGTTTTAAACCTGGAATCATCGCATTGTATTGATAAATGCGAAAAACACCAGCTCCTTCAAATAAGTATGTTCCATCCTGTAAAGGACGAAGTAGGGCGTCCGGTCCAATTTCAAATCCAAGATTGCGGAAATTATCCACCAAACGTAGACTCTCATCGGCAAGCTGAGTATAAAGGTCAATTAAGACATATTCTCCCGACTTGTCCAAAGCTAGAAGCAGCTCCTCTGTACCATCATGGTTAACATCATACAAACTATAAAATATTCCACTGTATTCTTGCCCCTGGCTAGTTAATAAGCTCAGATAGCTACTGGCCTCATCCTGATTAATTGCCTCAGCAGGCTGACCCATATTCGCTTGATAACGATCAATAACTGATTGGTATACTTCACTTAGCTCAGGAGTGGTCACTGAGGATGCTTGCGTCTCGGAGCTAGATGCTATTGTTGACGCTTGCTGCAAACTAGAACCATCTGAAACTTGGCTTGAAGCACTAGAACTAGAACTCTCACCACCTTTTACCTGATTAGACTGACAAGCAGCTAATAGTACAACCGTGGACACTAACATCAGTTTACTAATAAATATTTTCATAACTTCCTCCTGTGCTCTATCTTTGGTCTTATACTCTTCGAAAATCAAAATTATCCGTTGTCAACTTGCCTTGATGAGTGAAAAGCTCCAGTGGAGGTTTTCAGCCTGTTACCATGAAATAAGATAGTAACAGAGTTCTATCTTCGACTTCGTTTCCTAGTCTACTTTTGATTTTCATTGAGTATTAGTATAACATCTTTCCGAGGGCTTGTAAACGCCACCATATATGGACAAAGCATCCGAGCCAGAAAAAGCCGAATGTTGCCATCCGACTTTTGTTGTTAATCTTTCTGATCAAGAGCACGCAACATTTGGTCAATTTTATTGCCGTACTCAATTGATTGGTCTTTTTCAAAGACCAAATCCGGAATTTTATAAAGAGTTAACTTACGACCAAGTTCTCTCTTAATGGTTCCCGTCGCTTTTTCAAGACCCGTTTGTGCTTTTTGATTATCGGATGCCAAATTACTCATGATTGTGTAATAAACCTTGGCCGTTGACAAATCGCCGACCATCTGAACATCTGTAATAGTCACTCCCTGCACACGTGGATCACGAACTTTCTTTTGCAAAATCTCATTGACTTCGCGCTTGATTTCCATCCCGACACGGTCTGTACGAAAATGATTCGCCATATTCTTTCCTTTCTTAGATGATAGAAAAGCTGAGTTTCCCCAGCTTGAATAATCCAAGTAGATTAAAAACTATTGCTTTAAAACCTACTAAAATCTATTAAATTGTCACTTCCTCGACAAAATCACTTGTCTATGACTTTGACAGTGAGAAAATATTATTTTTTGATTTCTTCCATGATGTAAGCTTCAATGGTATCATCAACTTTCAAGTCGTTGTAGTTCTCAATCATCAAACCACCCTCTTGGGCATTACCAACTTCTTTCACGTCATCTTTATAGCGTTTCAAACTAGCTAGTTTACCATCAAATACTACAACACCATCACGGATAACTCGAACACTTGAATCACGGGTAACCTTACCACGTACGACCATGAAACCACCGATTGTTCCAACTTTGGATACCTTGAAGGTTTCACGAATGATTGCCTCACCAATGATTTTTTCTTCATATTCTGGATCAAGCATACCTTTCATGGCATCTTCCATCTCTTCGATAACCTTGTAAATGATGCTGTGAAGACGTACTTCAACATCATCTGCTTCAGCTTGGCTACGCGCTTCAGCTGTTGGACGAACGTTGAAACCAATCACAAGAGCATTTGAAGCTTCCGCAAGAGTAATATCTGATTCATTGATAGCACCAACTGCAGAGTGGACGATATTGACACGTACTCCCTCTACTTCAATCTTTTGAAGCGATGATGCAAGAGCTTCAACAGAACCTTGTACGTCGGCCTTGATAATCACATTAACTGACTTAACCTCACCTGCTTTAAGGGTATCAAAGAGGTTTTCAAGACTAACTCGTTGCGTTGCTTGACGCTGTTTAAGAAGAGCACGTTTAGCACGTTCTTCACCTGCTGCACGAGCTGATTTTTCATCTTCATAAACCGCGAAATGGTCGCCAGCCATTGGCGTTTCGTTCAAACCAGTAATAGATACCGGTGTAGATGGACCAGCAGTTTTAACACGACGACCAAGGTCATTTGTCATGGCACGAACACGTCCGAAGGTATTTCCGACAACGATTGGGTCTTGAACATTAAGTGTCCCTTGTTGAACGAGGAGGGTTGCAACCGCACCTTTCCCTTTATCCAAATGAGCTTCGATAACTGTACCAATCGCACGAACAGTTGGGTCTGCCTTCAGTTCTTGGATTTCAGCAACCAAAAGAACAGTTTCCAACAATTCATCAATGTTTTGGTTAAACTTAGCTGAGATTTCTACAAATTCAGATTCTCCACCCCAAGCGGTTGAGATAACACCGTGCTCAGCCAATTCACCGATGACACGCTCTGGGTTTGCACCTGGCTTGTCAATCTTGTTGATAGCTACAATGATCGGCACATTAGCTGCTTTTGAGTGGTTGATAGCCTCAATCGTTTGCGGCATGACACCATCATCTGCTGCAACAACTAGGATGGTCAAGTCGGTAACAGATGCACCACGTGCACGCATAGAAGTAAAGGCCGCGTGTCCTGGAGTATCCAAGAAGGTAATTTTCTTACCAGCTTCCTCAATTTGGTAGGCACCGATATGCTGTGTGATACCTCCAGCTTCTCCAGTAGCAACACGAGAATTACGTAGGGTGTCCAACAAGGTTGTTTTACCATGGTCAACGTGTCCCATGATAGTCACAACAGGTGGGCGTTCTGTCATCTCTTCTTCATTGAGGTAGCCCTCTTCTACGAAGAAACGCTCAATATCTGCGTTATCGACCTCTACCTTTTCTTTCGCTTCAATACCATAATCAACCATGAGGAGTTCGATAGTATCTCCATCCAAAGATTGGTTTTGAGTCGCCATAACTCCCATAAGGAAGAGTTTTTTCACAATTTCAGCAGGTTCACGTTTGATTCGTTTTGCAATTTCTGCGACGGTCATGCCAGCAGTATATTCAAATTCAGTTGGCAATTCGTGGAACTTGCGTTCTGTGACAGGTTTGGCAGGTTGGTTAGCCTTGCCTTTTTTATTTTTCTTGTTGTTATTCCAGTTACTTGTTCTTTGATTTCTCACTTGATTTTGACTATTTCGATTTCTTTGTTGTTTCCGTGGACCATCTTCTTCGTCACTATTAAAGTCACGTTTTTTATCTGGTCGAGCTTGTTTCTTACGACGGGTATCTACAGTAGTTTCTGCAACTTGCTCTGGTACCGATGCAACAAGTGCAGGTTTCACAAATGGTTTGCTTTCCACAACCGGTTCTTCAAACTTAATTTCTTTTGGCTTCTTAGGTTGCTTTTTAGCTTCCTGAGCCTGACGAAAACGTTCTTCACTGGTACGAGCATACTCCGCATTTTGTTCTGCTTTCAAAGCAGCAGCACGCGCTTTGAAGTCAATTTTAGGTCCTGCTGGTTTTGCAGCCTCTCTTTGTTCAAAGCGAGCTAACCGACCTGAACGATTGTCCTGACGACGGTTGTCTCGATTATCGCGACGGTCTCCAAATCGGTTGTCTTTCCGCTCTTCTGGACGCTGGTCACGACGATTGTCGCGGCGATCATTTCGCTCATTGTTTGAACGTCCCTGACCTAGTTGACGGTTGTCACGACGGTCCTGATCAGATTTAGCTTGACCACCTTTTCCTTGATTCTGAGCTCGCTTAGCAGCCTGCTCTTTGGCCCGTGCTTCACGCTCTGCCTTAAAGTTTCGACTCTGTGGACGATGTGAAGCTGATTGTACTGCACTTGCCGCAACTTCTTCTTTTACTACTGGCTGTGTTTCCTTAGCTTTTTCTACCTTAGCTGTTTCCACTTTTGGAGTTTCATCAACCTTCTCAGGCTTGCTAACTTTTGCCGCAACTTTAGTTGCCTCTGATTTTTGTCCCCCAAAGCTTTCTGCAAGGCGTTTAGCACTTGCTTCATCTACGCTTGAAGCATGACTTTTGACTTCAAAACCCAATTCTTGAGCCTTAGCAACAACTTCCTTACTGCTTACGCCTAATTCACGGGCTATTTCATTCAATCTCTTCTTAGACAATGCCTTGTCCTCCTGTTCTATTCCATAATAGACCTCATCTTCTTTGTAAATCCAGCGTCTGTCACTGCAAGAACTTTTCTAGCCTTGCCGACAGCTGCACTCAATTCCAGTGTTGAAAACACTGTTACAACTTCTACTTGATAGGTATGACTTTTATCTGTTACTTTTTTACTTAAATTTCCAGCAGCATCTTCGGCTAAAAACACCAACTTTGCCTGCCCTTTTTGAATAGCTTCAACAACCAGGTCCTCACCCGAAACCAGGCGACCAGCTCGCTGGGCCAAACCTAATAAATTTAAGATTTGCTGTCTCTTATTCGAGTCCAAGTTCTCTCCTCTTGATCTTATGATCAACATAGGCAATTAATTCATCGTAAAATTCTTCGGCCACTTCCATACTAAAGGAACGATCGAAGACACGACGTTTCTTAGCTTGGCTTGCCTCATCATTGTCAAGCTTGATGTAAGCTCCACGACCATTTGCCTTGCCTGTTGGATCGATAAATACTTGACCTTCTTTATTTTTTACAATACGGAGCAAATCCCGTTTGTCGATGATTTCACCGGACACCACAGACTTGCGCAAGGGTATTTTTCTAGCTTTTGCCATGGTTGCTCCTTTTGCCTTATTCTTGTTCTTCTGCGACTTCTTCTACAACTTCGTCTGTTGCATATTGAGTTGCTTCAAAAGCTTCATACTCCGATGCTGACTTGATGTCGATACGGAATCCTGTCAAATGCGCTGCCAAACGAACGTTTTGACCACGACGACCAATTGCCAATGACAACTTATCATCTGGTACAACGACTGTAGCATGTTTCCCATCTTCCGTGTCAAACAATACTTGGTCAACTTCAGCAGGTGCAAGGGCATTGTAGATAAATTCCGCTTCATCTGCTACCCACTCGATAACGTCAATATTTTCCTCAGTAGGAATCATACGGTCATTCTTAGCATCATAACGAGCTGGGTGGAATTTGCTAGTGATTTTCTTAATATTTGAACCACCACGACCAACGATAGTACCAATAGCATCTACGTTTGGATTATGGCTACGAACAGCCACTTTCGTACGGTCTCCAGCTTCACGGGCAACACTCATGATTTCAACTGTTCCATCGTATACTTCTGGAATTTCCTGTTCCATGAGACGTTTGATCATTTCTGGATGGCTACGGCTGACAAATACGTTAACACCACGACCATTGTCTTCTACCTTGTAGACATAGACTTCGATGCGATCATGAGATTGGAAAACCTCACCAGGAATTTGGTCTTGTTTTGACAATTGTGCTTCAATCGTACCAAGGTTGACATAGATAAAGCGATTATCAAAACGCTCTACCGTACCTGACATAATCTCATTTTCATGTTGCTTGTAGGTATTGAAGGTAATGGCACGCTTTTGTTTGCGCATCTTTTCCATGATGGTCTGTTTAGCTGATTGAGCAGCTACACGTCCAAATTCCGCTGGGTCTTCTTGGAATTTAATTTTGTCACCCATTTCATAAGCTGATGAAATAGCCAAGGCATCTTTTAGACTAATTTCTAGTCGGCTATCAAATACTTCATCTACTACTTCACGAACAGTAAATACATGGAAATCGCCTTTTTTCTCGTCAAATTCAATCACTGCTGATTCTGATTGACCATAACGGCGTTTATAAGCTGAACGAAGCGACTCTGTAACTGCATCAATGATATCCGCTTTGTTAATACCCATGTCTTCCTCTAAAATACGGAAGGCTTCTAGCATTTCTTTACTCATGTTGTTTTCCTTTTGCGCTCAAAAGGTCCTTTCTTAAAGTCTAATATCTTTATAAAATACTCATGAAAGAGCATTATAACTTAACAGCCAAACGGGCCTTAGCCACCGTCTGGTAAGGAATAGTTACTTCCTTCTTACGAGTTTTATCCATATACTCCATAATCAGGTCTGTTCCATCAAAGGAGAGCAACGTTCCTTCAAAAACCTTGATTTTATCAATTGCCTGATAGAGTTTGACATGGATGTACTTTCCAACCGCCTTCTCAACAGCATCTGCCGTTTTTAAAGGACGTTCCAAACCTGGACTTGTTACCTCCAGCATGTATTGGTCTGGAAATGGGTCTGGTTTGATAGTGTCCAAAATCGGACTGATCTTTTCGGATAAATCTGCCGTATCTTGAAGGGAAATTCCACCCTCCTTATCGACAAAAATCGATAGGACATAGTCACCGCCCATTTTACCATATTCCACATCTACCAACTCGTAAGGAGTTTGAATAGCGGGGGTAATTGCTGCTGTGACCAATTCAATAATTGATGACATAAACACCTCCTATTTTTACAGTCGCTAGAAATACATTACTCAAATAGTTCGCACTATCCAGGACTCTCTATTTCCTTTGACAGTAAACTCCCTTGTACTATCATTCATTCTATATACAGAAATCCGTGTACAGGGAAAGGGTTGACTGACGCCAACCCCTTTTCTCATTATTCACTTCCATTATTCTATCATATCTATCCCTATTTGTAAAGGAAAACGATGGATTATAGACATTTATAATCTTTTAGTTTACTTTTAGTACTCTCTCCAAAGGTTTGGGGAACCTTTGGAGGTTGGAGATAGGGCGAAGCAAGTTCACTTCAATAGCTGCAGACAGCTTGTACAGTCGAGTGACTGTGCAAGGTTGGAGATAGCCCTTGCGGAGCAAGTCACCCCTGAAGAGTACGGCAAAGCGAATTCAAACAATCCAGTGGAGTGTTTGAACTTAGAAATAAGGAAACGGAATTTCCTCTTACGTCGAAGTAATAAAAGAAAAACTGAATGACTATAGTTTATTCGACAAAGGAAAAAGGTCTCTGTTAGACCTCTCCTCATTTTCCACTAAGGGAATTATTGAAACTGTGCTTCCACACGATAGATGACTTGACCCTTGTTTGAGAATTTCTCCTCATACTCTGTCATAACGTTACCTTCCAAACCATCCGCATGCAAATCTAGCCAAACCTGCTTCAAGACCATGCCATATTGAGAAAAACTAGCCAGGCTATACTCAAACAGACCACGATTATCTGTTTTGAAGTGGATTTCTCCCTTCTCAGGTAGGATTTCCTTGTAGGTATCCAAGAATGACTTGTAGGTCAAACGGCGTTTCTCATGACGTTTCTTAGGCCATGGATCTGAAAAATTCAGATAAAGCTGATCTATTTCTGCCGGTGCAAAATAGTTGGTCAAACTCGAACCATCCACCTGCAATAATTTTATATTTGGTAAACCAGCTTCAAGCACACGGTCCAAGGCATAGCTTAACACGGTCATCTGAATATCAATACCAATATAGTTAATATCTGGATTTTGCGCAGCCATACCAGTGACAAAGCGACCTTTACCAGAACCAACTTCTATGTGGATAGGATTATTGTTTCCAAAAATCTCTGCCCATTTCCCCTTACACTCCTCTGGATTGGAGATAACATACTGGGGATTGTTTGCTAGAAGCTCACTCGCTCCCTTACGATTTCTAACTCTCATACTTCCTTATAGAAACTCTGACGGAATTGCCGTAGAGCATAAATTTCTTTATTTGCAGCCAAAACATTGTAGCTTTCTACATGCTTAGCTATTTGGTTTAGATAGCCAAGCTGGCCATACCAATAAACCTTATTTAATACTGTGCTGTTATATTTGTAGCCATAAGCCCGAAGCCACTCTTCCCAGGACTGACGAGGAATATAATGCGTCAAAATATAGGCAACATCCAACATCCGATCCGTTACACAAGCGGTCTCCCAATCTGTCAAATACACCAAACCAGACGTCGTTTCTACCCAGTTACTATGATGCAAATCTCCATGAACAAATGTTGCCACCTCTTGACGGAATCTTGGTAGATTATTCAATAAATCTTGACAGATAGATTGCAGATAAGAATTCTGTCCCAATCTAGTTGGTGCCTCTTTTTGCCAACGATAAACCAAATCCTGAGGTTCCATATAGGTATAATTCATCTGCAAAGCCTGATTGAGCAAAATGCGAGAATAGTGCATTCTCACCAGTATTTGACGAATCTGTTTACTAGTCATATCTTGACGCTCCAAGGTACGACCATTCAACCACTCCTGCTCTACACGATGCCCCATTCCTACTTCACGATTTGCTGACAAAACGGGTGGTGTAATTTGCTCACGCGCAAGAGCAGACACTATCGGAGGCATCTCATACTTCACAAAGACTGGCGTTCCGTCTGACCGTAGGCCTTTAAACGCTTTGCCACTATTTCCTGCAATAGACTGTAATTGTAGCCCACTGGTATCAAACTGCATGCCTTTCCTCCTTTAAAAATTCCTTACTATTTTACTAATTTTCGTCTATTTAGTCAATCAATTTTTTTAATTTTAGAGGCAAATATATTTCATGCAAGAAAATCCCCACGAGAAGTAAGACGACTACCATCGCATTCTCTTTAGAAAATAGCAGAGCAAAGCCCAATTCCACTACTAATAGACTATATAAAATCACTCTAAGCAAATTCTGAAGACCAATTTTCTTGGAATCTTTCTCCAGAGGATACAGTTGTGTTATATATTGATAATCATAATGCTTGTAAAGCCCCAACAACTGGAAGACAAGCAAATAATGAAAGACTAAAACTAGGCCGATGGATAACCACGATTCTTCAATGGCAAATAGGGACAAAATCGCCAACAACAGTAGACGTATCGTCAAGCCCAAGTAGTCTCCTGAACGCAAGAAAGCCCGTAAGTAGAGATAAAACCAAGTCTGTCTCGACTTGACGAGACGCAAGATTCCATTGAGATAGCTTCTCGGTTTAACAGTCGTACTGATTCCTTTAACCGTTGTAAATAAGGCAAAGAAACGTAAAATAGACTGTTTCCTTTTTTGTTCATCTTGAATAGCCTTAGACCAGTCCAATACTCCCTGTGACTGATAAGCCACTAATTGGCGCTTGACAAAAAGACATTTTAAAACCAACAAAGTAAGAAGACCAGATACAATCATCCACACCGGTAAACCCAGTTTCAAATAGATTGGTAACAAAACAAGCTGAACCACCACCTGTATAGAGGACCAAAACAAGACCGTGCGTCTGGCTGCAACCTCGAGTCCTTGCAGAATGTCTTTTTCCTTGGTCAATAGGAAGATTTGATCAGCTTCTTCTAAATAAGTCGCAATTCTTCCGGACAATAGCACCAGTAGACTGATTGCAATAACCACCAAAACAATCGGCAACGGATTCTCAGGGAATGACAACAATAATTGACGATATTGCAAACTCAAAAAGCCTAATAAAACCATGAGAACCAAAACAAAATGGTCATTCAGAACATAGCGCAGATACTTGGAACAACGATTTAAAAAATCTAGTCGGCGTTGTTGAAACAATTCTTTCATCCAGCCACTCCTTCTTGCGTCAAGGCCAGATAAATTTCATTCAGACTTGCACCATCCATACCAAATGCGCTTTGTAGCTCCTCCAAATTTCCAGTTGCACGGACCTGTCCCTGATGTAAAATCACAAAAGAGTCGCACATTTTCTCAGCTGAGTCAAGAACGTGAGTGGACATGAGGATTGAAGTGCCCTTAGATTTTTCTTCCCCCAAAAGAGCGATTAAATCAGAGATAGCCACAGGGTCTAATCCCAGAAAAGGCTCATCAACAATCAACAGACTCGGCTCCACCATAAAAGCACAAATAATCATGACCTTCTGCTTCATTCCCTTTGAAAAATTGACAGGAAACCAGTCCAATTTCTCATCCAAGCGAAACAGTTTTAACAAGTGCTCAACACGTCCCCAAGCTTGCTCCCAGGATAAATCATAGGCCATTGCTACCACTTCCAAGTGCTCTTTGAGGGTTAGTTCTTCATACAAACTTGGTGTTTCAGGGATAAACCCAATTTTCTTCCGATAATTTTCAGCCCCTTGTAGCAAAGTTAGGCCGTCAATTACAATCTGTCCTTGATAGGGTGTCAAAAGACCGATAATTTCCTTAATAGTCGTTGATTTCCCTGCACCATTTAAACCAATTAGACCAACTAATTGACCATCCTCAACGGTAAAAGATACATCTTTCAAAACTGGGATATTGACATATCCTCCAGTTACATTTTTTACTTCTAACATACATTTCTTCCTATAATTTGATATAATTATTATAACAAAAATCCTAGAAAGAGGTTGCCATTATGTCGGATTGTATTTTTTGCAAAATTATTTCTGGAGAAATACCAGCTTCAAAAGTCTACGAAGATGACCAAGTATTAGCCTTTTTAGACATCACTCAGGTCACAAAAGGACACACATTGGTTGTCCCTAAAAAACACTACCGAAACGTGCTTGACATGGATGAAGAAGCTGCAGCCACACTCTTTTCTGTTGTGCCAACCATCGCTCGTCAGTTAAAAGAAAAACTTAGAGCTAGCGGTCTAAACATCGTTAATAATAACGAGGAGGCCGCTGGGCAAACCGTCTTTCATACACACATCCATCTCTTACCACGCTTTAACAATCAAGATGGATTGAGCATTCAATTTAAAGCCAACGCCCCTGACTTCCCAGCCCTGGCTCAACTGGCACAAGAGCTCTATCTAGGAGAATAATATGAAACTTCGTAATATCATTTTAGCCGTAAGCGCCGCTACCGCCAGCTTCCTTGCAGTCACGCATCGGGATAAAATTACCAAAGAAATAAAGGAAACCAAACAACTTCTATCAGATATTCAACTGAGCAAGGACAATATTCAGGAACAACTTGCCATTATCCAAAGTTTTCAAGAGCCCTTGCAGGAAATGGCTTCTGACTTACAATATAAGACTCGAGTCTATCAGCAAAGTATTGCAGGAAACTTGGAAGAAATCCAACAGATTCTCAAAAAATACCAGAATGAGAATAACACTCCCTAACATCTGGAATTTCCAAATATATAAAAATAGAGGTTGAAAACAACCTCTATTTTTATAGGCTTTTAGTACTCGCTCGTCAAAGTAATAAAAGAAAAACTAATGACTACATTATTGTGCCCCGTTTTCATCACCGAGTACTGGCTCTGTTGAAAAATCGGTTACCTGCTCTTCTGTTGTCACAGTCGTAGTAGCCGATGGACTCCCTATTTCTGGATCCAAGCTTTCTGCCCATGGACTTGCTTCTAACAGCAAGAGATTTGTATATGCATCATAAACGTTTATTGGACTTGGCAATCCCATCTGTCCTTCGTAGACCTTCACGTTTGTGACTAAGTCGGTCTTTTCTTCTAAGCCGATAGATTTT
This sequence comes from Streptococcus suis S735, assembly GCF_000294495.1. Taxonomy (NCBI): domain Bacteria; kingdom Bacillati; phylum Bacillota; class Bacilli; order Lactobacillales; family Streptococcaceae; genus Streptococcus; species Streptococcus suis. Next base: position 1,640,481 of record NC_018526.1, read on the forward strand.
TTCAGAACATTTTGCATTTCCAATAGATGTGTACTGGTTGGTAATTGATAATAGATTGCATCAACCATTTGATCCACACCGCGCAACTGATAGGAATTCAACTTGGAGACAGAGTCCTTGTACCCCAAGAGATTTGGAATTGTTACAGGACTAATCTCAATGTTGGTTCGCATATTATTAGAAATGGCAGTCAGAATCTTCTTATACTGGGTAAAACCGTCTAACTGAAGGAGTTTTTTTATAATAGCCGTTATAACTTCACGTTGACGTCTCTGACGACCAATATCCCCCTCAGGATCATCATAGCGCATCCGAGCATAAACCAGCGCCTGATCCCCATTTACCAACTGTTTCCCCGGCTGGACAATAGAGGTGTAGGCAGGCTCATGTTCCGAAATGGATATAGGGAAGCCAAGAGTATTGTTTACCTCAATACCTCCAACCGCATCAACAAGCTCAACCAGACCATCCATATTTATTTCGATATAACGGTCAATGTTAATATCCATCATCTTTTCGATCGTGGCAATGGCCATTGGTGCCTGTCCGTAGCTATAAGAATGATTTAGTTTTTCAACCGTTCCTGAAGACTCCCCATTCGCTTCTGCAATCTCAACCATAATATCACGAGTCAAGCTCATCATATTGGTTTCCTTAGTCTTGGGATTAACAGTTACCAAAATCATCGAATCACTACGGCCACCCTCCCAATCTCCCCCGCGGGTCGCTTGGTCCATATCCACCCCCATCAGTAGGATAGTTAGGGGCTCTGTCGCATCAATCGGAGTTATTTTTTCTTCTCCATCTAGCTGCTTAAATGTTTTCGAAATAGCATCCGTAGAAAAATTTAACAAGCTGGCTCCATATATTAAGCCGGCACCTACTGTTAAACCAATAATAGCCAAAGACATTAAGAATATTTTTTTTCCAATTGTCATACTTCACCAATTAACTTGCCCATATAATAAAGATCAAGCCATTCTCCTTCATCTGTTCTAGCCCCACCTATCTGGGTTCCTTCAATGTTGAATCCTAGTTTTTGGTATAAATGTACTGCCGCCTGATTGCGAACCTGAACCGTTAATTCCAAACGCTTCAATACATCCATTTCCTCTGCCCAATGCAATACTTCCTCCAGTAAAATCGTCCCTATACCGTGACCCCAGTAGGCTTTTTTTACTGCAATAAAAATATTTCCGATATGGCTAATGCGAAACTGCTTAGAGGACTTAACAGAAATTGCGCCGACGACTTCCGAACCAACCTTAGCCAACAGGCACAATTCACGAGGATTTTCGATCCCTGCTTCGAAGATGGTCTCTATTTCATCAACACTAAATCGAAAACCAGTCTCATCCATGACTAGATAATCCGTTTCTCTAGCAACTTGATTCATAAAATCAATAAAAGCTGCTGCATCAGCTGGTTCAGCTTCACTAAAATACACTTCTTTTTCAGACATTTTGGAACTCCTTCGCTAAATCGCTACTTTGAGCTCCATGAGATTCGACTGTCAATCGTCGACCATCTCCCTCTTTCTCTATACGAATGAGCAAATAGTCATCAAATAGACTGACATCCAGTAATTCTCCCCACTCGATAACCGTTAGACCTCCTCCATAGAGAAAATCATCCAAATCAATCGAGTCAGGGTCATCTCCAATTCGATAAACATCTAAGTGATAGAGCGGCATGGCCCCCTCATACTCTCGAACAATCGTATAAGTAGGACTCTTAATCATCTGTTCAATTTTTAACCCCTTGGCCAAACCCTTGGTCAGAGTTGTTTTCCCAGCACCCAAATCCCCTGATAATACTAGAACTTGATTTGGCTTACAGGCCTTTCCAATTCTCTCACCAATGGCAATCAATTCATTTTCATTCTGACTATACATGTCTTTAATTATACCATAGCCCCAGTAGTTTGTCATAGGTCTACTGGAAATTGTAGACAAGTCGACAGAAAAAATCGCAAGCCAGAGCCTGCGATTTTGTTTATTCTACGCTGAAAAGATATGGATAGACTGGTTGATTTCCTTGATGGATTTCGACCTCAACATCTTCAAATTGTTCTTCTAGCTGTTCAGCAAGAGTTTGAGCCAATTCTTCATTACCATCTTCACCGATGTAGATAGTCACGATTTCGCTGTCTTCATCCAACATTTTATCAAAGGTAGCCACAAGTGTCTCCATCATATCTGGATTAGAAACCACAATCTTGCCATCAACCATACCAAGGTTGTCATTCTCATGGATTTCAAGACCGTCAATGGTTGTATCGCGGACCGCAGTTGTCACGCTACCACTTTTCACCTCTGCGAGAGATGCCGTCATCGCTTCAAAGTTGCTTTCCAAATCACGACTTGGATCAAAAGCAAGCAAGCTAGTAAAACCTTGTGGTAGGGTCTTAGTTTCCACAACCTTAACCGCAACTTCTGCAACCTCAGCAGCCGTCTGAGCAGCCATCAAGATATTTTTGTTGTTTGGCAACAAGATGACATTGCGGGCATTGACCAATTCAATAGCATTGACAAAATCTTCTGTTGATGGGTTCATGGTCTGACCACCTGAAATCACATAGTCAACGCCTTGTGATTTGAAGATTTCTGTCAAACCTTCCCCAGCAGCTACCGCAATAATAGCATACTCTTTTTGTTCAGCCGGTTTTTGGAAACTTTCTACTTTCTCAACCTGAGCTTCATGTTGCTCACGCATATTGTCCACTTTTACCTTGACCAAGCTACCATATTGAAGACCCGCTTGCATGACCAAACCTGGATCTTCTGTATGGACATGGACTTTAACGATTTCATCATCGTTGACCACAAGGAGGGAATCCCCAAGGTCGTTAAGGTAGTTACGGAATTCTTCATAATCAAAGTCCTTGACATAAGTAGGCCCCTGGCGAAGAGCTACCATGATTTCTGTACAGTAACCAAAGGTAATATCTTCAGTCGCTACATGACCTGCAACTGACTTGTGGTGCTCAGCATTGATCATTTCAGACATAACAGCAGGTGTCGCCTCAAAATCTTCCGAAGCAATATACTCACCCGTCAAAGCTGACAAGAAGCCTTCATAAATGTAAACAAGACCTTGTCCACCTGAATCGACAACACCAACTTCCTTCAAGACTGGAAGCATCTCTGGCGTTTTCTTAAGAGCACGATTAGCACCGTCAAGAGTGGCACGCATGACCTCAACCGCATCATCAGTCTCTTCTGCCTTTTTCAAAGCGGCAGTGGCTGCCCCACGCGAAACAGTAAGAATTGTTCCTTCAACTGGCTTCATAACGGCTTTATAAGCCACTTCTACACCATGTTGAAAGGCTTGCGCCAAATCCTTACCGTCCAATTCAACCTTGCCTTTAACAGATTGACCAAAACCGCGGAACAATTGCGACGTAATAACACCTGAGTTTCCACGAGCTCCCATCAACAAGCCCTTAGAAAGAATTTGCGCAACTTCTCCAACAGTAGAAGCAGACTTATCTGCTACTTCTTTAGCACCATTGGTAATAGTCATCCCCATGTTGGTACCAGTATCCCCATCCGGAACTGGGAAAACATTGAGTGAGTTCACATATTCGGCTTGTTTATTCAGACGAGTTGATGCTGCCTGCACCATTTCTTGAAATAAACTAGTTGTAATTTTAGACACAATTATTCTCCTACGACTTTGATATTTTGGATAAAGACATTGACGGCATCTACAGAGATACCTAGTTGATTTTCCAAGTTGAACTTAACGCGTTCTTGGATGTTGCGAGATACTTCACTGATTTTTACACCGTAGCTCATCACAGTATAAACATCGACTGCAATGCGACCATCTTCCAAGGTCTTAATCACAACACCTTTAGAATAATTTTCTTTTCTCAAAAGTGCTTGAAAATTATCCTTGATCGCAGACTTACTAGCCATCCCAACAACACCGAAAATCTCAGTCGTAGCACCGCCAACAACTGTGGCAATCACGTCATCAGTCAATTCGATTTGGCCGTCTTTAGTATTGATTTTAACAGTCATAATTCGTTACCTCAAATAGTTTTATCACTCCATTTTACCACATTTTCTGCTTTCTGTAAAAAACAAGCTTGTTACATCGGATTTTACAAAAACATACTAAGATTAGTAGTGAGGAAATCTCCGACGGGAGAAAGTACTCACTACTTTTTCTTTATGATAAAGTAGAGGTGTCTTGTTAAGTCGAGAACTCTTTTGACGCTAGACGTCGCAACAAAAACTGGCAAGACACCTGTTTTAGAAAGAATGTTATCAAAGTATGTGGGACGCCAGACGTCGAGTATTGAAAATGACATCACTAAAACAAGGAATCATTCAAGACAAAGAGGTAATATCATGCGAGTAGTTTTTGGGATTGATGTGAGTAAGGCAAGTTCAGAAGTGGCCATTCTAGTCAACGGCGAGAAGGTACATAACTACACCATGTCCAATGATGCCATTGGCTTTTCTCGGCTACTTGGCGATTTGAAAACCGTCCACAAGCCAGAAATCATCTTTGAAGCAACAGGCGTCTATTCTCGTCGTCTTCAAGCTTTTCTGGATGAACATGGCTACGCTTATACACGACTCAATCCCTTAGAAGCCAAGAAGCAACTGGATAGCTTGCGTGTGCGGAAAACAAATCAAATTGACGCTGAAAAACTGGCTCAATCTCAATTTGTGCTGAATCGTAAACCGACGTATGTCCAAGAAAAAGTCTACCAAAACTTGCGGGATCTCAGCCGTTTCTATCAGAATCTGACCGAGGACATTGTTCGAGCTAAAAACCGCCTGCACAAGGTCTTACAGGTCACTTTCCCTGAATTGGAAAATATCTTGTCAACACCATCTGGCGAACAATACTGGAACTTAGTTATAGCTTTTCCTTGCAAGGACTTCGTGCTTGAGTTAAGCAATGATGAACTCTCAAAGAGCATCCGTCTGTCCACTTCAAAACGGATTTCTGATAAGCGTGTGGCTTACTTAGCAGAAAAGCTTATAGCACTAGCTAATCAATCTTATTGTGCCGTCAAGAAAACCTCTCCAATACTGGAAGAGGTCCGTTACTATGCAAAGACTTTATGAACAGAGACAAGCTGTCTTAGACGAAATGGTGGAACTAGCTCAGCCATTACCTGAATATGACATTCTGCTCTCTATTCCTGGAATAGCTGAGACTACTGCAACAAGTATTATTGGTGAACTGGGAGATATTCGCCGTTTTCAGTCAGCCAACCAAATCAATGCCTTTATCGGTATTGACCTGAGACACTATGAATCTGGTAACTTCCTCGCTAAGGAACACATTACCAAGCGTGGCAATCCCTACGCTAGAAAGATTCTGTTCAAATGCATTCACAATATCGCTTCAGCCAGTCATACCAATCCTTGCCATATCGCAGACTTTTATGAGAAACGAAAAAGACAATCGCAAACGACTTCAACGAAGTCGCACACGATTGCCTCCATACATCGTCTCATTCGGACAATGTATTACCTCATTATGCATAACAAACTTTACGATTACGCTTCAACTCAAAATCGGTAAAACTGTTTATGCCATATCATTGTAACACCTTATCAAAAAATTTCAACATAAGGTGTTGGTTTTGTATGCACTTTTTACACTAAAATTTAGTCCAAAATAAAACAATTTCCTTATTTTGACTATTGAACTCAAAATATTTTTCGTCAAATACCTTGATGGACTTGACAAATAGTAGAAAAAAGAGTTCCCAAAGGAACCCTTTTCACAATTAACCTAAACGCTGCTTAGCATCTGCTGCACGTTGGAAAGCTTGTCCGACATAGTTGATACAGAGCATCATCACAAGGATGAAGATGGCTGCTGGCAACCAAATCCATGTCTTGTTTTCCAAAATATCTGCATTGCGAGCATTGGCAATCAAGGTACCCAAACTTGGTACTGTCGATGGCAGACCGAAACCAAGATAAGTCAACGAAGTCTCGATACCGATATTTCCCGCAAAGTTCAAGGTCAAGTTAACGATAATCAATGAACTTAAGTTTGGTAAAATTTCACGGAACATAATCATAAAGTCGCTTGTTCCCAATGTTTTTGATGCATTTACATAGTCCAAACTTGCCTCTGACAAAGTCCTTGTACGGAATAGACGAGCCTTGGCCGTCCAATAAAAGGCACTCATGATGAGAATGAAATGATAGATTGTATAGTTCTTGATAACTGTCACGAAAACAATAATCAACATTGTCACCGGCAAAATCATGATGAAATCGACAATACGCATCAAGAATCCATCTAAACGACCGCCATAATAACCAGAAATCAGACCGACAGAAATCCCGACAATACTTGTAATAATCGTAATGGTAAAACCGATAATGATTGAGTTACGAGCGCCGATAATCAGCTGACCAAAGATATCTTTACCACCTTCATCTGTCCCCAAGATATAGCCGTCAACACCTGGTTCCAAGTAACGTCCCAAAAGGTTGACTTTCATAACTTGTTCTTGATTCAACAGAAGTGCACCGATAAAGACTGCTAAGAGAACCGTCACTAAGATAATTAATGAGGTCAATGCAAGTCGATCTTTCATAAACTCCCGCGCGATGACACGGAAGCCACCTGGAGGAGTTGAAGCAGATTGTACTTGTTTTTTATTTTCTTTACTCACCTTACTCCTCCTTCTATTTCACACGGATACGTGGATCCACGATACTCATGATAATATCTGAAATCAATGTCCCCAACAAAGTACCCATACCAAATACCAACAATAAAGCTAAGATAACACTATAGTCACGACTAGAAATAGAGTTAAAGAATAACTGACCGATACCTGGGTAAGTGAAAATATTTTCAATAAAGATAGAACCACCAATTAATCCTGTCAATTCATAGCCCAAGAAAGATGCGATTGGTAAAATCGAATTACGGAAAATATGACGGTTATAAACAACTCTCTCAGGAACACCTTTGGCACGAGCTGTACGAACATAGTCCTGACTCTTAGCATCAATAATCCCCGTACGGAGATATTGAATAGTAACTGTTGTTGACAAAATAGCCATTGTAATCGCTGGCAGAATCATATGGTGTAAACGACTGAGAGTCGCTGCAAATCCTTCCACACCTCCACTAATCGAACCACGCGTCGGGAACCAGCCCAAACTAAAGCCAAACATCCAGAGCATGAGAATGGCAAAAACGAAAGTTGGAGTTGAAAATGTCAAGAAGTTATACACGCCAATGATTTTATCTGCAAGTGAGTTTTGATAACGACCTGCAATCATACCCAATGGAAGTGCAATCAAATAAGTCAATACCATCGTCAAGAGGGATAATCCAATTGTATTATTCAAGCGCTGCATGATGACATCAACAACTGGTTGTTTAAAAATAACACTCTGACCAAAATCTCCTTGCAAAAGATTGCCTACCCAGCGGAAATACTGAACAGGGATTGGGTCATAGTAACCTGCCGCAATCCGTTTTTGTTCAATGATTGCTGGATCAATATTGGGGTCAATCAATCCTGTAAAGGGATCCCCCGGCATCATCTTCGCAACAAAGAACGCAATGACACTCAAAATAATAATCTGCGGAATCATCATGAGTAAACGACGTAATACTGTTTTCCACATCTTAGTTCTGACCTCCTTCTGGAAGGGCTACTTGATGAGTTTCTGAGAAGGATCTCAAATCGTACACACGACCGTTTTCATCATAGTATTGACCTTGCATTTCTTGATATTCTTTTTCAGCAGCCAAACGCTTTTCTTTATTCTTCAATCGATTGAGTGGGTCAATCGTTGGAATAGCTGACAACAAACGTTTAGTATAAATGTGTTGTGGATTATTATAAATATCGTTCTTATTTCCTGTTTCTACGAAACGTCCGCGATACATGATGAACAATTCATCACACATGTGTTGCACAACACCGAGGTCATGGGAAATAAAGAGATAGCTGAGCTTAAACTCATCTTGGATACGTTTCATATAATTCAAGACCTGTGCCTGCACAGACAAATCCAAGGCAGAAACCGGCTCATCTGCAATAATCAAACGAGGATTACTAGCCAAAGCACGAGCAACACCGATACGTTGGCGTTGACCACCTGAGAATTCGTGAGGATACTTAATCAGAGCTTCTTCATTTAGACCGATTGTATCCAAGAGTTGAAGAACTTTTTTCTTTTCTTCATCTGGAGATAAACGGTCAAAGTTACGAATTGGTTCTGCAATGATGTCCAAGATACGTTTTTTCGGGTTGAAACTTGAAAGAGAATCTTGGAAAATCATTTGAACATCACGATTAAAGTTTCCTTTTTTACCACGTGATTTGTTGGTTACATCTTGTCCTTCATAGATAATCTGACCAGAAGTGGCACGCTCTAAACCGATAATTGCCTTACCAATGGTTGATTTCCCAGAACCTGACTCACCTACCAAACCATAGGTTTTTCCTTCTTCAAACTCAATATTAACACCATCCACAGCATAGACATGGTCCGTCACACGGTTAAAGAAGCCACTACGAATTGGATAATGGACTTTTAAATCTTTTACTTCAATAAATCCCACTATTAGGCCTCCCCTTCAAAATAGAATGTCTCATGGCAGGTACAACGAACAAAGTGATTTGGACCTACCTCGTGCATGCTCGGATTCTCTTCATGAGCCTCTGCTCCAATCCACGGAATACGCGGAGCAAAACGGCAACCTTTACGAACCATTTTTGTAATCGGCGGCACAATACCTTCAATAACATGAAGATCGCCTCCTTCGCTACCTGATTGAGGATTTGACTTCAAGAGCGAACGTGTATATGGATGTTTAGGATTGGTAAACAATTCTTCTACTGGCGCTACTTCGACAAACTGACCACCGTACATGACCGCCACACGATCAGCAGTTTCTGCAACTACTCCCAAGTCATGGGTAATCAAAATAATACCAGAACCTGTCTCCGCTTGAATATCATTTAAGAGATCCAAGATTTGTGCTTGAATTGTAACATCCAAGGCTGTTGTAGGTTCGTCCGCAATAATAATTGGCGGTTTACAAGACAAGGCCATCGCAATAATGATACGCTGACGCATACCACCTGAAAGCTCATGTGGATACTGTTTAAATGTCCGCTTAGGATTTGGAATACCTACCTGAGCCAAGAGTTCCAAAACTCGCTCTGTACGAGCATTGGCATCCAAATCAGTATGATAGAACAGTGCCTCATCAATCTGTGCACCAATCGTCATCAATGGATTTAGAGAAGCTAAGGGATCTTGGAAAATCATACCAATATCATTACCACGTACTGTATTGTACTTAGCTTCATCCATGCCAATCAATTCCATATCATTGTACTGGATGCTTCCTGTGATTTTGGTATTCAAAGGGTTATGCAAGCCCATGATGGTCGTTGCCAAAGTTGATTTTCCACAGCCAGATTCCCCTACAATTGCCAAAATTTCATTTTTTTGCAATGAGATGTCAACACCGTCAACAGCGTCAAAATAATCATCTCCAATACGGAAACCGACGTGTAAATCTTTAATGTCTAAAAGCGGTTTTTCGGTAGCCACGCTTTTTCCTCCTTTATGTGCCAGCTAATCAAGCTCAATCAATTCAATAGCCTTACGATTATCAAGTTCATATAACGTTTGATTAACTGACTTTATATAACTACTCTAGAATAACATATTTCTACCAAATTATCGTTTGATAGCGATTACCCAGAAGTAAAAAATGTACCTATATCCAATCATAAATCAAGACCATCCCTATCACTGTCTCAATTAGGAATTGAGTAGGTTAATGTTCTTCATCTTGAGTTTTTGTTAGTAGGGACTCATTTTTGTGTACTGAGTGTACTGAGTCTACTATACCACAATTATCTGAAAATTCCAATAGCAATCTGAAAAAAGCCAATCAAATTGGCTTTTTCAGATTCTATTGTCTTCTAACAAATTATTCTGCCACTACACCCTTATCAGCTGTCAATTCGATACCCTCATAAGCAAGACCTGTACCCGAAGCTGAGCCGTATTTTGTATCATAGCTTTTCACACGTTTATTAACAGCAGTAATTTTTTCTGACTCAAACGTTGGAATAGCAAATGCTTGCTCGTGAGCATATTTTTGCCAAGCCTTATAGTTCTCAACGTTTTTCTTATCATCAAACGACTCTGCTGAGCTGATAGCTTCCAATAACTTGGTGTTTTCATCGGACACGAAACGTGACATATTGAAGGCTGCGATAGGCC